>JBEKLB010000016.1:0-44944 GCA_050010415.1 Bryobacteraceae bacterium | reverse complement strand
CGACGCCCGCTCGGACATCTTTGCCCTGGGCGTGATGCTGTATGAATTCGCTTCGGGAAAGCATCCGTTCTCGGCCGATCCAAATTTGGTGCCGCGCGAGATCGTTCACAGTGAAGCAGAGCCGCTGCGCAAGGCAGAGCCACAAGCTCCCGAAGAACTGGAGCAGTTGGTTGCCAAGGCACTCAAAAAAGATCCAGCTCAGCGCCTGCAGACTGCAGAGGAGTTTGCTTCTGGCTTATACCTCGCGGCCCAGCAACTTCGGCGCGCGGAGGCCGCCGCAGTGGTCTCCAACCCACCGTCGACGGAACCAGGCACTCTGCTGCCGCCCGCCTTTACGCCGGAATTGAAGATTCCTCAAGCGGCGCCGCAAGCCGTTTTCCAGGCCGAGCCGCAATCTGCTCCAGCGCCCTTACCAGCGGCAGCATTGGACGCGTCCGCGCCGCAGACGTCCGCCCCAGCACCTCCGGTCCGCGAGAGGCCGCAAGACGCCCCGACTGAACAGAAACCCTGGACCTCGCGATCCTACGCCGCCAACACGGCGCTTCCGCCCATCACCAATACCGACCTTCCGAAGCCGCCCGTGAACCCGGCAAGCGTATATCAACCTCCCGCACCGCCCACGCCGACCGATCCGCCGGCGTTTCAACCGCCCCAGTCTTTTCTGAAGCCGGCCGCTGCCCCGGTCGCGCCGCCCAAGCCGAAGCCGAACAAGACGGCGAAGCGAGCGCTCACGGTGGTGGTAGGCCTGATCTTGGCCGCTGTCCTGGTAGGGTCTCTCATTTCACGGCAAAATCTGCGAGCGTCGCAGAACAAATACCACGCAACAACCCCGTCCACCGAACCGGCCGAGCCTGTCGCCAAGCCTTCCACTCCCGCGCCACCGGCACCCGTAGCTCGCGTCCCCAAACGCGAGGAGCCAGCTCCGGAGGAAGTGGTGAATCCGGAAGTTCCAGCCAAACAGATCTTGAACGGTCCGGTCCGCACACTCTGGGAGTCTGGCCGATACGCCCAGGCGCTGGCGCTGGTGAACAAGGTTTTGGCCACCGACGCAACCAATGACGACGCGCTCTCCTGGAAAAAGAAGATCCGTGAAGCGCAAGCAGCTGAAGCAGCTTTGAAATAGGAGTCCGAGGTAGGACACAGAGGTAGGACACAGCGAGGTAGGACACAGCGAGGTAGGACACAGAATGAGACGCCTGATTCTCTCCGCCGTTTGGGCCGCCGTCGTGGTCACGGCACTGACTACTGTTCCCGGATTTGCCGCGCCGGACGACAAGGCTCGCGGCAAGAAATCCTCTGATCCGTTCCTGACCGGTGATCCCTTCACTCTCGATCAGATGCTGCTTCTGCTGAAGCAGGACGCCATCCCGTTACGGCGCCGCAAGGAAGCCATCGAGAGCCGCGGCATCGCATTCGCGCTCTCGTCCGACACGCTCACCAAGCTCCAGTCGGCCGGAGCATCCGACGAAATTCTGGATGTCATTCGAAGCAAGGCGAAACCGGTAGCGGTGGCTGCTGCGGTCATTCCCAAGGCCGTAGCCAAAGGTATGTTGAGTCTGACCTGCGCGCCGGCCGAATGCCAAGTCAGCTTGAATGGCACATCCATCGGCCCAACTTCCGGCGGCAAACTGGAAGTGGCTGGGCTGACGCCCGGCAATTGGGTGGTGGACTTTACGAAGGAAGGTTTCGCTGGAAACCAGAGCACGGTGGTGGTGGAGTCCGCCAAGAGCGCGCTGGTCACAGCGACGCTCGAACCCGACCGCGTCGCGCGCGAAGCCTTCGGAAAGCAGTTGTTCGGGAAAATGATTCAGGCGTTGGGAGGCGAAGACGGGCTCAAGACGCTCGGGTCGGTGCAAGCCACCGGAAGCACCACGCTTTGGGCGCATGATGGATCCAGCGTTCGATGGACGCTGTTAATGCGCAATCGCACCGACCGCGCGTTGTTCCAGGCCAAATCCGGCCGCATCCTGCATGAAGTGATGTTTGAAGGCAGCGAGTTCAAGGCCAGCAAGAATCTCAAGGGCGACGAGGCCCTGCAACTGCCCACCGACTTCGGGATGATTCGCGACGATCAACTGCCCGCCTTGATTACGCGCCTCCAGGCCTCCAGGTACAAGCTGATTTCTAACCATCCCGACCCAGTCCCCGGCGAAGACTATTCGATACTGGCCGATTCCGGAACTGAGAAAATCTCGATCAGCTTAGACGCCGATTTGCGCCCGCAGCGTGTGAAGATCGCGACCGACGCCGGTATAGGCTCAGCCATGATCACCTATTCCGATTACGTCCAGAACGGCAACGCTTACTATCCCAAGACGATGCTCATCAAGCCCGAGTCGCAGCAACAAGGCATTGAGGTTCGCTTTGACAAAATCGAGTTAAATCCGAACCTGAAAGACCCGGACTACAAACTTCGCGGCAAAGCGTTGATGGAGCTCGAAAACTAAGTCGCTGCTCCTTTTCCGCCATTCCCAGTACCGTCGTATGCAAATAAGTTTCCGACAAATTCGAACCTTTTTGACAACTGCCTCGTCTAAACAGACATGCTGATGGCAGTCTCAGTTGAAGAAGGGTATCGCTCCGCGTTTGAGGATTTCTCGCGAAAAGCCCAGCAGGTGCAATTCCTGACCGAACACCCCACTGGCGATCGAAAGGCGTTTGAAACGGCTCTATTGGAGCTGGAGAAGGCGCACTTAGCCTACAACGGCGCGCGCGACGCGCTGGTGCGGTCACTGCTGCCCTCGGTATTGCCGTCCCGGGAACAAACAGACCACCGTGAGGATGTACAGGCCATCGCCGAACTGTTGTGGGAAAGCGCAGGACGACCAACCGGCACTGCCGAAGAGGACTGGCGACGCGCCGAAGCCATCGTGGAAAGCGCTATCGCGGCGACACCCTGTAGCTAGCTCGATGCGGCCGCTTTTGCGGCAATCGCTTCCAACTGCTGAATGTGATTTCGGTCGTGTCCCGCCATCGTCTCGACGATGGTTTGAAACGTCATGGTCCCGCGCTCGGGATGCGTCACCGGCTTTTGCAGATCGGCTGGCGTCACGGACTTGATCAGCACCAGATTCCAGGCACGCACAGCCGACAAGGCCGCCAGCGCCAGGTGCGCATCGCAGTCCGGATAGCTTTTGGCCCACAGATCCTGATCGAAGGGCTGGATCACATGATGATCCTCCGCCAGGGTCTGCTTGAGCCGGAACGAGAATACAATTTCGGCATCCGCCAGATGGGACACGATATCGCGGGCGCTCCATTTGCCGGGCGCGGGCGACGTCTCCGAACGCCCCAGGCCGATGGTTTCCAACAATTGCGCTAACCGGCCGGGCGTTTCTGAGATCACATCCAACGGGCTGCGCTCACCCAGGTGACTGGCATAGGGGTTCATCGGACTATTTCTCCTTGGTCTGGTCTTCGGGCAGCGGATCGGGAGTGTCGAACTTGATAGTCGACCCGGTTTCGAACTTGCGGTACTTCCGGAACTCGATCTCGTTCTTGGTCATGGCGCGCGAAAGTTTGGACGTGAGAACAGCCTTCAACGGCAGCATGTATTTTGCGTCGCCGATGGTCTGGAAATCGTAATCGAGCGATTCGTGCGTCTCACGGATCGGGAAGTCGGAAGGGATGTCATAGGGGTTGAGCGTGATCTTGGTAACCGCCTTGGTGTCACGGTCGATGTAGATGAGGCCGCGATAGGCGGGAACAATCTCCTGCTTGGTGTCGGTCGCCAAAATACGATACCGGGAATATTGCTGCTCGATATCGTACGCAAAAACGTAAGTGCGGCGGCCCCGCAGAGTAGCCCAGTGATCCCAGGAAAATTGCGGGTGGCTTTCAGGCTCGAAGATCTCGCTCATCATCGTGCCGAACTCGCCCGCTGAGACGGCTCCGCCCAGTTGCTCCATTTTGACGTTGGTCACCGGCTGATCGTCTTTAAGGACCACTTCATAATCCTCGCGCTGGCCGTTGTAGGTGAGCCGCGCCGTGATGGTGTCCAGGTGATACCAGTTCGCGCCGGTGGCCGCACGATCCAGGTAGCGCCGGGTCACTTGAAGGCAAATGAAGTTGGGCAGGCTCTGGGTGTAGTTCATCACATATTCGCGCGCCTCATCGAGGATCTTGGCCTGTTCGACGGAATCGGGCGGTTCCAGCGGAACCACCACCGGCGGAGGCGCGGGCGGCGGGGCTTCCGGCAAACTGACCGATGCGTCGCCCAGCTCCTTCAATGCCGCCACGGTTTTGGGCCCCGCTCCCAAGCTTTGCAGTTCCTCAATAGTGCGGTCGTCCAGCTTCTCCACCATCTTGAAATGGCGCAGGGTCTCGGCCACCTGTTTATCCGGCTGCTTCATTTGCGCCGCGGATCGGATGAAGTCGGTGAGCTTTGCCACGGTCAGCGGCATTTCGCTGGCAGCGGTGAGGGCCAACGCTGTCACCAGCAGGAGCAGGCAGCGCATACTCCTATTTTGCATGAATGGACGGAGGTAGTCGAAACGCTCAGTCGAAACGCTAGTTCACCAAGCCGTGGCACTTCTTGTACTTCTTCCCGCTCCCGCACGAACACAAATCATTGCGGCCGGGCTTGGGCGGCGCGATCACGGCTTCGGCTTCCTCTTCTTCCTCTTCATCGGGGAAAAACACCGGGCTCTTGCCATGCAGCATCAACCGCTGGTCGAGGGCAATGCGGACCAGATCCTCTTCATCATCGCGAAACCCGCCCGCCGCTTGTTCCACCTTGCTCATCAACGCGCGCACGCGCCCGGACGAGGTCTCGCCGGGAATCGCGAGCGTATAAGCAAAGAGCGCGTCAGTGCGAAATTCGTCATCCTCGAAAAGCTCCACCAAGCGCGGCGCTTCCGAAGCCAGACCCAGATAGCCCACGCCCCAAATGGCCTGCGTTTTGATCTCATGGTCCGGGTCATCCAGATGCTTGGCGGGATAAGCGGCAAAACGCTTGTCGAACGATCGCGCCATGGCTTTGAGCGCCTTGGCACGGCCCCTCGGCTCCTGATAAAGATTCAGAATGGCCTGATAGACCGCGGCGTTGTCGGATTGCTCCGCCAATCCAATGGCCGCGCCCGCCTTCTCTTCCATCTCCGCCTTCGGATCAGCCAGGATCTTGAGCATTGCGTCACGCAACTCGGGCTCATCGCCGATTTCACCCAGCGCCTCCCAGCATGCCCCGCGTACCGCGGCGTCGGCATCCGTTTTCGCGAGCTGGATCAAACGCGCGCGCGCTTCATCCGACAAGTCGGTGCCCTGATAGCTCAGCGCAACGTCCGCTCTCAGCTCGGCCGAGCCCTTCTCCAGCATTGCCAGACGATCTTCATCGTCCAAGGCAGCAAAGTCGATGGCCGCTTGGGTGGGATAAAGCGCCCAAATGTCGAACGGCTCGTCTCGTTCGGACGGAGTCTCGGCTGGAATCGACAAGGTCTCGATCACCGCCTGAATCGGCAAACGCGAGCGCGTATCATCAGCTGGTATTTTTGCGAGCGCGGCTTCGAGCGCCGGGATGGCCGCCGGATCGCCATACATTTCGAGACACAACGCCGCGTCCTGCGGATCGTTTTCAAGCCGCGCGGTCAAAGCTTCCAGCACCCGCCCGTCGCGGACCCGCAGCGCCGCCAGAACAAACGGTACGTCGCCCGCGTCTTTTTCGTCCAGCTCAGCCAGCAGCCTGAGCACCGGCTCCACCGCCGGTTCCCCAAGCTCCACCATGCTCTCCACCAATTCGTCGGGAACGTCGCTCGTGTTGCCGCCCATCACCCGCATGAAGAACGGCAAAGCGGCGGGCGTGTGCAGCGCGCGGAACAGATCGATCAGCATGGGATCCAGATCCATCAGATCGCTGGAATGATCTTGCGCCGCGAAACGCGCGATATCGGGAAGCGAGTTCTCGGGAAAATCGAGAATCGCGTGGAGCAGCCGCTGATCCACGGGAATGTACCCCAGTCCAGCGGCTTCCAACAGTTGATAGGCCGGCACGCCTTCGTAGCGTCCGGGGTCGAGAATCAGGTCAGTTCGGGGCAGGAACTACTCTTCCTCTTTGGCGACGTTGACCGTGATTTCGACGGTAACCTCGCGATGCAATTTGACCGGAACCTTGAACTCACCCAGCGTTTTGATCGGCTCCTCGAGCGCGATCTTGCGGCGCTCGATGGTGTAACCCTGCGCCTCCAGCGCTTCGGCAATGTCCTTCGAGGTCACCGAACCGAAGAGCTGGTCATTCTCTCCGGCCTTCTGGCGAATCGTGATCGCGACAGCGCCCAGCATCTTGCCGAGATCCTTGGCTTCACCCTCCACCTTGGCCTCGCGGCGCAAGTAAGCCTGGCGCTCCTGTTCGACGATCTTCTTGTTCGAGTCGGTGGCGGCCACGGCCATCTTGTTGGGCAGCAGAAAATTGCGCGCGTAGCCCGGCGCAACCTTCACCAGCTGCCCGCGCGTACCTAGCTTGTCAATGTCTTCTCTTAGAATCACATCCATGATGACGGCCTCCCTTAGATCACCGTAGCGAACGGAATCAGCGCGATGTTGCGCGCTTGCTTGATGGCTTCCGCCAGGCGCTTCTGATGCGGCGTGCAGACGCCGGAGATGCGGCGCGGCACGATCTTCCCGCGCTCCGAAATAAAGGACGAGAGCATTCTCACGTCTTTATAGTTGATATCGTCGATCTTTTCCACGCAGAATCGGCATACTTTCTTGCGCCGGAAATATTGCTTCTTGGTGGCCAGCGCTTTATCGCCGCCGGTGGGCCGCATAGAGCCGCTAATGGGACGTCCGCCTCGTTGTTCGGCCATGTTATTCGCTCACCTTCTCGCCGGATGGAACCGGGACCGGAGCTGTTGTTGCAGCCGGAGCCGTTACAGGCGCCGCCGCTACTGGAGCGCCCGGCATGGGAGCGCCTGGCCTGGACGCTGGCTCGGCCGCGCCCGCCATGGCGTGTTCCAGAGGCACGCTCGGAGCGGCTGGTGGCGCAGGCTTGCGCGCCGCGCGTTTCTCGCGTTCCTTCTTGCGCTTTTCGATCTTCTTCAGTTTTTCGTCGATGCGCACACTCTGGAATTTCATCACCAGGTCCGACACGCGCAGGCGCCGCTCCACCTCCAGCACGGTTTCCGGCTTGGTGGTGAACTGCAGCAACACGTAGAAGCCCTCGTTCTTTTTTTGAACGCGATAGGCCAGCTTGCGTATGCCCCATTTGTCGGATTTGTCGACGTTGCCTCCGTGGGAGGCGATTAATGTGGTCAATTGTTCGATCAAATGATCGATTTCTTCTTCCGGCGTTTCCGGCCGGAGTATGAACAGCTCTTCGTAGATCCTCATTCTTCCTCTTCTAAGCCTGGGGCGCGACGATTGAATTTCGCCATGGACTTTTCGACGCCTTCAGCGATGATGGACTCCACTGCCTGCGACGCATAGTCCAGCAGCTCATCCAACTCTTGTTTGTGAGCCCGCTTCAACTTCGCGAGCACAATTTGAGCGCCGTCCTTTTCGCGACGGCCCCCATGAACTCCCAGGCGAACCCGGGGGAAATCTTTGGTCCCAACGCAGCCGATTACCGAACCCACGCCGCGATGGCCGGCGGCCGAACCATTCGGCCTGATCCGTACCGACTGCCAGGGCAAATCCAGTTCGTCATAAACCAAAACCAGATCTGCCGGCGCAATCTCATTCTTCACCAACAAACCCTGTACCGACTCGCCGCTCGCATTCATAAACGTCTGCGGCTTAGCGAGCAGCACTTTGTGGCCCGCGACGATTCCCTGGCCCACGAACGCCTGGCAATCGTGGCGCCCGACATCGATTCGGTTGCGTTCCGCCACTCGATCGATCACTAAGAACCCGAGGTTGTGAGCTGTCAGCTCGTACTCTTTGCCCGGGTTTCCCAGACCCACAACCAGCTTGCTGAACGGTGAAGACATGGGGTTGGGGATCGGGGATTAGGGAACTGGCAAATCCGTTGTGAAGTGTGCCTGCCCCCCAACCCCCAGTCCCCATTCCCGGCCCGGGCACCGGGCCAGCTACTTCTTCTTCCCCTTCTCCGGCTCTGCCTCGCCTTCTTCTTCCTTCTTACCCTTCTTGATCACTTCAGGCTCCGCAGCCGTCGCCGTGGCGCCTTCCACCACCGGCGTCTCCACCACTTCAGCCTTCAGCGTCACCACGTGCGCCACCACTTGCTCCGGCGCGCTCACCAGTTTCACCGACCCGCCCAGCGGAATTTCGCTCGCACGCAGATTCTGGCCGATCATCAATTCCGTCACGTCCACCGTGTACGACTCCGGGATTTCATCCGGCAGACACTCGATCTCTACCTCACGCGTGATCACTTCGAGCAATCCGCCCTGCAGCTTCACGCCCTTCGGCTCACCGGTGGTATGCACCCGCACCTTCACCGCGATGCGCTTGGTAAGATCGATGCGCTTCAGATCCACATGCAGCAAGTTCTCTTTCACCGGATCGCTCTGCCAATCCACAATCATGGCCGGCGTATCTTCCCCGCCCTGCACCGAGAGATTGAATATGGTGTTGTGTCCGGTATTGCTGTGCAGAATCCTGTTAATTTCTTTCGGGCTGATGGAAACAGCCACGGCGGGGCTTCCTGAACCATATAATATGGCCGGCGCCAAACCCTTCACGCGTAGACGGCGCGCTTCGTTCTTGCCTCGCGACTCGCGCGGTTCGGCCGCGACTGTAATTTCTTTTCTCATTTTCTACTCCGGGATCTCTAGATGAATAGGGTGCTTACCGAACCATCCTCGTGAATGGATTGGATGGCCCGGGCTAACAAAGGCGCCACCGAAAGGGTCTTGATGCGGGTGCACCGCATGGCGTCCTCGCGCAAGGGAATCGAATTGGTGACCACTACTTCCTGCAAACACGATGCTTCAATCCGCTCAACGGCCGGCCCCGATAACACGGCATGCGTGGCGCAGGCAGTCACCGTCAGCGCGCCATGTTTCAGCAGCGCCTCAGCGGCTTTCACCAGCGTCCCGGCCGTATCAATCAAGTCGTCCACAATCAAACAATGCTGCCCATCCACGTCGCCGATGATATGCATCACCTCCGCGACGTTCACTTCCGTGCGGCGCTTATCGATAATCGCCAGCGGCGCGTTCAAATGCTTGGCGAACGCGCGTGCGCGCTCCACTCCACCGGCGTCCGGCGATACCACGGTCATGTCCCTGCGTCCGATGGTCTCGAAATATTCGAGCATCACCGGCGCGGCAAAAAGATGATCCACGGGAACGTCGAAGAACCCCTGAATCTGAGCCGCGTGCAAGTCCAAAGTAAGCACACGATCCGCACCGGCCCTCTGGATCAGGTTCGCAATCAACCGGGCGGAAATAGGCATTCGCGGCTTATCTTTTCGATCCTGCCGCGCATACCCATAATAGGGTAACACTGCCGTGATGCGCTCCGCAGAAGCGCGCTTCAGCGCGTCGATCATCAGCAGCAATTCCATCAAATGCCGGTCCACCGGCGTGCAGGTGGGCTGCACCGCGAAAACATCGGCGCCACGCACGTTTTCAAGAATCTGCAGGCGGATTTCGCCGTCCGAGAAAGGCTCCACTTCGGCCGCGCCCATGGGACACCCCAGGGATGCGCAAATCTTGGCGGCCAGCGCCGGATTGGCGTTTCCCGTGAAGATCTTCAGTTGCTCGAATCTCATCGTGCGTACCGGTCTTGGGGCGGCCATGTTTTGCTTTCCGGGGACACTGCTAACTGCCGCCACCAAAGTACGCGGTAACGGCCACGGCTCACCATTTGAAATGGATAAACCTGATTACGTGGGAACTCTTTCCGAAACGCCCCGGCGGCGCCATCCCGTAGCTCGCGGTTGGCGAACAGTCCGAATAGCGCGGACCCGCTGCCGGTCATCATGGCCCGCCAAGCTCCCAATCTCAGCAGCTTTCCCTTCATCGATTTTAGTTGAGGATGTTGGCTAAACACAACCATTTCAAAGTCATTCGTGAATTCAGCGGACGTACCCCAGGCAACCGCCTGGAACCTGTTGATCATATCAGGTGATGCCTCAGGAAGCACTTTACGATTCAGCGCGGCATAAGCTAAGGCCGTAGACGAATGAATATCCGGCGTGATCAGCAAACCGGTATGCGGCGGAACATCAGGTAATGGATAAAGTTCAGTCCCGCGCCCCAGGCCAATAGCGGTCCCCCCGAGCAGAAAAAAAGGCACGTCGCTGCCCAGTTCCGCAGCCAGATCCAGCAGCTTCTCGATCGATATCTTCTTTTTCAGCAGCCTCGGCAGTGCCAGGAGCATGCTGGCCGCATTGCTCGATCCCCCGCCCAGTCCGCCGCCCATGGGAATTCGCTTGGTCAAGCGAATTCGCAACCGGCCTTTGGCGCGCAATGTTCGCAAAACGAGATCGGCAGCTTTTACAACGAGATTCCCGGGGATATCAACGTTGGACTTTAACTCGATCCTGGTCCGCCCGCGCTGGTATTCCACCTCAATCGTATCGGCCAGCGAAATGGTTTGGAAGATAGTCCGCAACTCGTGGAAACCGTCCGGGCGCTTGTGGAGCACCCTCAAGTCCAGGTTGATCTTGGCCAGCGAACGAAGCCGGGCGAATTCGGACATTAATAGTGAAGCAGCGAGAAAACGTCGTAGCCGTGCAGTTTTTCGCGCCCCTTCAGGAAGTCGAGTTCCAAGATGAATCCCAGACCCGCGACTTTGCCATCGAGCGTCCCCACTAGCTTGGCCACAGCCGCGGCCGTACCGCCGGTTGCCAGCACATCATCGATAATGAGCACGTTTTGCCCCGGCGAAATCGCATCCTTGTGGATTTCGAGCGCGTCCGTTCCATATTCCAGTGCGTATTCGATGCGTTCCCGCTCAGCCGGCAGCTTTTTCTCCTTGCGCACCGGGATGAACCCGTATCCGAGCGCATAAGCCACGGCGGGCGCGATGATGAACCCGCGCGCCTCGATGCCAAGCACCACATCGATTGGCGTAGAACGGTAGCGCTCAGCCAATGAGTCAATCACTCCTTTGAATCCGCCGGGGTCCTTCAGCAGCGTCGTGATGTCATAAAAGTTGATGCCAGGCTTGGGAAAATCGGGGACTTCGCGGATGAGCGCTTTCAGTTGATCCATGCAGGGAATTGGTATTGTAACATCGTGGCACTACTTGGATCTTCCAAAATCATGGCGTTCAGCGCGACGACGGATGGTGATCGCGCGAAGGCGTTTTACGGCGACAAGCTGGGGCTCAAACTAGTGGAGGACAGCGGTTTCGCACTGGTCTACGATGCGGGTGGAACCATGCTGCGCGTGCAGAAAGTGAAGGAGGTTCCAGAGGCGAAGTACACTACGCTGGGTTGGAATGTGCCTGACATCGAGGCCACAGTGGATGAGCTAGAAGCGGCCGGCGTCAAGTTTGAGATCTACGGTTTTCCAGGCCAGGACGAGAAAGGCATCTGGACGCCTCCGGGCAGCACCACGAAGGTGGCTTGGTTCAAGGACCCGGATGGCAATATTCTAAGCCTGACGCAATTTTGAAATGCCGCTTGGCGCTGGCCCAGCGGCGCGGCGGTCATGCGCTTCCTCCGGCGCGGGGGAGTGCGTAAAAGTGCAATTCGGGAAGTGGAGGCCAACTATTTGACTTCTTGGTGACGCTGGATTTTCTCGAATCGCTTGACGGATTCTCGGCGTATCTCGTGAACCCAACTGGCCGCGCCCCCACCAGTAGCGCCTCCTCCATTCTAGCTTCTGACTTCCGAATTCTGAATACTGACTTCTGGCTTCTGAATTCTTCTTGCTAACTCCGCCAAATCGCCGGCCGAAAACTGAACACCAGCGCTCCCGCCAACGCCACCACAGCCGCCGAGAGCAGCGCCGCATCCCCGATCCCGAAGAACGATGTCGCCACGCTCACCGGGAAGTCCCCCAATGGTCGCACCCCCATGTTGAGCAGCGTGTTGAGGCTCATGATCCGGCCCCGCATCTTGGCCTCCACGCTTCCCTGCATCAGCGTGATCACCAGCGTAGTGAAGACGCTCTGCGCCGCTGCCATCACCAATAACATGACAAAGGATGACGCAAAGCTGCGGCTGAGTGCGAACATCGCAAGAGCGATCACCCACGCGGCGTTCGCTGCCACTAAGATTCGCCCTTTGCGGCGATGATGTCCGAACGACGCCACCAACAGAGATCCCACCACCGTGCCGATGCCCGACGCAGCGAACAAAAATCCCAACTCCCCCGCACCCCGGTGCAAAACGCTGGTGACAAAAATCGGCACCAAAAGCGCCTGGGATGGCGCCACGAAGAGCAACACCGCGTACACCAGAACCGCCCCCGAGACCGCTGGTTGTTTCCCAATTACCGCCAGCATTTCCCGCACCGCAGCCCAGGTTCGCGACGGCCCTTGCGATCCCGATGGCGTCGCCGTCAACTCGCGCGGCAAGGCCCACAGCGCGATGATCACGCCCAGATAGCTGCACCCGTTCAAGGCGAAATCTCCGGCCAATCCAAGCACTGCCGCCACTGCCCCGCCCAACGGTGGGCCCGCGATGGAAGCCACATTGAACGCCAGCGTCTGCAGAGAAATCGCGTTGGTCAAGTCTTCCGGGGGCGCTAGCAGCGGCAGTAGCGAGGCGCGCGCCGGCTGATCGAAACTCAACAGAACACCGGAGGTGAACGCCAGCACAATCACCATCCACAATCGGATGGATCCTGTCGCCGTCAAAGCTGCCAGTGTGAACGCCGTCAGCATTAACAGCGTCTGGGTGCGAAACAGAAGCCATCTTTTGTCGTGCCGGTCGGCGAACGTCCCGCCCAGCGGGGCAAAAAAGAAGAATGCGGAGGCTTGAGCTAACGATACCGTCCCCAGAGCCACCGCCGAGTTTCCGGTGATCCGCAGCACCAGCAGACTCTGGGCAACAATCTGCATCCAGGTGCCGAGCCCGGAAGCCAGTATCCCGATCCACAGTGTCCGGTAGTGCGGGTGCCGCAGTGCTCGAAAAGTTCCAGATGCCGCAGTATTCGGGGGGGAACCGGGACGCTTGCGTTGCACTGACATCTATGATAATGTCGTGGCGATCGGTAACATCAGAGTAACTAACGATAGAGGAGCCCGACACATGACTTGGCAGACACCGAAGATTGAAGAGATCTCCTGCAGCTGTGAGATTAACTCCTACAGCAACGGCGATTTCTAAGCTTTAAAAAATGCTGGTGAGGGTTCTCGGCGCGGCCGCGGGCGGCGCATTTCCGCAGTGGAATTGCGCCTGTACACAATGCCAGCGGCTTCGATCGGGAACCTTTGCCGGCCATCCCCGCACCCAAGCCCAGGTAGCGATCAGCGAAGATCGCCCAGTGGTAATTCGCTCCATTCCCCCGTTCAATCTGTAGTGATCACGGCCGCTGAAGCGGATACTGTAGCGGGTCTGCTCTCCCTGCGCGAATTTCAGCCGCTGGATATTTACGCCACATCCGCCGTGCTCAAAATCTTGCGCGAAGACAACAGCCTGTTTGCGCTGCTAGATCGCGTGCCGCGGCAAGCCTCCTGGATTGAGATCCAGCCCGATGTCGCATTCGCCGTCGGGCAGCTCCAATTCAAGCCGTTCTCATTGCCCGGCGGCTTTCCTGGCTTTGTTCGAGCCGATCGCAAAGCGGAGTTGGATGCCGAGCAAGCGGTGCTTGGCCTGTGGATCGAATCTCCATCCGGGGGACGCATGGCCTATTTGCCGGGAGTGGCGAAGATCGAAGACTCCTGGCGCGAGTGGCTGGACCAATGTGACCTGCTGCTTTTCGATGGAACATTTTGGACCGAAGATGAATTATGCCGCGTGCGCGGCGGAGGCAAGCCTGCTTCCGCGATGGGCCATCTTCCTTTGTCCGGTGAATGCGGCTCACTATCCCAATTGCGCGACATCAAGTGCGCGCGCAAGATTTTTTTCCACATCAACAACACCAACCCTATTCTGGATGAATCGAGCGAAGCCTTTGCCCAGGTTCGGGATGCCGGCTGGGAAGTGGCGCGGGATGGCATGGAGATCGAGGTATGACGGTTACTGAAGACGCACTCTTGAGCGCAGTGGCACTGGAGGAAAAATTACGCGCGGTTGGCGAAGAACGCTATCACCACCAGCATCCCTTTCATCGGCTGATGCATGCAGGCCAGCTCACGCGCGGCCAGCTGCAGGCCTGGGCCTTTAACCGCTATTACTATCAGAAGACCATCCCCATCAAGGACGCGCTGATCCTGGCCCGCTGCGATTCGCCCGAGTTCCGGCGCGCGTGGCGCAAGCGCATCGTCGATCACGATGGCGAGCCCGGCACGCCCGGTGGCATCGAAAAGTGGATCAAGCTGGCCGAAGCCACCGGCGTCCCACGCGATTTGGTAATTTCCGAACGCGGTGTGCTGCCGGCCGTCCGCTACGCCGTGGACGCCTATCTGGCGCTGGTCACCAAGCACAGCTTTCTCGAAGCTGTGGCGTCGTCGCTGACGGAAATGTTTTCCAAAAGTCTGATCACCCTGCGCATGGATCGGATGATCGTTCATTACCCCTATCTCTCATCCAGCCTCGGATATTTCGAGTCTCGCTTGTCGCAGGCGCCTGAGGATGCTGGTTTCGCACTCAACTGGGTGAAGCAAAACGCGCATACGCGCGCCGAGCAGGATTTGGCGATCGGCGCCTTGCGCGCCAAGTGCGATATTCTTTGGGCCCAGCTGGACGCGCTTTACTTCGCCTACGTGCAGCCCGGCTGGCCGCCTCCGGGCGCTTTTCGTCCCGCCGGTCCCGAGGTTTAGGATGATAAACCCAGCCAGCGTGCCGCGCCTCGCGCTCGGCTGCCGCATGACGCAGTCCGCCGATCTTGGTCCTGTCTTGCTGTTGCCGGAAAGCATGCTGCGCCTGACGGGACCCGGGCCTCGTATTGTAGAGCTTTGCGACGGAACGCGCAGTCTCAACGACGTGATCTCCGCCCTCCAATCTGAATTTACCGGCGCGGATCCGGAAATGATCCGTAGCGAAGTGGTGGCGTTCCTGCTCTCGTTGCAGGAGAGACGGGCGCTGGACCTTACATGAGAGACCTCATAACATGAGAGACCTCATATGAATTTCGTCCCGCGCGCCCTGATCGCCGAAGTCACTCATCGCTGCCCTCTGCGCTGCGTCTATTGCTCCAATCCGACCGAGATGCGTTCTCGTTCCACCGAATTGACAACCGAGGAATGGCAGCGCGTCTTCAGCGAAGCCGCGGCGCTGGGCGTTCTTCAGTTGCATTTGACGGGTGGCGAGCCCCTGGCGCGGCCCGATACCGAGCAACTGGTTCGATCAGGAAGAGCGGCCGGACTGTACGTCAACCTCATCACGTCAGGTATCGGCCTGGCGGAGGCGCGCTTGGAGTCTCTTGTAAAAGCTGGCCTGGATCACATCCAACTCAGTTTCCAGGATTCCGAGCAGTCGCAGGCCGACCAGATCGCCGGCACCAAGGCGCACGCGGCCAAGCTGGAACTGGCCAGCCGCATTCGCAAACATCGCATCGCCTTCACCATGAATATCGTGGTGCACCGCCAGAATCTGGCGCGTCTGCCCGCGATGATTGCGCTCGCCGAAGAGCTCGAAGTGGGCAAGCTCGAAGTGGCCAACGTTCAGTACTACGGATGGGCTTTCGAAAATAGCGCGAAGCTCCTGCCCACGCGTGAGCAAGTGCAGGAGACCATCGCCATCGTGGACGCGGCGCGCGAACGGCTCAAAGATCGCATGCGCATCGATTGCGTGCTGCCCGACTATTATGCCCGCTATCCCAAGCCCTGCATGGGCGGCTGGGGACAAGGGCTGATCCTCATCGACCCCGCGGGTGTAGCGCTGCCCTGCCACGCCGCGCGCATCATTCCAGGATTGACGTTCGACGATGTGCGATCAAAGCCGCTCGGCTGGATCTGGGAAGAATCCCCCTCGTTTCAGCGCTTCCGTGGTGACGATTGGATGCAAGAACCCTGCCGCTCCTGCGAGCGCAAGACGCGCGATTTCGGCGGATGCCGCTGCCAGGCGTTTCTTTACACCGGAGACGCCGAGGCCACCGATCCGGTATGTTCTCTGTCACCCCAACGAGGGTTAATAGAAGCGGTAATCGAAAACGTCGCCACCGCGGAGCAGGCGAAGTGGGTGTATCGGATCAATCCATCGAATCAGAATTCAGAATTCAGACGTCAGAAGTCAGAAGTCAGGTCAGTCGATTAATCCGTTCCGCACCGCAAATCGCACCAATTCCCCCGACGAATGCAGATTTAGCTTCTCCATAATCTTCCCGCGATGCGCATCGACGGTATAAACGCTCAGGTTTAAGGTGCCCGCGATTTCCTTGTTGGTCTTGCCCTCCGCGATCATCTGCAGCACCTCACGCTCGCGGCTGGTCAGCAGGTCCAGCGGATCGGTGACGTGCTTACGGTAATCGCTCAGCACAGCATCGGAAACGCCCGGGCTTAAGTAGCCTTCGCCTTTTGCCACCGCGCGCACCGCGTTCACCAGATCGCTGTCGATGGAATCCTTCAGCAAATAGCCGCGCGCTCCGGCGCGCAGGATTTCGCGCACGTAAACCGAATCCTTGTGCATGCTCAGCGCGAGCACGCGCGTTCTGGGAGCCGCAGCCACTAAACGCCGCGTGGCTTCGATTCCGTTTAATTCGGGCATCGTTACATCCATCACCACAACGTCGGGATGCAGCTGCTCCGCCAATTCCACCGCCTCCCGCCCATTTCCCGCCTCGCCCACAATCTGCATATCAGACTGTGTTTCCAGAATCAGCCGAAATCCCTTGCGCACCATGGCGTGATCGTCGGCTAACAGAATCCGCAGCATCAGCTCTTGCCGTTTCCCAACGGCGCCCACAGGTCAACCATGACGCCATCGCTGGAACTGATTTCGAGCTCCCCGCCCACGCTCTCGGCCCGCGCCCGCATCCCTACCAGCCCCAGCCCCGCCGGCCGCGCTCCGTTGAACCCGTGCCCGTTGTCCTGCACCGTGAGATGCACGCGATCGCCATTGCGAGCCAATTCAATCGCCACCCGGGTCGCTCCCGAATGCCGCGCGACGTTGGTCAGCGCCTCCTGCACGATGCGGAACAAATGCGTCTCGGTCTCATCGGCGAGCCGTCCGTCAAAGCTCGATTTGTAGTCCACCTCAACGCCCGTGCGCTGCCCAAAGCGCTCGGCCAGCCATCGGATACCCGCGTCCAGCCCGAAGTCGTCCAGGATGGTGGGCCGCAGCAGATGCGAAAGCTCTCGAACATTCTGGATCCCTTCATCGATCAGCCGGCGGCAGTCGTCCAGCCGCGCCGGATCGGGAGGAGTTGACGGATCGAGCGCCATCACGTTCGCTTTGATCGCCGTCAGCGACCCACCCAGTTCGTCATGCAATTCGTGGGAAAAGCGCCGCGCCGCGGTCTCCTGGCTCTCCAGCATGTGCCAGGTCACGCGCGCCAGGTCGGACGATTGTTGCTCCATCCGTCGAAAAAGCTGCGTGCTGATTCTCACGGTAAAGATCGCGCACACCAGGGCCAGCAGTAAACATCCGCTCAAAAGCCCCAGCGATTCCTTCACCAGCTCGGCCGATCTTTGATCGATTCGCGTCTGCGCGGCCAGCGTCCGGCTGGAATTGTTCGCGATCATCTTGGCTACAATCGCGGTCACTTCCTCGTGATGGCGCAGTAGGTCGCGCGAGGTGTAGTTGGGAACGTTCTTGCGCACCAGCAACCGCCGCGCCTCGCCCGAAAAGCCCTGCACGGCCACGCTCAGTTGGCGCCAAAGTTGGGCTTGCGAGGTCCCCGCGGCCTCTGCGACAATCCGCTCCACGGCCTGATCGGCAGCGTCCAACTGAGCGAGCAAGCGCTCCCGCTCGGAAAGCTCTGGCCCCCGCGATAGCTTGTTAAACGCAGCGTTCAGCGTGTCTTGTTCCCGCTGCAGTTCGTCAATCAGCCGCGTGGTCACCAGGCCGTTGTGAACAATCTCAGCGGAATTCTCTTGAATCAACTGGGCGCTCTTCAGCCCGATGAAGCCAGCCGCCACCAGCAGCGCGATAACGGCCGAGAAGCCGATAACGAGAACCCGCAGCATCTTGCGATAAGTAACCGGATCGGAATACACGCCATCTCTAGCATCGCTCAGACCGGGCGTCCGCTGAATCGCCCAGCCAGGCTATTCTGGGGACGAAAGTGGGGCAACGTATAGTGCCCCTTTGTCGAACGCTCTGCGAACCGCCGCCGGAGCTGCAGAATACTGCTTGAGGAACCGACTCGAGTAGCTCGCCTTCATCCCCGCAGCTTGCGTTTTACCTTGGTCTTCGACAGAACCTTTGACCTCTCGCGGTGGAGTGAGCTGACGAGCTCCTTCTGCGTCTTGAACGGACCGAAGGAGCGGCCGGCTGCGAAATCCGCCAAGCTCTCAGCAATGTCGCGATCCACAACCGACTTCGGCGTAAAAGTGATCTTGCCCCCTTCTACCTTGGCCTCCAGCAAATCACCGACTTCAACGCCGACTGCTTCGCGGACATCCCGGGGGATGACGATCTGATATTTATTCTTCACTGCGACGAGTGCCATGGGGTAGAAAGTTGAACGGTTCACCTGCCACAATAGCAGGCTCGGTGAGGCGGAATAATAAGTTTAAATTTCATTCATTAAGATTCCCGCGCCTTTACCCCCGCAACTTGGTGACATCCACTCCCCTGCCCAGGCTATCGGTATTTTCCCCGTCCGGCCGCAAGATGATTATGCGAGGCGGAAATGAACCGCTCGCAAAGGAAAAAGGAACCCAAAATGAACAAACTTATTTTCGCCTCTCTCTTGAGTGTAGGAGCCATCCTCGCTGCACAAACTCCTGCCGCAGCCCCGGCCGCGCCGGCCGCCGGCAGCAAGACCACCGCTTCTTCGAAAGCGAAGTCCACCAAGAAACATCACAGCAAGAAATCGACTGCTGTGAGCAGCACCAATGCCAAGCCGGCTGCGAAGTAATTAGCGATCCACAATGCTTTTCGCGCCCGGAGCTGCACCGCTTCGGGCGTTGCTTTTTGGCGCTGCGGCTGGCGAAGATCTAGATGTGCAGTCGCAAGCTTATTCCCTCCCCCCCGACAAACTCCAGCGCGCCATCGAATACGCGCACTCGGCCTACACGCTCCATTTCGCGAGCGAGATTTGGGCCATCGTCATCCTGGCCGCCATCGTTGCCGTTGGACTCTCGGCGAAATTTCGTAACTGGGCCGAAGCCGCGTCCCCGCGCCGTTTCATCCAGGCGCTCGTCTTCATCCCTCTGCTGCTCGTCACCAACGACCTGCTCTACCTTCCGGCGAACATCTACGGGCAGCACCTCGAGCTAAAGTTCGACCAATCCATCCAAAGCTGGCCCTCCTGGTTCTGGGACTGGACCAAAACCGAATTCATCGCCCTGGTTTGCGCCGTTCCTCTCGCCTGGCTTTTGTTCGCCGTCATCCGCCGCAGCCCGCGCCGCTGGTGGCTGTACTTCTGGCTCGCCACCCTCCCCATCATCGTCGCCGTGATGTACCTGGAGCCGATGGTCATCGAGCCGATGTTCTATCGCTTTGAACCGCTGCAGTCCACCCAGCCCGCGCTGGTGCGTCAATTGGAGACGCTGGTGGCACGCGGCGGCCTCGCCATTCCGCCTGACCGCATGTTCGAAATGAAAGCCAGCGAAAAGCTCAACTCACTCAACGCCTATGTCAGCGGATTCGGCGGATCCAAACGCGTGGTAGTGTGGGACACCACGCTGCAGAAGCTCACCACGCCCGAGATCCTCTTCGTTTTCGGACACGAAATGGGCCATTACGTCCTCAACCACATTCGCAATTCCCTGCTCTGGCTCGCGCTGCTCTTGCTCGTCCTGCTGTTTCTCGGCTCGCACCTGGTTCGATGGATCATCGCGCGCCGTGGCTCCCAATGGCAGATTCGAGACACGGCGGATTGGGCTGCGCTGCCTCTGATGCTTCTGATCCTCGCTATTCTGAGCCCTCTCAGCGAGCCGGTTGTTAACGGTTACAGCCGCTGGCAGGAGCACCAGGCCGACGTTTATGGCCTGGAAATCACGCACGGAATCGTGCCGGATTCCCCGGCCGTCGCTGCGCACTCCTTCCAGGTGATGGGCGAAATCGGGCTGGATGAACCGAATCCCAACCATTTCATCGAATTCTGGCTCTTCTCTCATCCCTCTACTGCAGACCGTCTCATTTTCGCCGAAACCTATAATCCGTGGTTAACTGGCCGGGCGCGCTACGTCAAATAGGCGATGCACCGCACCCTCAAGGTTATGAGCTGCCTGATTGCAGCCGCCGCGCTGGTTTCGAGCCAACAGGCTCCTGTCACCGAAGAAGTAACGGTTAACGCCCGAGCGTCCACCCGCCCGTTCCCTCACTATTGGGAACAAATGTTCGGCTCCGGCCGCGCGATCCTGTCTTTGCGCGACAGCTATCGGCGCGATCTGCGGACCATGAAATCAGCTACCGGCATTCATTACGTTCGTTTTCACGCCATCTTCGACGACGAAGTGGGCGTCTACTCTGAAGACGATCGGGGACACCCGGTCTACAATTGGTCCTACGTCGATCAGATTTATGACGGCCTGCTCGACTCAGGCGTCCGGCCGTTCGTGGAAATGAGCTTCATGCCCCGTGCTCTGGCCGCGTCCGACAAGCCCCACGCGTTCTGGTACCGCCCCCTGCCGTCGCCTCCCAAGGACTTCGCGAAGTGGGAGGGTCTGGTTTATAGCTTCGCGAAACATCTTGTGGATCGCTACGGCGTGAACGAAGTATCGCAATGGTATTTCGAGGTTTGGAATGAGCCGAACATCGACTTTTGGAGCGGAGAGCCCAAGCAATCCACTTACTTTGAGTTGTATGATCACGCAGCCCGAGCCGTCAAGCGCGCCGACCCGCGTTTGCGCGTCGGAGGTCCGGCTACCGCGCAGGCCGCCTGGATTCCCGACATGATCCAGCACTCCGGCCAGTCCCAGGTTCCGCTCGATTTTGTCTCCACTCATGTTTATGGAAACGATCTATCGAAAGACGTGTTTGGGACCGATGAAAATACCGGGGGCGACACTGAAAATGCCCGTGCGGAAATGGTCGCCCGAGCCGCCCAGAAAGTCTACAAACAAGTGAAAGCCTCCGCCCGGCCCGAACTTCCGATTATCTGGAGCGAATATAACGCCAGTTACAAGAACGAAATCGATGTCACCGACGCAGCTTTTATGGGACCTTGGTTAGCGAACAATATCCGGTTGTGCGACGGCCTCACGGCCATGATGTCCTACTGGACATTCTCCGACGTCTTCGAAGAACAAGGTGTGATCAAAACGCCGTTCTATGGCGGGTTTGGGCTCATCGCGGAGGGCGGCGTTCCGAAAGCTGCCTTCAATGCATTCGCGATGCTACACCGTTTAGGCGATCAACGCTCCCAGCCCGATCTCGCGAATGCCTTAGTCACCAAACGTTCTGACGGCAGCTTCGCCATCGCGATATGGAACTACGCGGCGCCGGGTACCGCCGGCTCTCCACAGAAGATCCATGTTTCAATCGATGGATGGCTAGGGACTCCGCGCTACCACGTCGAGATTCTCGATCCCAATCACGGATCGGCTCTCGCCGCGTGGCAAGCGATGTCTAGCCCGGCTAGTCCTACGCGTGAACAGTATGAACAGCTCCGGCGTGAAGCGATGGTAACCCAGAAGTTGGATGGCACGTCAACATTTTTACTCCCGTATCATGGATTGGCTTTAGTGGAAGTGCGGCCCCGCTGAACTATGCTCTCACGCGCCCCGGCAATTCTTCTCAGTGCGCTCCTGGTTTTTTCAGCAGCGGCGTCGGCGGCCATTCCCGCTTCTGATCAGGTTGCGACGGTTTCCGCGGCCGATCGCGCCTTCGTCGAAGATCTGGAACATCGCAGCTTCGCGTATTTCTGGGAACAGGCCGACCCGGGCACGGGTCTGGTGCTGGATCGCGCCCGCGTTGACGGCGGCCGCGCGAAAGGCCCCAGCCGCGATATCGCCAGCACCGCCGCCACCGGCTTCGGGCTTACCGCCATCTGCATTGGCGCCCAGCGCGGATGGATCACGAAAAAGCAGGCAGCCGATCGTGTTCGAGCCACCTTGCAGTTCTTCGCCGGCAAGGCGAGTCAGGAACACGGCTGGTTCTATCATTGGATGGATGTCACCACCGGCGATCGCAAATGGGACAGCGAGACTTCCTCCGTCGACACCGCGTTTCTCTTGGCCGGCGTCCTCACGGCGGGGCAATATTTCTCTGACGATCCCGAAATTCCCAAGCTGGCGAGCGAAATCTATGGCCGGGTGGATTTCCAATGGATGCTCGATGGCGACCCTCTGCTGCTCTCGCACGGCTGGCGTAGCGGGAAGGGCTTTATCAAGAATCGCTGGGACACGTATTCCGAGGACGGCCTGCTCTACCTGCTGGCCATCGGCTCGCCCACGCATCCCATTTCGGCGGAATCCTGGTATGCCTGGCAACGCCCCTTCTACCAATACGGAACTTACCAATTTGTCAGCGGCGGCCCGCTGTTCACGCATCAGTATTCGCAAGCCTGGATCGATTTCCGCAATCGCCGGGACCGCGGCTTCCTGGATTTCTTCTTGAACTCGGTGAATGCCACGCGCGCCAATGAGCAATACTGCCTCAGTCTGGACCTGCCCAGCACTTTTGGCGCCAGCACCCCTGGAAATGCCATCTGGGGGATTACGGCGTCCGACGGACCCAAGGGTTATCGCATCTACGGAGAGATCAAGGCCTTCGATCCCGTGGATGGAACCGTCGCTCCAGCCGCCGCGGGTGGATCGCTGATGTTCACGCCCGACATCTCCATTCCTGCGCTCAAGGCCATTCAAGAGCGCTTTGGAGACCGCGTATTCGGCCGCTACGGTTTCGTGGATGGTTACAATCCCACGCTTGATTGGTTCGATACCGACGTGGTTGGCATCGACGCCGGCATAACGCTGCTCAGCGCGGAAAACTTGCTTACCGGCAACGTCTGGCACTGGTTCATGGCCAATGAACCGGCATCGCATGCCATGGAACTGATTGGCTTCAGCGAACCACCCGGCAAAGAGACGCCCGCTAAGGTGATAAAGAAGCCCGCTCCCAGGAAGAGAGCCAGGCGCTCCGTGAAACCTACGCCGCCTCAGGCACAGGTTTAACGTCTACCAGGGTAGGCATACGCTCTTCGAGCAGAAACTCCGTGGATTGAACCAGCGGGTCATGGTGAAAACGCTCTTGCATCCGCTTCCCCAGCAGCGCGTTGTCAATCGACAATAGCGCCATCCCCTGATGGTGCGCCATGAAGCAATGCACCACCTCAGGAGCGCCGCCGGAGTAATCGATGGATTCAAAGAACCCATGCCGCGCCCGCCAGCCCTTGGCCGCCATGGCGCGCAGATTGACGGTGGCCCGCGCCGGGTCCACCATCAGAGCCAGCATGGTCGCATAAGGCGCAACCACCAGCCTCTGATCCTCCTCGCCGCTGGCGGCCAGAGGCGCTACTCCGAAGGCGTGGTATTGATACTGTCCCCGTGCATCGCGCTCCGCATGCGCAGCTTCGGAGATCCCCCACGGCACGCCTCGCTCCTGCCCATAGACTTGCTGGATGCGAACCGCGGCCCGCAGCGCCCGGTCGAGCAGCGTGCCCGCGTAAGAGCGCAGATGAATCAGCGGCATCAGGTACTCGAACATCGTGCCGCTCCAGGCCAGCAGCGTCACCTGATCGCGATAGGCGGTCAGCTTGCGTCCTAGCCGGAGCCAGGTCTCGCGAGGAATGTCCCCTTTGGCGATCGCCAGAAAAACCGCGGTGCGTGCTTCCGAGGCCAGAAGATCGTAATAGGATTGATCGCCCTTCTCGGCGTCCACGTTGTAGCCGATGCGAAGAAGCTGCCGGTTCTCGTCGAACAGGAAGCCAAAATCCATGCAGTCGAAGTAGCGCTGCGCGAGCGTTGCGGCGTTTTGAAGACGGTTCGCCAGGTCGACCGCGCCGGCACGAGCGGCCGGCAATTGTCGCAGCAACTGCTCCAGCACGTCGCGCAGCGTGGGATAGAGCGGCCGGGCACTCGCGAGCCGTTCGCGTATCCGCTCGCGGATCCGCTTGTACGCATCGGGCAGTTCGCCCAGCGCCGGAACCTTGCTCAGCTCCGCCATGAGTGGGGTGAATGTCGCGTCGCGCATGCACACGCGCAGCTCGGGCTCGTAAGCCGGCGCAAGCCACGGCGCCAATTCGTAGAGCTGCCGGAGCGCGGCGCTCATGCGTTCCGACAGCAGATGCTCCCAGTAGCGCAGCTCTTCCGAATTCACCCGTGCCTCCACCGGAACCAGCGTTTCCAGGATGCGTTGCACCAGATCGCGCGATTCGGTAAGCACAGCTTCCCAAAAAAACAGATGCTTCGGCTCGCATTCCAGTTGCCGCAGAAGGCTTCCAAAAAGCTTCATGGTGGAGAACGTTCGCGACTCATACGGCACCTCGTCGCGCAGCCGCAGCACGTGATCCCTAAGGCCGTCGAGAATGGCTTGTTCCAGAATGGGCTGCTCGAGCAACTGCAGACAACCCTGCCGCAATGTTGCGAGCGAGGCGGCCAGGTTCCCGCTATCCACGCTCGACACATAGCGGGGTTCCAGCGGACGTCGCGTGCCGGTCTCATACCAGTTGAAGAAATGCCCACGGTAGCGCGGCATTTCGTCCATGGAGCCAAAGATTCGCTGCACCGAACTCGACATCTCATCCAGACTCAAGTACCCAAAATCGTGCGCCGCCAGCTGCGCGGTCAGTGACAAACCCAGATTCGTGGGTGAAATATGACGCGTCACCAGCGACGGATTTTCCTGGACATTGTCGGGAACCAGCCAGTTATGCTCGGCCGAAGTGTAGTCGGCGAAGTATCGCCAGGTGCGCAGCGCCGTCTCCCGCAGAAAGTCTTTGTCTTTGGCCGTAATCTCAGCCGGCTTCGGCAAAGGTTCGTTCAGCCAGCCCACCACCATCGGCGCCGTCACCCAGACAGCGCAAACCAGCGGGACCAGAAGCGGCATCGGACCAACCAGAAACAGGAACGGCAGCCAGATTAATGACGATACATACAGGTATTGCTCGAAGAGTCCGAAGCGCGGCCCGGCGACAATCTCCGATTGCGCCATGCTCTCCCACTCCAGCAAATTCCGGTGGCTGACATATCTCCGCCACAGCGTGCGAACGATGGCATCAGCCATCAGGCAGGCTTGGTGGGGAATGAACACTACGTTCAACAGAGTATCGCGATGGCTTTCGAGAAAACGCCCGCCCAGCACCTTGCTGAACGCCTTCCAGAAACGGCGCTCGGGCGCCCGGATAATGCTCAGCAGCATTTCCGTGTAGACCGGAATCTGCATCAATAACAGTACGGCCACCGTCCAGCGGGCTTGGTGCATGCTGGTGAACCATCCCGCCAGCAGTAACAACAGAATGGAAACCTCGAGCAGGCTGCGGCGCAAATTGTCCACAATCTTCCAGCGTGAAAGCGCTGACAATGGATTCCGAGCCGCCCGTCGTCCGCCCGGAAGCTGAGGATGCGCGAACAGCCACGGCAGCAATTGCCAGTCGCCGCGAACCCAACGATGCTTGCGTTTCGAAAAGGCGCCATAGGTGGCGGGATAATCTTCCACCAACACGACATTCATCAGCCCGGTGCGTGCGTGTTCGCCCTCAATAAGATCGTGGCTGAGGATGGCGTTCTCCGGAAAGCGCTCGCCGACGGCGGCAGCGAAGGCGTTCACATCGTAGATGCCCTTGCCTGTAAAGCTGGCCTCGCCGTGCAGATCGTGGTAGACATCCGACACCGAGGCCGAATAGGGATCGAACCCCGGCTGGCCGCTGAAGATTCTGGCGATCCAGGAGCGCCGCGCCGAATCGACGCTGATGGCCACCTGGGGACGCATCAGCGCGTAGCCCTCGCTGACAGTGTTGGTCTCGGCATCCAACACCGGCCGGTTTAACGGATGGGCCATCGCGGCCGCCATCTTTGCTGCTGTGTCGCGAGGGAGCTGCGTGTCGGTATCCACCGTAATCACGTAGCGGATCTGGAGTAGCGGCGCGAGATCGCCGACAATCGTATCGAACCAATTGCCCC
This sequence comes from Bryobacteraceae bacterium, assembly GCA_050010415.1. Classification (GTDB taxonomy): domain Bacteria; phylum Acidobacteriota; class Terriglobia; order Bryobacterales; family Bryobacteraceae; genus Palsa-89. The sequence goes on along the minus strand of JBEKLB010000016.1, from coordinate 18,817 downwards.
GGCCGAGCAGCAGCTTGTTCAGGTCATTCAGCTTGCCGCGCTTGCGTTCATATCCCATCCATTTGCGCTCTTTGGGATTCCAGCGGCGCGCGCGATGCAATAGATAAAATGGCCCTGACCCGCCCGAGTCATAGCACGCATTCAACTGGCGAATTCCGTCGGCGCACGAGCGCAAAACGCTGTCGCCGGCTGTCTCCTCGGTATCGGCATCCGGAAAGTCCGTAAGCAGAGCGAAGAAGAGATTGCGGCCGCGATTCGCAAGATAACGGATCTCGAGATCCTTGATCAGCTTGCCGCAATTGGATTCCGACAGCAGCAGCGTGGGCACCACCACCATGGTCTTCGCGTCGTCGGGAATCCCATCCAGAAAATCCATGCTGGGGATGAAGCGGGGATCCAGCACGCGGCTGAACGCGCCATTGGCGATCTCAAGCGCAGCCTGGCTGGCCGGAATCAAAAGGAATATGAGCGCCCACCAGGCCATTGGTCCCGCCACCCAGGTGAATCCCCAGATCAGGAGCGCCATCAGTAGAGCCACGCCGGCGGCGTACAAGACATTGGGACAGCGTTGCGCCAGCTCCGAGAAGAAAGAGGCCACCGAGCGCTTAATCCCCAGGCTGCGCCGAAAATCTTTCGCGCCGGGCCCCACCAGGTAGTAGCCCACATGCAACGTGCGGGGATCCCCGTTGCCACTGTCACGCGCTGCTTCGGCCAGCTGCAAAACAACGTTCGCTGCGTCTTCTTCCGTCACATTCGCCCGGCTCGCCGTCCGATTGAGCTCCAGACGATACCGGTCGCGCGTTGCCAGATCCATGCGAGCATACACGCCGGCGGGGTCCTGCTTCAATGCCGCTTCGGCCCGCGACGCGGTCTCAACGAAAGCCTTCCAGGAAATTGCTTCGAGCGCCCAAAGAGTGCGTACGCAGCCTGCCACCAGCCGCTCGCTCTCCAAATTCGCGCAAAGCCGTTCCACGATGCACAACTTCAGCATGGGAGCAAAGGCCCACAGTTCGTCGATATTGAGCGCTTGGGTCTCTCTCAAAGTCTCCGCGAACGGCAGCAGGGCATCGTTGTCGATCACGCCCGGAGCGTTCGCCAGCCATCCGGTGACGATCCGATAAATGCGTGGCTCGCCTTCGCTCGTCTGATGCAGCCGGCGCAAAAACGACGGACGCAGCGTATGCCGCAGGTCGGCAATGTGGGATTCCACCAGCGTCTGGTTGTCCTTCAGCCAGTGCGACGCCAATGGTCCCCGGATGTGCTCCCTTAGTTTCGAAGCGCACTCACGCAGCCGGTCGGAAGCCTGAAAGCCAGCCGTCACCGGAGGTGGTGTCGCCAGCGGAGCGCCGGCAATGGTTTGCGTTTGCGTGCTCATCGATAACTCGCTGCCTGCAATTCAAAAAGGCTCGCGTAGCGGCCGCCATGGGCCACCAGCTGATCGTGCGTGCCCTCTTCGTAAATCTGCCCGTCCTCCAGAACGACGATGCGATCGGACTTGCGAACGGTCGAGAAACGATGCGAGATCAGCAGCGCCATTTTGCCGCGCGACAAATCGTCGAAGCGCGCAAACACCTCAGCCTCGGCCACGGCGTCCAGCGCCGCGGTCGGTTCGTCCAGGATCAACACTTGCGCATCGCGCAGGTAGGCCCGCGCCAGCGCGAATTTCTGCCATTCGCCGCCCGAAAGATCCACGCCGCCTTCAAAACGCCGGCCCAGCATCTGGTCCAAACCGTCCGCAAAGCGCGTCAGCAACCGATCCGCCCGGCTCTTCTCCGCCGCCGTCCATAGCGCTTCGTCATCTTCGACGCTCTCGATCCGTCCTACTCCGATATTCATCCGCGCCGGCATGTCGTACCGCACGAAATCCTGGAAGATCACTCCGATCTCTTTGTGCAGTTCCTCGACGCTGTACTCGCTGAGCTCCCTTCCATCCAGGTAAATGGCGCCGCTGGTGGGCTGGTAGAGGCGTGCCAGCAGCTTCACCAAAGTGGTCTTGCCCTGGCCGTTTTCACCCACCAGCGCGACGTGTTCGCCAGGCTCCAGGCGGAAGTTCAGGTTCTTCAAAACCAGACGAGTTGATCCGGGATAGTGAAACGAGACATCGCGAAACTCGAAGCCCGTGCGAATGCTCCGGGGCACGGGCAGCGCGCCGGGACGCGAACGAATAGTCGGTTGAACCTGGAGAAAATCGATCAGGTCCGACAAGTGCAATGCCTGATCGGCAATGTGCGAGAACAACGAGAAAACACCTTGCAGCTGCGTGCTGGCCCCCGCGATCGATCCCGTCAACAAAATCAGCGTTCCAACCGTGATGCGCCCTTCGATGGCCTGCCATACCAGAAACACGTAGCTGCCGTAGTAGCCCATGGACCCAAACACAGCGAACACCGAGCCCCACAACAACCGATGCCGCGTCAGCCCGATGTTTCTCCGGATGATTCCGCCGGTCAGCATCGCGTAGCGTTCGTGCAAATAATCGCCCAAGCCGAACAGCTTCACTTCCTTGGCGTTCTCTTTGCTGGTGCCGATAGTGCGCAGATAATCCAGTTCGCGGCGAATGGGCGTGATCTCGTGCGCCAGCGAATAGCCCAGGAACGCAAAATGGCTTTCGCCCATAAACGCGGGTACCACGCACAACACCAGCAGCAGGAACAGCCACGGATAGTAGATAACCACTGCCACCGAAAGCGAAATTAACGTGATGGATTGCAGCAGCAGCCGCCCCATGGCGTTGAGCATTCCAATGCGATCCGTGGCTTGCTGGCGCGCTCGTTCCAGCACGTCATGGAAGGCTGGATTTTCGAACGTTTCCAAATCCAGCCGCGTGGCATGCCGGATCAGCCGCAGGCTCACCTCGCGCGTAAATTCGTCCGCCAGACGAGCGTCCGTGTAGTCGATGATTCGGCCCAATACCTGATTCGCAGCTGCCAGTACGAATTCAGCGCCGAGCAGCCACCACATTTGAGCGGGGATGGTTCCCGAATGCCTGGTGGTGATCAAGTCAATGATGAACTTGGAGATGGTGAGCATCGCCACGGGAATCAGCGAGCTCACCAGGCGTAGCGTTATCCCGCTCGCCACCACCCTCGGCGCGGCATCCCAAACCAGGCGCAGCACCGGCGGCACGTTGCGCAGCGCCGCTAGGCGTTTATTCCAAGAGGTGTCGCTAGAAGAAGACACGGCCAAAGACATCCGTTATCGGCCTCCTTATAGCAACTGAGTGGCCGCGAACGATGCTGCCGCAGATTCAATGTTAACACCCTGAACGGCTGAGTTAACACCCGGAACGGCTGAGAAAATTATGCCTGACTTGGAAGTTGTTTCCGGTCCGCTCTATCCCGCCATCCACTGCGGCCGAATCCAGCCCAGGGATACGCCGGTCATCACCACGCCCAGCAGCATCACTACGGCGGCGGAGGCCACCGGCATCCAGCGGAAGAAGGGATTACCCCCGCTACTCGACGGCAGCAGGTTCTTGGCGTAAATCACCAGAATGCCGATCGCCATCAGCACCAGCGCCAGGCCCAGGCTGAACGAAACCAACAAGAGCAATCCCAGGCCGACGCGCCGTAGCGCAATCGCGGTGAGTAACAAAACCAGCGCCGATTCGCACGGCACCAATCCTCCGCTCGCTCCCAGAGCCACCAGACCCGACCACGAAACCTCTTCCGGCATGTGCGTGTGGCCGCCCTCACCGTGAGAATGAGCGTGAGAATCGCCATGAGAATGTGCGTGTTCATGAGTATGTTCATGCCCACGCTCATGAGAGTGATCATGAGAATGCTCATGAGGATCATGGTGTGAGTGGTCGTGATGATGATGATCGTGAGTGTGAGCATGAGCGTGCCCGGTACCTCGCAGACGCTTGTAGAGCATCCAGCCGCCGATCACAACGATGGAAAGCCCCGAAATCGCTCCTAACACTTGTGTCACCTTTTGTGGCACCACGTATTGAAACAGGAACAGCGTCGCCAGTCCCAGCAGAAATACCGACACGGTGTGCGTAAACGTCACCATCGCGCCCAGGAAGGCCGCATGCTTCAGCGTGCCGCGCGAACCCACCAGGTAAGCCGCCACGATGGTTTTGCCATGCCCCGGTGTCAGCGCATGCGCCGCGCCCAAAACGAACGCGATGCCGATCGCCGCCACAATCATCCACGGGGTGATCTGCTTTTGGTGCAGAAGCCGCGTTAGCGCATCGGTGGGCGGCGCGGTGCCCTGCAAAAAAGCAAATGGCGAATAGACCAATAGCAGCATCGTTACCACTACGCATTCTACCGCTGTTGACTGGTTACCAAACCCGGCAAGGCTGCGCGTGCACCATCGGCTGTCCCACCCGGCACGCAAAAGCCTTTCCGAACTCCGGCATGTTAGACACCACGCCGTTGATGCGATATTCGTCCGGTGAGTGCTCGTTCGTGATCGCGTTCGCGCGCTTGCTCTCCGCGCGCTCGTCGCCGCACGCCCACTGCGCCATTCCGATGAAGAACCGCTGGTCGGGCGTAAAACCATCTGCCGGCTGTAAATCCTGATCCTTGGTCGCGCTCTTCCACGCCAGATAGGCCAGCCACGTGCCGCCCAGATCCGCCAGATCCTCGCCCAGGGTCAGCTTGCCGTTAATCTTGATGTCGTCGATCACCGTGTACTCGGAATACTGATCGGACACGCAACTGGCGCGCTTCTCGAATTCGTCCGCGTCGCTCTTGGTCCACCAGTCTTTCAGGTCGCCCTTGGCATCGAACTGGCGGCCTTCGTCGTCGAAGCCGTGCGTCAGCTCATGCCCGATGGTTGCGCCGGTGTCGCCGAAGTTGGGCGCAGCATCCATCTTCGGATCGAACAGCGGAGGTTGCAGGACACCGGCCGGAAAATTGATATCGTTCATCTGCGGATCGTAATAGGCATTCACCGTGGGCGGCGTCATTTGCCACTCAGCTCGATCCACCGGCTTGCCGATTTTCGCGAGCTCGCGTTTGGATTCGAACTCAGTGGCGCGCTCCACGTTCCCGAAATAATCGTCACGCGCAATTCTGATGCTGCTGTAGTCGCGCCATTTGTCGGGATAGCCGATCTTGTTGACGATCCCATGCAACTTCTCGAGCGCGCGCTTCTTGGTATCCTCCCCCATCCACGGCAATTGCTTGATCTCGCTCTCCATGGACGCTTCAATTCCCTTGGTCATGGCAAGCGCGCTTTGCTTGGTGGAAGGCGCGAACGTCTTGGCGACAAATTCCTGGCCCAGCGCCTCGCCGATGTCTCCGTCCACGCGCCGCACGCAGCGTTTCCAGCGCTCCGGCATCTGCTCCACTCCGCGCAGATACTTGCTATAGAAATCGAAATTCGCCTTGTCAAAAGCCGCCGGCAAGGTCGAAGCCCTGGCATGCACCAGATGCCAGCGCAGATAAGTTTTCCAGTCGTCGAGCTTTCGGGATTGGAGTAGCGTCTGCACTTCTTTGAAATACCCCGGCTCTGTGACGTTGATCGTGGATGCGTCCGGCGTATGGCTGGTCTCGAAGTAATCCGCCCAGTGGAACGCTGGCGTCAAAGCCTGTAACTGCGCCGGAGTCATTTTATGAAACAGCTTATAAGGATCGCGCTTATCCACACGCGTGAGCGAAGCTTTCGCCAGCGCCGTCTCGATCTCCATCACCGCTTGGGCGTGAGCCTTCGCCGCCGCAGGCGTCTCGCCGAGCAGTTCGAACATGTGCTGCATGTGTTCCACATATTTCTGCCGCGTCTCTTGCGACTTCGTGTCGGTCTTGGTGTAGTAATCGCGGTCCGGAAGGCCCAGACCGCCCGCGTTCGCAAACGCGATCACGCGGCTGGAATCCTGATAATCCTGATTCGATCCGAATCCAAACAGCATGCCATCGCTCGCGATTTCCAGATGCTGGCGCCCCAGGTATGCAGGCAGATCGCGAATCGAATGCAACCGGGCGATCGCGTCCAGTTCCGGCCTCAGTGGTGTGATTCCCGCTTTCTCCACGGCGGCCAGGTCCATGCAAGCGGCGAAGTAATCGCCAATCTCAGTTTCCACCGCGTTCCGTGTCGCACCGGGCTTGGACGCTTCCACGAGAATTCCCCACAGGAAACGCTCATTGTCCTCGTTCAGCTTGGAATAAACGTCCCAGCGCGCTTGATCCGGCGGGATTGGATTCTTCTTGATCCAAGCCCCGCACGAGTAGCGGTAAAAGTCGGTGCAAGGATCGACGGACCGGTCCATGGACGACGTGTCCAGGCTGGGGCTGTAGGGCAATTGGAACAGCGGCGAATCGCCAGTCTGACCACAAAGCACCCTCGCGCCGCAGCAAATGAAGATTGAAAAGAACGTGGATCTCACAGTGATATAGTAAAACACGAAGCAATTCAGTTCCGTCCAGAGCCACTTGGGGTTCGCCCCGGCCTGGGAGGGTTCGTCCGTGAAAAACCTACTCCATACTTGTTTGATTTCGACGGCTGCGTTGGCCGCGTTATCTGTCGGATCGCCGGCCGCTCTCGCGCAGTCCGATTCGGTAGCCCCGCACGTAGAGTCGCACCACGTGAATTTAGCGCCCGCTTCTGGACCTGTCCCTCGCCTGCCCGATGGCAAACCCGATCTGACCGGCGTTTGGGAGATCCCCTACGTGCAGGACATGTCCAAAGGCATCGGCCCATTGCCCTTTACCGCTTGGGGCGAAGCGGATTTCAAGGCTTATGACCCCAGCAAATTCGACTACACAGCGCACTGCCTGCCGGCCGGTCTCACCCGCCAGATGAACACTCCCATGCCGCTCGAAATCTTTCAAATGCCCAAGCGGGTGGCCATTCTTTTCGAAGCCTGGAACACTTTCGTGATCATTCCCACCGACGGCCGCGACCATCCTAAGAACCCCGATCCAACCTGGATGGGCAACTCCGTCGGGCATTGGGACGGCGACACGCTGGTGGTGGACAGCATCGGATTCAACGACAAAACGCGTCTCGATACCATCGGCCATCCCCACAGCGATCAACTGCACGTCACCCAACGCTTCAGCCGCGCCGACGCTACCCATATTGCCTATGAGGTGACCGTCGACGATCCCAAGGCGTACACCAAGCCTTGGACCAACAAGCGCGTCTTCGCGCTGAAGCCGGCGTGGGAACTGATGGAATATTCGTGCGAGGAAAATAATAAGGACATCACTGACAAGCATGTTCAGTAGGCCGGCGTCGGCCTGCAGCTGATACCTAAAAACAATGAACCCCGAACCAATTATGGATTTGGCCCACCTGGGCCACCTCGAAATCTTGACGCCCAAGCCCGAAGAAAGCCTGGCCTTCTTCGTGAACGTGATGGGCATGACGGAAAGCGGACGCGAAGGCGATTCGGTTTACCTGCGCGGCTGGGACGATTACGAGCGCCACACCCTCAAGCTGACCGCGTCGAAACTGCCGGGCCTGGGCCACGTGGCATATCGCGCGCGCAGCCCGCAAGCGCTGGAGCGGCGAGTAGCCGCGCTCGAAGGCTCCGGCTTCGATATCGGATGGAACAAGGGCGACCTCGCGCACGGGCCTGCATTCGTCTGCCAGGACCCGGATGGTCATAAGATCGAGCTGTATTATGAGACGCAATGGTACCAGGCGCCGCCCGAGTTAAAGCCCGCGCTGAAGAATCAGGCGCAACGCTTCCCGGCCCGCGGCGTCAACGTTCGCCGCCTGGATCATTGGAATGGCTTGGCCGTCGATATCGAAGCCAATCGCGAATTTTTCGAAAAATATCTCGGCTTCCGCCTCACCGAGCAGATCGTGCTGGACAATGGATCGGAAGCCGCCATGTGGATGACGTGCACCAACAAAAGTTACGATTTTGCGTACACGCGCGATCACACTGGCACCAAGGGCCGCTTCCATCACGTCACCTACGCCGTCGATTGCCGTGAGGATGTGCTGCGCGCCGCCGACATTTTCCTCGAAAACGGCGTGTATATCGAAACCGGGCCGCACAAGCACGCCATCCAGCAGACCTTTTTCCTGTACGTCTATGAACCCGGCGGTAATCGCGTGGAAGTGGCCAACGCGGGCGCGCGGCTGATCCTGGCGCCGGATTGGAAACCCATCCGTTGGAGCGAAGCCGAACGCAGGAAGGGCCAGGCCTGGGGCCTGAAGACCATCGAATCGTTCCACACATACGGAACCCCGCCCGTCTGACCGCTCAGAAACGACGCCCTAAAACGTGAGCGAAATATCCGCTTCCACCTGGTTGCGCTGCGTCCGCGTCGTTAGATTCTCAAAGATGGAATCCTCCCAGCGCGTATAACGGACTTCCGGAACCACGTGGATGCGAAACTCATCCACGAATTGCATTCCAGCTCCTACCGACAACCCGATTCCCGAGCGATTCTTGGGTATAGTCGGCGTGAACGTGCAGCATGTGACGATGCCCGAAGCGTCGGTGGAATCGAGCGAAGTGCGAATATCAGTCGCCAGACGCCACGTTCCGCCCAATTCCACAAACCAACGCGGGCTGCCCGGGCGTTTGCCCGTGCCGTAATACCGCACCAGGAGCGGCACGTCGATCAAACGGGAGCGCGTATCCTCATGCGTGCTGGTAGTGCTGGTCGTGGGATAGGTGGAACCGTTCAACACCGCGGTGGTGGTCGTTGATATGGTTGTGGTCATCTGATAGCCGATGCGCCGTACCAGTGCACTGAGATCGACATAGAAATGTTCCGTGACCCGCCCTTGCACCGTGAGCCCATATCCGATTCGCTCGGATGCGCCAGTGGTCTGGTACTCAGTGCTGATCTCCGCGGTGTTATCCACCGTGCTGGTCGCTTTGGGAACCAGGCTGAGCCCCAGCACCGACAAAGTAACGCCGCCGGTGAAGCGGCGTTCCCCTTTCGCGGCCGGCGCCGAGGACGATGAGGACGATGATCCCGAGCTTGGAGTGGGAGCCTGTGGCGGGCTCTGTGGCGCGTCAGGTTGCGCTGGCTGCTGCGCCCCAGGCTGCTGCGACGCTGACTGCTGCGCGCTCTGCGGAGCTTCCTGGCACTGGGCGCAATATTCACAGAGAGCGGCCCACACGATCACAGTTGCGAGTGTCTTCAGACAATCCTCCCACTAGATGCTTGATCCAATGAAACAGTTTAACCTCAATAATCTTATACGGTCCACATTGCCGGAGCGGGTACGCTTTTATTATTCGTATCGCAGGGCGTCACTCGTATCGCAAGGCCTCGGTAGGATTGAGCTGCGAAGCTCGATTGGCCGGTAGCATTCCGAAAATCACGCCCACCGCTACCGACACCCCGAAGGCCACCACAATGGATGTCGGCGAGATCGGAACGCGGATCGCATCGGTGAAAAACCGCACGCTCAGCGGAATCGAAATCCCGACCAGAATGCCGATCAACCCGCCGGCCATGCTGATGACAACCGACTCCGTGAGGAACTGCTCCAACACGGCATGCCGCGACGCGCCCACCGCCATGCGCAGCCCGATCTCACGCGTGCGCTCCGTCACCGTCACCAGCATGATGTTCATAATGCCGATTCCCGAGATGAGCAGCGCGATGGTGGAAACCAGAACCAGCACGATGGTCATCACCAGCGCGATTTGCTGCGCCGCCTCCAGAATGGCCGTCAGATTATCCACGTTATAGCGCGCGCCCGGCCGATGCCGGCTCTCGAGCAATTGTTTGATCGACGCGGTCAGCGGTTGCACGTCGGATGCCAGCCGGGTTTGAACATACATTGGGTCGATTCGCTCAACGGGTGTGAAAAGTTTGAACACTGTGATGGGCATCAACACAGTTTCGTTCGTAATCTCGGTCTGCCCTAAAGTGTTCGTCCGCTCCTTGAACGTCCCCACCACCGTGAACTGCAACCCGTACAGCTTAGTGATCTGGCCGCTCGCGTCTTCGACGTTTCCAAACAGTTTCATCGCCAGCTTTTCACTCAGCATCACCACATGCTGGCGGGCTCCCACGTCGCCGGCGTCCAGGAAGCGCCCCGATAGCAGCACCATGTTCCGCACCGTTGGATAATATTCATCGGCGCCCACCACGGATACGTCCTGCTCTTTCCCATCGATCAGCAGACGGCCATCGCTGCTCATCACACCGGTGGCCGCGACAATGCGCGAACCGAACAGCCGGCGAACGGCTTCTACATCGGCCATCTTGACGAAATCGGCGTCCACCTTCGTCGAGGTGTTGGTGCCGGTGGACAGCTGCGCGTAGATCAGGTTGGAGCCCACGCCGCGAATCACGTCCAGGATGTATTCGCGGCTGGTGATCGAAATGGTCACCACCAGAATGACTGATGCATTGCCGATCACCAACCCGAGAGCAGTCAGGAAACTTCGAAACTTATTGGCGCTGAGTGCCTGCAGGCTGAACCGCAGCGCTTCCCCAAAATACATCAGACGCCCGAAGCTTCCTTTAGCGCTGCATCCGGACAGACCGGCTTCCCGGCTTGCGCGCCCCGAGGTTCGTCGGGCCGTGCATGGCCCTGATGCGAGTGCAGCGCCGGATCGATGACCCGTCGAAGCTGCTCGTCGATGCTGTCGAACTGCTTGCGCCGGTCCGCCAACCGCGCCTCCGCCAACTGGCCCTCACCCGGATTCCGCGCGGCGATTCGTTTCGCGATTTCCTGCGCTTTGTCGAAACCGCCCGCGAGAAAGCCCGGCGCTTCCAGGTAGTAATCGAACAGATCGTGCAACGCTTGGTCGCTATGAGGGTCGAGCGCGACGGCTTTCTCCAGGTACGTAAGGGCTTTGGCGGCGTACTTGGTGTCGAAGAAGGGCGAAGACGTCTCTGCGCGGCGTCCATAGCTGCGCCCCAGCCAGTCTGCGTACTCGGAATTAGCCGGCTCGATGCTGTAAGCGCGCTCAAACGCTTGGGCAGCCTGTTTGTAATCGCCCAGCATAAAATGGTCTCTGCCCGCCAGGCAGTACGCCCTGCCGCTGGTTTGCCCGCTCTCCCGAACCAGCGCTAGGGAAGCCCGGTAATCGGCCAGTTGATAACGTTCTTCGGCTTTCGACAAAGGGTCTTCAGCGCCCGGCAAACCCGGCAATGCCAGCAAAACCATAGTAAACAAACGCAAGCTCATAAGTCCCCGATTTTGTTTCATTGTAACCTGCGGCTGTCTGCCGGCACCATTCCTTAGGTACGGTGATTGGATGCATCGGTCGGGAAGTTGGATACACTATGGAAAGTCCGTGTCCACACGGATATACATCGTAGTATGCTGAGAGTGAAAGTTTAACTCCTGGGGAGGACAATCGTATGCTCGCAAAGTTCCGCGGGTACATTTTTGGTAGTTTCTGTTTCATGCTCTTCGCCGGCGCCGCCTGGGCGCAGATCGCGGCGATTGAGGGAGATGTGAAGGGCCCCGACGGTCAACCCTTGAAAGGGGCTGTGATCCTCATCGAGCGCCAGGACATGAAGGGCACCTACAAAGGCGCTAAGACGGATAAGAAGGGCCATTACATTTACAACGGCCTTCCCTTCCCCGGCACCTACACAGTGAGTGTCTTCGTCGAAGATCAGAAGAAGGATCAGACCGCGAACGTGAAGACCCAGTTGGGCGATCCGGTGAACATATCGTTCGACCTGAAGCAAGCCGCCGCGCAACAGCAGACCGCGCAAGCAGGCGCGGCAGCCGGCGCCGCCGCACCCCCGGAGCAGGAGCGTGGGTTGAGCAAAGATCAGAAGGAGGCCTTGGAAAAGCAACGGAAAGAAAACGAAGCAACCATGGCCAAGAACAAGGCCCTCAACGACACGTTTAACGCAGGCAAAGACGCGCTGGCCGCCAAGAATTACGATGCCGCCATCGACGCTTTCCAAAAGGGTACCGAAATGGATGCCAACCAAAACGTGATCTGGGCCAACTTGGCGGACGCCTATGTAGGCCAAGCCGCAAGCAAGACCGGAGCCGATCAGCAGGCCTCGCTCGACAAGGCGCTGGAGGCTTACTCCAAGGCGATCGCTCTCAAGCCCGAAAACGCGGCCTACCACAACAACTATGCGCTCACCCTTGCCAAAGCCAAGAAGTTTGATGAAGCCCAGGCTGAGTTGAACAAGGCCGCGCAATTGGATCCTCCGCAAGCCGGACGCTACTACTACAACCTGGGAGCCGTCTTCGTCAATAACGGGCAAGCCGCCGCCGCGGAAGTGGCTTTCAAGAAGTCCATCGAGACCAATCCCGACTATGCCGACGCGCAGTTCCAATATGCCACCGCCCTCTCGGCCAAGCTGGCTACTGGAGCGGACGGAAAAGTCGTGGCGCCGGATGGAATGAAGGACGCCCTCGAGAAGTATCTATCGCTCGAACCGACGGGCCAATTCGCGGACGCCGCAAAAAGCATGCTGCAGATGATTGGCGCTACCATCCAGACCAATTACCAGAACCCGGACGCTAAGAAAGCTCCTCCCAAAAAGAAGCCGGCCACATCGAACAACTAGCTGGCGGTCAGACGAGCGTCCCCGGAACGGCCTCGTATCGGCATCGCTGAGCAAAACGCCACCATGCTCGACACGACCAACTTGCTCTGGTACGGATCGCTGGCTGTGGAGTTTTTGTTTTGTATCTACTTGATTTGGACCAAGCTAGCTAAAAGCTATCCAACTTTTACCGCCTGCCTGGGGTTTTCGATTTTGCGGTCCTTGGCGGCCATGTATTTCATGCGGGGAGCAGTGGGGGCGCTGCTCCCCTTGTCTTATACCTACTTCTGGCTTTGGTCGGAACCTGTCTGGCTGCTGTTGCAGTTGGCCGTTGCGCTCGAAGTGCACACGAAAATGTGGAAGGACTATGGCGCAGTCTTGCAACAGACTCGCCCCTTGTTGCTATTCGCCCTGTTAACCGCGCTAGTAGCTGCAGCGATTCCTGTAAAAGCCGAACTCTACCGCTCTCGGGCGTCGCGGTTAATACCATTGATGCATTTTGAATTTCTGGTCAAGCGCTATGTGGCAAGCGTTCTGGCGATCTTCCTCATTCTGTCGGCAATCACGTTCGTCGTCGTGGTCCGCGAGGCCTGGAAAAGCAGTATTCTGCGACACGAGGGCATGCTGGCGGCCTATTTGGGAATTTACGCTACCGCCTGCTTTATCATCGAAATGGAATGGGGCCGAAAATCCGTCGTCAACGGTTACGTCGCCGCAGCGTTAACGCTGTGCTTCGTCATATGGATCAGCGTATTTCGACCCCAGGAACTTTCAATAGAATAACTTTGCAGTGTACTACTGGTGCGGACACTCAGGCGGGCAGGTGGGGAAAGGCACATCCATCGCCGTCGCGTTATGCTTAGACGGCATAGCTTGAATGGCGAAAATTCCGGCGGCGGCGAGTGCGAGCCAGAGGGATAAAGTCAGCTTCTTCATGTTGGTTCTCCTTGGATTTAGTGGTCCCGCAGCCTCGCAATAAGGCTTGCGGTCCGCGAATTGCGGCGAATTCGCGTTCAACGATATCAAACGCATTCTCCAAGGACTTATAGAACTGAAGTCGCGGTACTTCCCATCAGTAACGGTAAGGCCACTGTAACTTTGCGCCTTTTCCATTACTTTGATGTGTAATGTTTTGTAATTATATCGAATTCTAATTAACGGTAATTTACAGAGAAATTGCGACTTGAAGTCGGGCGGGAATCATTCTCTCGAAACCCGAAACTGGGGCTATTCGTCTAGTGGTTCAACTAAGCAGCTACGTCTCCGTGCGGAGTCCTTTCCCCAACAAACCAACCCGCACGGAGACTTCCTCGCCTGCTTCATTTACCAATGATCTGTTAGTAAGTTCCTGGCTGGTTTTCGCGCCACTAACGGACGATTCAGGTAGCGGAGCACAGGCGCCATGGCGCGGAAACGCTCAACGATCGCAGGGTGGAGTTGTGGCGTGGTCGCCAAGCTGGCTTCGAGCGCCACCTCCATTACCCAATCTTTCATTTTGATGAATTCCGCCGCCGGATGCGCCGGATCAAATCCTTTGGGCGATCGGGTCAGCGCATCTCCTTTTAATTCACCGGCCAGCTTCCGTGACTTCTTGTCAGCCAAAAGCTTGCGCAGTTCCTGGTACGATTCAGCAATATGGTTGCGCACAATGAGCGTCACATCACGCTCCGGATGCCAGATGCCCGCCGCCACTTCAATCGCGTCCTGGGAGACGCTGAAGTAAAACCCGCCCGTTCCGAGCCGTTCGCCGTCTCGCCTCGCAAATGACGCCGCAACATGGGTCTTGTAAGGCGTCTTGTCGGCGCTAAAGCGCGTGTCCCGATAGATGCGAAAAATCGCGCTCTTCGGCTCCGTCACATATTCGGGCGCAAACTTCGCCATTTCCGTGTTAATCGCACCCAGCAACTCCAGCATCGGCTCTTTCACATGTTGATCGAACAGATGCTTGCGCGGCTGAAACCATTCGCGCCGGTTGTTGCGCTTCAAGCTACGAAAGAACTTCACCATCTCGGGCGGAAAACCAGCAAAAGCAGATCTCACGAAACACTCCTTATAATTTGACAAGATGACCGTCCCCAAAGAGACCATCGATCGGCTTGCCAGTATACCCAATGTATCCGTCTCGGAAGGAACGCTGCTGAGCCGGCATACGCGCTTCGGAATCGGCGGACCAGCCGCCGTTTTCGCGGAGGCGGTGGACGAAGAGGCCTTCATCGAAGCCTTGCATATGGTGGAGTCGAGCGGCGCCCCGTACAACGTCATCGGCGACGGCACCAACCTCATCGTCTCCGATGAGGGTTTCGATGGAATCGTGCTGCGTCAGGCCGCGAACTTGATCTATCACGAGGATGCAATCGTGCTCGCGCAGGCTGGCGCCCAGTTACAGACGCTGGTGGATTATTGCATTGACCACGGGCTGCGCGGCGTGGAAACCATGACCGGCATCCCCGGATCGGTGGGCGGGGCGGTCTATGGGAACGCGGGCGCCTACGGCCATTCCATTGATGAGTGCGTGCGGAGGGTTCAGATTGTCGATACCCCGAAACCACGCTCGCTGCCTGCGTCCGCATGCGGATTTCGTTACCGCGAGAGCGTCTTCAAACAGCGCAAGGATTGGATCATTCTGGGCGTAGAACTGGAAATGAAGCGCGGGCACGCCGACGAACTGCTCCGCACCGCCGATGAAATCTTCAAAATTCGTCTCGCGAAATATCCGGCGACCATGAAATGCGCCGGCAGCATTTTCAAGAATTTGATCCTGGCCGAGTTGCCCGAATCCGTCCGGCGTCAAATCCCGGACCGGGTGGTTCGTGAGGGAAAAGCCCCGTCCGCGTATTTCCTCGAACAAGTGGGCGCCAAAGGCATGCGAAACGGCGGCATTCACGTTGCGGACTACCACGCCAACTTGATCTACAACGCCGAAGATGGCACCGCGCAGCAATTGTGCGAATTGATCGGCGACCTGAAATGCCGGGTGCGGAAGCAGTTCGGCCTGGAACTTGAAGAGGAGGTTCAGTACGTCGGATTCCCACCCCCGTCGCCAGCGGGTTAATTAAGTAATATGCTAGAAATATGCGTTGTCTGGGCCTCCTCGCCTTTGTAATTTGGGCTCCGCTGGCGCTGCCAGCCGACCGGCCCATACCTGTAATCGTGGAGTTATTCACCAGCGAGGGCTGCTCCAGTTGTCCCGCCGCGGATCGACTGCTCTCACGCCTGGAGCAAACGCAGCCCGTTACCGGGGCGCAAGTAGTCGCCATCGAAGAGCACGTCGATTACTGGAATCAACTCGGCTGGACAGATCCGTTCTCGTCGCCCCAATATCGCAGGCGGCAAAACGATTACGCGGTTGCATTCAAGGCCAAGGACATCTTCACGCCGCAGATGGTGGTGAATGGCCAGACCGCATTTGTCGGCAGCGACTCAAACCGTGCCTATCATGACATCGAAGCCGCAGCCCAAACCGCCACAACGTTGGTCGATTTAGGCACAGGCCCCAACTCGCGTGATCCCGACCTGCTGGACCTTTCTGTTCAGGTCACCAAGCCCAAAGCCACCAAGTGGCGCGATTCTAATGTTTACCTCGCGGTGACCGAGCGCGGCCTCACCACTTTCGTTCAGAACGGAGAGAACAGCGGACGCACCCTGCGCCACTCCTCAGTGGTGCGCAGCTTCGGCGTTATCGGACGCGTAAATTCGCAGGGGGCCAATGGCGGCCAGCTCGTCTCCACCTTGCGCCTGCCTCGCGATTGGAAGCGCGAGAACTTGCGCGCCGTCGTCTTCGTCCAGGAACGCGACACCTACCGCATCACCGGCGCCGGCATCGTCGACCTGCACTAGCGCACTTCAAAATCGCGGCCGTTCGCCCTTCAGTTAGAATCAAAACTATGTCCATTGTCGTAGTAGGTTCGGTAGCCTATGACGGGGTTGAAACTCCGCATGGCAAAGTTGACCGCATGCTGGGTGGCGCATGCACTTATATTTGTTTAGCCGCCAGCTATTTTGCCAAGACCAAAATCGTCGCCGTGGTCGGTGACGACTTCGCGGCTGAAGACGAGAAGTTGCTTTCCGATCGCGGCATCGATCTGGAAGGCTTGGAGCGCGTGAAGGGGGGCAAGACATTCTTCTGGGCGGGCGTTTATTCCAACGACATGAACGATCGCACCACCTTGCGCACCGATCTGAACGTGTTCGCCGATTTCAACCCCAAGCTGCCGGAAAGCTACAAGAAATCGCCTTACCTGTTGCTCGGCAACATCCAGCCTACCTTGCAGCGTAGTGTGCGCGACCAAATGAACGGTCTGCGCCTGGCCGGCGGCGACACCATGAATTATTGGATCAACGATTTTCGCGCAGACCTGCTGAAGACCATTCAGGATTGGGATTTCCTGCTGATCAACGACAGCGAAGCCCGGTTGCTTTCGGGCGAGAACAACCTTAAGCGCGCCGCCGCCAAGGTCATGGACATGGGGCCCAAAACGCTGGTGATCAAGCGCGGCGAGTACGGCGCTATTTTATTCCATGGCGACTCGCACTTCATGGTTCCCGCTTACTTGCTCGAAGAAGTGTTCGATCCCACCGGCGCGGGCGATTGCTTCGCCGGCGGCTTCATCGGCTATCTGGCCGAAAAGGGCATCGATCTGAAAGCGGGACACGTCAGCGCCAAAGAGATCAGCCGCGCCGTGATCTACGGGTCCGTGATGGGCAGCTTCTGCTGCGAGAAGTTCGGCGTCGATCGTTTCCGCACTCTCACCCGCAAAGACATCGACGCGCGCTTCCAGGAGTTCCGGGACTTCACCGAGTTTTGAAGTTGAAACTTTGAGGAAACTCTGGCTTGAACTCGCCCTGGTCTTCGTCTCGTTGGCGGCGATCGGCGGATTGGCAGCCTGGTACGTAAACCATTCCGGCTGGACTTTGTATTATGGCGACGCGGAGGCGCATCTGGATATCGCGCGCCGCACCGTGGATTCGCGCAAGCCCGGCTACGATCAGCTGGGAACAGTCTGGCTGCCGTTGCCGCATCTGCTGATGCTGCCGTTCGTGCGCAACAACCGGCTATGGCAGAGCGGCTTGGCGGGCGCCATTCCATCCTCGGCGTGTTTCGTTTGCGCTGGAATGTTTCTGTACGCGGCCATCAGACGATGCGCGGCCGGGGCGTCGGCCGTTGCCCTGACGGCGCTGGGCCTGTTCGCTCTCAATCCCAATTTGCTCTACCTCGAAGCCGTTCCGATGACCGAGTCGGTAGTGCTGGCGGCATTGATGGCGCTGCTTTACTTCACCGTTCTGTTTCGCCAAACACAATCGTTCGCCTCTGTGATTGGCGCGGGCGTCGCCTGCCTCGCGGCATCTCTGGCTCGCTATGAAGGCTGGGTGGTCATCCCGTTCGTCGCGATTTATTTCCTGATGGTCGGAGGAAAAAGGCGATGGGACGCGGCGGTGGTCTTCGCCACCATCGCCGCGCTCGGCCCTCTTTACTGGCTCGGCCACAATTGGTGGATCTATTCCAATCCGCTCGAGTTCTACAATGGACCCTACTCCGCCATGAGCATCTATCGGCGCGCACTGGCGCAAAACATCGCGCCTTATCGTGGCGATCACGATTGGCCAGCCGCCGCGCTCTACTATTCGACGGCCGTGCGCCTCTGCGCCGGATGGACCACCGTTGCCATCGCCATTGCAGGTCTCGCCGGAGTCATCCTGAAACGGATGCTTTGGCCGGTATTTTTCGCCGCGATCCCACCGTTGTTTTACGTATGGAGCATGCACTCCGGTGGCACGCCCATCTTCGTCCCAACACTCTGGCCTTTCTCTTACTACAACACCCGCTACGCGCTGGCCGCCTTGCCGTTACTGGCAATCGCAGGGTCCGGCCTCGTGCTGCTCACGCCGCAACGCTGGCGCACCTGGATCGCAGCGGCCTTGATCATGCTAGCGGCAGCGCCCTGGCTCATACGGCCTCAGCCCAGCGACTGGGTTACCTGGAAAGAATCGCAAGTCAACTCCATCACGCGCCGCGCCTGGACGCAAGCAGCCGCGTCCTCACTCGCCGGCCCATACCATTCCGGCCAGGGAATCATAACCAGCTTCAGCGACCTGACGGGAATCCTGCGCCAGGCTGGCATCCCTTTGCGCGAAGCGCTCCACGACGGCGACGAGCCGGCTTGGATGGCCGCCATGACGCGGCCGGATCTGTTTCTGCACGAAGAGTGGGCCCTGACCGTTGCCGGCGACGCGGTAGCCACAACCATCCAGAGGTCTTCGCTGAAAACCGGCCCTCGCTATCATCTGGTACAAACGGTTAAAGTCAAAGGCGCGCCCGTAATCGAAATCTACAAACGCGACTAACGATGGTTATCCCTTTCACCAAAGCCCACGGAGCTGGAAATGATTTTCTCCTCACCCCGGCCAATCGGGTT
>JBEKLB010000015.1:0-32051 GCA_050010415.1 Bryobacteraceae bacterium | reverse complement strand
CTTCAATCCGCCCAGCACGTCGCGAAAGGATTGCAGCAGTTGATCGGGCGCCGGATGATCGTGCGTGACGTCACCCAGGATCTGTTGCGGCGTCTTGCTCGGGTCGATCTTAGCCGCGGTTTCTTTAAAGGCTTGCTGGTTGCGATGCAAATCGGTCATGCCGATTTCGAGCAAGCTGTCCAGAGGCAGGCCGACCATTTCTTCATACAGCAGCTTTTTGGAAAATAGACTGCCGCCCAGACGAAAATCGCCCTTGGAGCGCGCCAGCAGGTCTTTTTCGAGGAACTCCTGATAGCGTTTCAAAACGTCCATGGCCTGATCGTTAGACTTTTTGAATTCAGCCAGCAGGGCGGGATCCTTCACTTCCTTGAATGCGCTGGGGACGTCGTTCTGGAAGAAACTGACGATGCCCGGTAGTTGCTCGATCGCGATTTCGGTGTAAATCCGGGGAGGGTTCTTGAGATTGGCGCGAGCGGCATCAAACATGGCGGGGAACTGGCGTTCACGCGCGATGACGGATTTCAAGCGATCGGCCGGGGGCGCGAAAGTGCGGCTCATGATGACGAAAACGCTGTTCGTCACGCCGCTCGAATAGGTGTCCGGGTTCTTTTCCCAGGTGCGGACTTGCTCGATATCCAGCAGCGTCGCACGGATGTAACTGAGAATGAGGTCCCGGTCCGGATCGGGAGGCAGAGCCGCGAATTCCTTTTCGGCCTGGTGCAGCGCCTTGGTTTGAGCATCGATGCCCGCTTTGGAGTAATCTTCCAGTTGCGTGTCGTATTGGTGAAATCCCGATGCCGTGCCCGTGGTAGGGCTGAATTTGAAGTAGACGTCATCGAAGAAGCGATCCACTTGTTGAGGCGTGGGTTGCGCCGTGGGTTGCGCCGAGAGTTGCGCCGTCAGCGGGTTCAAAAGCATGGTTGAGCAGATGGTCAGAAGGCAAAGTCCGCGGAACATCCTTCTATTATGCGCAGCCATGGCCCTGCTGGGTGCCGCAATTGCCGGGCATGGCCAAACTCCGCAAAATGCGCCTGAGATGGCATCGCGTGACGTCCCCGCCACCTTCAGCACCAAGGTAAACCTGGTGATGGTTCCGGTGGTGGTTCGCGATGGCCAAGGGAAAGCCATCGGAACACTCCAGAAGGAAGACTTCCAGCTTTTCGACCAGGGCAAGCCGCAGGTGATTTCCAGGTTCTCCCTGGAAAAGGCCGGTGAGACAGCGATTCCGGCAGAGGTTGCAGACGACGCTACGCTCCAGAATGCGGCTACATCCACGGCAGCTAAGGCGCCTTCCTCGATCGCCCAGCGGTTTGTCATTTACTTATTTGACGATGTTCACACCAGCACGGCCGATCTGATGCAAGCTCGCAACGCAGCCGACAAGCACTTGAGCGAGTCGCTCGACGCAACCATGCGCGCTGCCATCTTCACTACCTCGGGGCAGGGCAATCTGGACTTCACCGACGATCGCGTGAAGCTGCACGAGGCGCTAATGAAGCTGATGGCGCGGCCGGCTATGAGCCCGGCGGGATCGGAATGTCCGGACCTCACGTACTACATGGCGGATCTGATCCAGAACAAGAACGACCAGACGGCCTTGCATGCGGCAGCTCAGGAAGCGTTGGCAACCTGCGCCCCGCCGCCGCCCATTCCTCCCAGCAACACGCCAGCCTATCAGCAAATAATGCAGCAAGCTGAACAAAACGCCGAGAACGTGTCCCGTGGCACGGCGACGAATATCCTTGCCATTGGGGAACGCGAGACGCGCCTGGCCTTTACGGTTTTGGAAAATGCCATCCGCCGTCTGGCCGCTGCACCTGGAGACCGCACGTTGATCTTCGTGTCGTCTGGATTCTTCTTCGCCGACGATTTGCGCGCCGAAGAAACCGGCATATTCGATCGCGCCATTCGCGCCAACGTGCGCATCAGCTCACTGAATGCGCGCGGACTCTATACCATGATTCCGGGAGGCGACGCCAGCACGCCCACTACCGCGGGTGGCCCCGAAGTCATGAACTTGAAGTCGCAATATCAGCGCGAGAGTGCGTTGGTGGAAGAAGGCATCCTGGCCGAGCTCGCCGATGCCACCGGCGGCCGCTACTTCCACAATAATAATGACCTGAAAGCGGGGTTCGCGCAGGTGGCGGCGTCGCCGGAATTCCTTTATGTTCTCGGATTCTCACCGCAAAACTTGAAGCTGGACGGTCGCTATCACACGCTCAAAGTGACCCTGAAGACATCGCATGGTTTGGATCTACAAGCTCGGCGCGGTTATTACGCGCCCAAGCATCTGCCCGACCCGGAAGAGGATGCCAGGCGAGAAATGCAGGAAGCCATGTTCTCGCGCGACGAAGTGCAGGATATTCCGCTCGATTTACACATGCAATTCTTCAAATCGAGCGACATTGCCGCGAAGATTTCCGTGCTGGCGCGGGTGAATGTGAAGAATCTGCGCTTCCGCAAGGCGGACGGACGGAACAACGACAACCTGACGGTACTTTCCGGCCTGTTCGACCGCAATGGGAATTTCATCACCGGTACGCAAAAAATACTGGAGCTTCGTTTGCTCGATCCAACCCTGGAGAAGGTGCTGAATTCGGGTATTACAGTTCGCACCTACTTCGACGTCGCCCCCGGGAGCTACGTCATCCGCCTGGTGGTTCGGGATTCGGAAGGCCAGGCCATGGCGGCGCGCAACGGCGTGGTGGACATTCCCTGACGTTGCCAGGCCAGCGCTTTTCGTACAGCGCGCTGAAAAATACAGTAGAATTGTCCACCAGTAGAGGAGTTCCCTTCCAAAATGCTGGCGAGAGGCGCAGCCGCGGCCCTTTTCCTGTTCGGCCTAATCGCCGGACTCGACTCGCTTGGCCAAACGCCCACCGGGCAGAATGCGCCCCCGCAAAATACACCGGAAATGGCATCTCGCGACGCGCCTGCTACCTTCAGCGCCAAAGTGAACCTGGTGATGGTTCCGGTGGTGGTGCGCGACGGGAAGGGCAAGGCTATCGGAACGCTGCAAAAGGAGGATTTTCAGCTTTTCGATAAAGGCAAGCCGCAAGTGATCTCCCGGTTTTCGGTGGAAAAGGCCGGCGAGACAGTAATTCCCGCGGAAGTGGCGGACGCAGCCGTGATCGATAAATCCATTGCGCCGGCCACTCCCGCCGCGCCCATCGCGCAACGGTTTGTCCTCTATCTGTTCGACGACGTGCATACCACCACGGCGGATTTGATACAAGCCCGCAACGCCGCGGACAAGCACTTGACCGAGTCGCTCGATCCAGCTGCGCGCGCTGGCATCTTCACCACGTCCGGTCAGAACAACCTGGATTTCACCGACGATCGGGTGAAGCTGCACGAAGCGCTCATGAAGCTGATGTCGCGGCCAACCATGGGGCCGCCTGGATCGGAGTGCCCGGACCTCAGCTACTACATGGCGGATCAGATCCAGAACAAAAACGATACCATGGCCCTCCAGGCGGCGGCCCAGGAAGTGCTGGCCACCTGCGATCCGCCCCCGCCCGGTCCCATAACGGCGGCCACGGAACAAATGGCGGAGAGCATTTCGCGCGGCACGGCATCGCGCGTTCTGAGCGCCGGTGAGCACGACACGCGTCTAGCATTTACGGTGCTGGAGGGCGCCATCCGCCGGCTTGCCGCGGCGCCCGGCGACCGCGCCTTGATCTTGGTCTCCGCTGGATTCTTCCTCACCGACGAATTGCGCTCGGAAGAAACCGATATCATGGATCGCGCCATCCGCGCTAACGTGCGAATCAGTTCTCTGAACGCCCGAGGGCTTTATGCCATTGTTCCCGGAGGCGACGCCAGCACGCCCCCTTCGGCTGGTGGTCCGGGAGTGATGATTTTGAAGGATCGCTACCGGCGCGAAAGCGCGCTGGCGGAGGAAGACGTAATGGCCGAACTGGCCGACGCCACCGGCGGCCGGTACTTTCACAACAGTAATGACTTGAAAGCCGGCTTCCAGCTGCTGGCCGCGGCGCCGGAGTTCGTTTACGTTCTGGGATTCTCGCCGCAAAACTTGAAGCTCGACGGAGGTTATCACGCGCTCAAAGTGAAGCTGGCGACTGCGCGCGGCCTGGATTTGCAAGCCCGGCGCGGATACTACGCGCCCAAGCACCTGCCCAACCCCGAGGAAGACGCCAAGCGCGAAATCGAAGAAGCGCTTTTTTCGCGGGATGAATTGCAGGATATTCCCGTCGAATTACATATGCAATTTTTCAAATCGAGCGACGTTGCCGCCAAGATTGCCGTGCTGGCGCGGGTGAATGTCAAGAACCTCCGCTTCCGCAAGGCGGACGGGCGTAACAACGACAACGTGACGGTGCTTTCCGGTGTCTTCGACCGCAATGGAAATTACATCACCGGCATGCAAAAGATAGTGGAGCTGCGCCTGCTGGATCCAACCTTGGAGAAAGTGATGAACTCCGGTATTACGGTGCGCAGCAATTTCGACGTGGCGCCCGGAAGTTATGTGATCCGGCTGGTGGTTCGGGATTCGGAAGGCCAGAGCATGGCGGCGCGCAACGGCGTAGTCGAGATTCCATGAGATTTTGGTCAAAGAAAAATTGTATGAGAGAAAGATTGGATGGAGGTGCGATCGTGAATTTTCAGCGCATGATTTGTGTGGCCGCGCTTCTCGTCGCGGCGGCTTTTTATCCCTCGGCTCGCGCTCAAGCGCCGGCGGATGCCGGTGTCATCCGGACCGAAACCAAACTGGTCTTGGTGGACGCGGTGGTGACGGATAAGAAGGGCAATTACATTCACGACCTGGAGTCCAAGGATTTCCGCGTCTATGAAGACAACAAAGAACAGCAGGTGAAGAGTTTCTCGTTTGAAGCCGGAGCGGCATCGCCCGCCAACCAGCAAAGACATTACCTGGTGTTGTTTTTCGACAACTCGACCATGGACTTTGGCTCCCAGGCGCTGGCGCGCGGAGCAGCCGCCAAGTTCATCGACGCCAATGGCGGTCCTAACCGTCTGATGGCGATTGTCAATTTCGGCGGGGCGCTTCAAATCGCGCAAAATTTCACCGACGATACCCAGCGGCTCAAGAATGTCGTGAATGGAGTAAAGTTTGCGAGCGTGGCGCCCAACGCGTCGGATGCAAATGCGCCGCAGTTGAGCGCGCAAATGGCGAGCTTTGGCGCGCGCGACGTGCTCTATGCGTTGAAGGATCTGGCCAAGAGTCTAAGCGCCGTTCCGGGCCGAAAGACTTTGATCATGATCACCGGCGGGTTCCCCGTGACCCCGGAGATCATATCCGAAGCCACAGCCACAATCAGCGCCTGCAACAAGGCGAATGTAGCTATTTATCCCATTGATGTCCGCGGACTGGTGGCCGGCACGCCGCAGGCCAGTTTGAGTTCGCCTTATGGCAACGTTCGTTTTGTACCGGCGTCCTATGTTCCCGGTGGCATGGCCTTCTTTATCCCGCAACACGGTGGAGGCGCAGGCGGGGGAGGCGGCACTGGAGGCGGTGGGGCGGGCGGCGGCGGAGGCCATGGGGGCGGAGGCACTGGCGGCGCTCCGGGCGGCGGGACAAGCGGTGGTTCGCCAGGCGGATCGCGCACCAACGCCCCCGGGGGCACGGGAGCGGGATCACCATTGAATAGCGGGATGATGAACGGCTGTGGCGGCGGCTTGTCGGCGAACAATCCGAACAATCCATGCAACAGTGCACGTACCATCATGCCGAAAATGCCCGACAGCACCACCACGAATCAGAACATCATGTTCCTGCTGGCGGAGGGCACGGGAGGCTTCGTCATTCACGAGACCAACGATTTGACGGGCGGCATGGAAAAAATCGGGAAGGAACAGAACGAGTACTATATTCTCGGCTACACGCCGCCGGATTCGGAGGAGGGAACTTGCCATACGCTGCGCGTGAAAGTGGATCGCGGCGGCACCGAAGTGCGCGCCGGCACCGGTTACTGCAACTCCAAGCCAGTAGATATGCTGGCCGGTAACGCCACCGAAAAGGAGCTGGAGGCTCGCGCTCTCGCGGCCCAAACCGGAAATGTCCCCGCTACCATGCAGCTGCCGTTCTTTTATACCGCGCCCAACGTGGCGCGCGTGAACGTGGCGATGGAGATCTCGACCGACAGCCTGAAGTTTGAAAAGCAGAAGGGCAAATTCCATTCCACCATCAATATTCTCGGCGTGGCGTATCTGCCGGATGGTTCGGTGGGCGCGCGCTTCAGCGATTCCCTGAAGCTCGACTTCGACGACAAGAAGCAGATGGAGGCTTTCAAGGAAAAGCCCATGCACTATGAGAACCAGTTTGACGTCGCGTCCGGGAAATACAATCTGAAAGTGGTCTTCGCAGCCGGCGGCGAGAGCTTCGGAAAAGTGGACATGCCGCTAGCGGTCGATCCCTACGATGCCAAGCAGTTCAGCATGAGCAGTTTGGCGCTCAGCAAGGATGTACACCGCTCCTCCGACCTGGGAACCGGCCTCGATGCGCTCCTGCTCGAAGATCGCGTGCCGCTGATTGCCAACGGAATGCAGTTGGTGCCGTTTGGGTCCAATCATTTCAAGAAGACCGATCTGGTGGCTTTCTACACCGAGCTGTATGAGCCGCTGCTGGTGACTGGCGATCCAAAGACTCCGCCAGTGGTGGCATTTGAGCTGCGCGTATTGGACGCTAAGACCGGCGAACAGAAATCAGACACCGGTTTGCTGCGTGTGGAACTTCCCAAGCAAGCAGGCAGTCCGACGGTTCCGCTGGGAGCCAAGGTGCCCACGGAGTCGCTCGCCCCGGGTGCTTATCAGGTGGAGCTCAAGGCCATGGATGACAAGGGAAAAGAGTTCAAGCGCACCACCGATATTCAAATCGAGTAACCGTAGTGCAGACCGGCTATCCGCGCACCAGCAGCGATCGAATGAGCCCCAGATCGTTCAAAATGCGGCGGCTCTTTTGGGTGTGGGCATCCAGTTGAGAGATCTTGAATAGCGCCAGGCGCAGGGCTTCCGCACGGCGTTCATCGCTCGCATTGTTGGCATCGTTGAGCAAGGCTTGTAACTCGCCTTGCGCCTCCGCGATCACGTTTTCCAAGACCACCATGAACTCGTGCGCGCTTTCAATGCTGTGGAACGGCTGTTCGGCTGCGTCGGCCATGACTCCATATACAGTAACGCACACCACGGTCGCGGGCTAGGCCGGCGCTGCTATAATAAACCGAATTTTTCATGAGGCTTACAGGTTTCTTGTTGCTTGCAGGCGGATGGATCATCGTGCTGGGCGCCATCGCGCTATTGCCGTCCGGGCCGTCTGAAGTTGCTTTTGTGCTGCTGGCGCTCGGAGTTGAGGCTTTGGGCTTGACGCTGGTGTTTCGCTCGCACCTGGCTCCGGGCAGGGAACGCAGGTGACGCCGGTTCGCGCTCCTGCCCTGACCGAGACCTCGGCTGCGCTCTGCTTTCTGTTCGTCCTGCTCATTCCAAGTGCTACAGCCGGGTTGGCGCTGATCAACGCAGGCCTCGGAAGGTTCAGAAATGCCGCTCATTCCATGTTGAGCGCGCTCTGTGTCATCGCCGTCGCCGCGCTAGTCTACTTCGCTGTCGGCGCGGCGTGGCAGGGCTCCGCTGAGCAGCCCGCATTCGCCTTGCGCGTGGCCGGCCGGGATTGGAACTGGATCGGCGCGGGACGATTCTTCCTGCGCGGCCTCGAACTGGGAGGATGGTCTTCGCTACCGGCACTCTTCGGTTTGATGAGCGCGGCACTTGCGGCCATCATTCCGCTCGGAAGCGGCGCGGATCGTTGGCGTCTGGGCGCTAGCTGCGCTTCCACCGTTTTGCTCGCCGGCTGGACCTACCCTGTGTTCGCGCACTGGGCCTGGGGCGGCGGATGGCTCTCCCAACTGGGCTTTATCGACAGCGGCGGCGCGGGCGTCATCCAGGTGGTGGGCGGACTGACGGCCCTTTCCGTCACTTGGATTCTGGGACCTCGGCGCGGCAAATTCAACCCGGAAGGCATGCCATCGGCGCTGCCCGGCCACAATGCCGTCTTGGTTTTGTTGGGCTGTTTTCTGGCGTGGCTGGGATGGTTGGGATTGAATGCCGCGGGCGCCATCCTCTTCACCGGCGTTGCGGCCAGCCGCGCGGTTTTAATTGCGGTGAATACCACGCTCGGGGCCACCTCAGCGGCGCTATGCGTCGCGGCCATCACACGCTCGCGTTTTGGCAAGACCGATGCGTCGCTCTGCGCCAACGGCTGGGTCGCGGGCCTGGTAGCGGTGAGCGCGGGCTGCGCCGTGATACGTCCTGCCGCGGCCGTGATCATCGGTCTCATCGCGGGCGCCTTGCTGGTCTATTCGGTGGAGTGGCTGGAGCTGCATTTGGGCGTTGACGATCCGGGAGGTTCGGTGTCGGTCCACGCGGTGGCTGGTTTGTGGGGATTGCTGGCCACGGGTCTGCTGGCCGCAATTGCTCCCGGCGATTCACCGGGCCTGTGGCTCGCGCAAGTAGTGGGCATCGCGACCCTGCTCGGATTTATTCTGCCCGTCACCTATGGGTTGAACTGGCTCCTCAATCGACTCTCTCCGCAGCGTGTCGCGGTGGAAGGCGAACGGCAGGGCCTGGATTTGTTCGAGCTCGGCGCCGGCGCTTATCCCGATTTCATGACGCACAACGAAGATTTCTGGCAGCGTTAGCGATTTTCGGTAACGATAATTCAGTTTTTCAGTTTCACCGGCGGTGGCAGCTCCTTGCGCGGCAACAGCTCCGGCCGGTTCGCCGCGTGATACACCACCGACGCAATCACTGCCGCGGCCTGCATCAGGTCCGCGGGCACTGCATGGTCGTAAACGTCCATGTTCGAGTGATGCGTGATGCGCTCATACTCCACATCATCCTGGATGAACTGAAATCCCGGCAATCCCACCTGGTCGAAGGATAGATGATCGGTTCCATCGGTATTCCGAATTGATACGGTAGTGACGCCCAGGTCCCGGAACGGCGCGAGCCACTCCTCGAACACCGGCCGCATGGCATCGTTCCCTTGCAGGTACACGCCGCGAATCTTTCCCGTTCCGTTATCGTCGTTGAAGTAGCCGGAAAACTTGGCGTGCGCGGGCTTGAGTTCCATGGTGGCTGCATCGCCGAAGGTCGCTTTCACGTACGCCCGGGATCCGTAAATTCCCTGTTCTTCGCCGCTCCACAAACCCAGCCGGACAGTCCGGTCCAGCTTCAGGTGCAGAGTCTTTAGAATCCGCATCACCTCGATCATCACCGCGCTGCCGGTTCCGTTGTCTGTCGCGCCGGTGCCCCCAATCCAGGAATCGAAATGCGCGCCGATCATTACCACTTCATCCGGCTTCTTCGTTCCAGGAATATTGGCGATGATGTTCAAACCGTCGCCCGTCGCACCATCGCCGGTGGTTCGCACTTCCAGTTCCAGCTTCACCGGAACCTTCTTTTCGAGCAAGCGCGCGATGCGATTGTAGTGTTCAATGGTCAGAGCGATGCGCGGCTCGCTAACGGGCTGGCTGCTCGAATAAGTGCCCGCCGCTTCGCCGAAAACCGTGCCCGCATCGGCGTTGTAGCTGGGAACGATGGCTGCAACCGCGCCCTCTTGCGCCAGGAACTGATTCACTCGATCGGTGAGGTTGTCCTCGTACTCCCAGATCTTGGCCTCGGCATCCAGCGGCAGCAGCTCCGACAGAGCGCGCCGTTCCTCGGGTTTAACCGGCAAGATCATCTTCTCGATATCGAACGCCGGCAGAGCCTGCGGCGTGGGCGCTTCCCCTTCTTTCGCCAAATCCGCGTCGGAATAGCGGGAAGCCGGCGCCGTCATTATAGGTTTCACATCCCGCAGCTCCCCGATCAATACGATCTTGCCTCGCAGCCTGCCTTTTTGTTCTTGAAAGTACCTTTGCAGCTCGTCTTCGGTTTTCTTGCGGTCCAGCCGGTCCGTGATCTTCAGCGGCGCCAGCACCGGCTCCGTAACCAGCGGCCCTTTCGTGTCCGCCGACCACGCCAGTGGAAACCCGATCAGCGGCGCATACTCGGGCTCCTGGATCGAAATGCTGAACTTCGTCAGCCTCCAACTCCTCCCGAATTTGCCCCACGGTTGAACGGCCGCATCGTCGATTCCAAATTCCTTCAGGCGCTTGACGGTCCAATTAGCCGCTGCGGTGAATCCGGGCGAGCCCGTTAACCGCGGCCCATAAACGTCGGTGATCCAAAACAGGTGGTCCATCACCTTGGAGTTTTGAAATGCCTCCGTCTTGATGCGTTGGATCACGCCGAGGTCCACCTTATCCTGAGCGCACAGCGTCAACGAAAACAGGGCAAGTGCAAGAAGTTTCATCGTCAGACCTCTAAGCATCATAGCCTGCTCCGCATGGATTGTTCTAAATGGATGTGTTCCAATAAACAACTATATGCCGCGAATCAATGTGCTCCTGGTCTTGTCCCTCTGGGCTGGTTTACTTCAGGCTCAAACTGGCTCCGCGACTGCACCTCTCTATCCCAATTTCCCCAGTGAAATGCCGGCCAAGATCCAGCGCTCAACCACGGGTTTCGAGTACGACCGGCGCGATGTGATGATTCCGATGCGCGACAAGGTGAAGCTCCACGCGGTGGTATTGGTTCCCAAGGGCGCCAGAAACGCTCCCATCCTTTTGACCCGTACGCCTTACAATGCAACCGAGCTGACCAGCCACGAGTCCAGCCCGCATCTCGGCCCCATCCTCGAGGGCTACGACAATGCCGTCGACGTAATTGTCGATGGCGGCTATATCCGCGTGGTCGAAGACGTTCGCGGCAAGTATGACTCAGAGGGCGACTACGTGATGAACCGTCCGCTGAGCGGTCCGCAAAATCCAACACCCGTAGACCACTCAACGGACACCTACGACACCATCGACTGGCTGGTGAAGAACATCCCGGAGACAAATGGCAAGGTGGGTATTCTCGGAATTTCCTACGACGGCTTCACTCCGCTGATGGCTCTGGTGAATCCTCATCCCGCGCTCAAGGTTTCCGTACCCATGAATCCCATGGTGGACGGATGGATGGGTGACGACTGGTTTCATAATGGCGCGTTCCGCCAGGTGGGCATCACCTACATCTATGAACAGGAAGCGTCGCGCGACAACAAGGAGAAATGGTGGAGCGGTCATTTCGACGATTACGACTTGTATATGGATGCCGGGTCGATTGGCGAATTAGGACAGCAGCATGGCATGGAGCAGATTGGATTTTGGAGGAAGATACTGGCCCACCCCAGCTACGATGCGTTTTGGCGCGATCAGGCCATGGATAAAATTCTGGCGGCCCAGCCGCTCAAGGTCCCCGTGCTCTTAGTGGCCAGTCTGTGGGACCAGGAAGACATTTACGGAGCCATGGCAGTTTACAAAGCCATCAAGCCCAAAGACACAGGCAACGACAAAGTGTTCCTGATCATGGGCCCTTGGTTTCACGGGCAGGAGATCGGCGATGGCAGTTCGCTCGCGGCGCTCAAGTTCCACAGCGACACAGCGCTATATTTCCGGAAGAACGTGTTGCTGCCATTCCTGGATCATTACCTGAAGGACCCAGCGCAGGACGGCCCTGTTCCCATCGCGCCCGTCACCGCGTACGAGACCGGCGCCAACCAATGGCTGAAACTGCCTTCCTGGCCCGCCGGCTGTGCAACGGGTTGCTCGGTCAAGCCATCTCCGTTCTATTTGAAAGCGGACGGCAAAGCGGGATTCGCGGCGCCCAAGACGGGAGATTCCAGCTTTACCGAATATGTATCCGATCCCGCGAGACCTGTTCCATTTCGCAGAAGGCCGGACAAAGGAACATCGGGGCGGACCTGGGAGGAATGGTTGGTGAGCGATCAGCGAGAGGTTTCCGGAAGACCGGATGTGGGTGTGTTCGTCTCCGATGTGCTGACCGGTCCGGTGAAGATTAGCGGCCAGCCGATGGTGAATCTGATTGCGTCCACTAGCGGAACGGATTCAGACTGGGTAGTGAAAGTGATTGACGTTTATCCGGACGAAGTGGCCGGCGATCCCGAAATGGGCGGCTACCAGCTTATGGTTTCCGCGGACATTTTCCGTGGCCGTTATCGCGAGAGCCTGGAGAATGCCAAGCCCATCGAAGGGGGCAAGCCGCTGCCTTACAAATTCGCCCTACCTACCGCGAACCATACCTTCCTGCCGGGCCATCGCATCATGCTGCAGGTGCAATCCAGCTGGTTCCCGCTCTATGACCGCAACCCCCAGACGTTCGTCGAAAATATCTTTTGGGCCAAGCCGCAGGATTTCAAAAAAGCTACTCAGCGAATATTTCATAGTGCCGATCAGGCCAGTTTCGTCGAGCTGCCGGTGGTGGTGAAGTAAGTGCTCCGCGGTCAGTGCTTGGCGATCAGCAGCAGCAGCCCGAAGATCACCACCGGGATCAGCGCCATCGCGACATAGAACAGGATTTGCTTCACCAGCGGGGTTTTGCGAACTTTCCAATCCCGCAGCTCGGCCCGGTCGGCTACGCCCACCTGATCCAGGTGCTCCAGATCCCAGGCGAATTCGTTGGCTGTCGAATATCGATTCTGCGGCTCGCGCTCCAGGGCCCGATAGATCACTTCCTGCACCTCCGGCGAGATCTCGGGATTCACTTCGCGCGGTGGAATCGGATTGTTCATCAGCCGGTCATTCATGATGGCGAACGGATTCGGCCCCTGGAACGGCGTTTTGCCGGTGAGCATCTCGTACAGCATCACGCCCAGCGCGTAGATGTCGCTGCGCCCGTCGCCGCGTTTCCCCTTCACCTGCTCCGGCGAGATGTAATCGGGCGTTCCCATCACCTGCGACAGCTTGGCAAACGTCAAGCGGCGCGCGCCTTCCTTGCCCGCGATGCCGAAGTCGATCAGTTTGATCTGATCGTCGCCGTCGAGCATGATGTTCTCGGGCTTCAGGTCGCGATGCACCACGCCGTTGCGATGGATGTAATCGAGCGCGTCCGCGATGTTCACCGCGATCCTGGTTGCGCGTTCCAGCGGCAGCTTGCCGCTGTCATGCAGCACTTGCCGCAGCAGCCGGCCATTCACCCACTCCATCACCATGTAGATCTGGCCGCGATCGCCGTTGGCCAGCACTTTCATCACGCCGGGGTGATCCAGCTTTTCGCCGATCTCGGCCTCGCGCTGAAAACGGTCGTAGAGCACCGGGTCGGCCTCCATTTCCGGATGCGGAACCTTAATCGCAACCTCGCGGCCGGTGCGCATGTCCGTGGCGCGAAAAATGGACGCCATGCCGCTGCGGGCGACAAGTCCTTCGATACGGTAGTGGTCGAGTTGCTCGCCGGGATGGAGTGTCATGTGGTGCGCGGGAACGCGCCAACGAGGAAATCGCGCATCAACGCAATTTGTAAGGCCGTCCCCGGTACATTCCCACGCGTTCCACGCTTCGAACTCGGATCAGTTGAACGCTTATATTATCACTGCCGTCGCGCTGGTTCGCAATGTTCACCAGCTGCTGGGCCGCCGCGCTCAAGTCGCCGCCGTGCCCCGCTATCGCGGCCATCTCGGACGATTCCACGGAATTATAGAGTCCGTCGCAGCACAGCAGCACCACGTCGGCGGCATACACCTGAATGTCGCTGGTTTCGATGTTGACGAATAAATCCGTGCCGAGCGACCGGCTTAGCACATGCCGCGTGGACGCTTCCGATGCCTCCTTGGCCGACAACAGCCCCATGCGGGCCTGTTCCTGTGCGACGGTGTGATCTCGCGTCAGCAAGCGGGTTTGGCCGCCGCGGATCAGGTAGCAGCGCGAATCGCCGGCATGCGCCACGGCCAGGCGATCGTAGCGGAAAGCGCACGCCACCAGCGTGGTCGCCATGGATGTTCCACCCGGACTGTGGGACCGGCTGGTTTCGTAAATCTTGACGTTGGCTTCTTTCGCCAGACGCACCAGAAGCGTACTCAGCCCTTCCGACTCAGGCGCTTCGCCAAAGCCCGCAGTGAGATACTCCACCGCGGCGCGCGATGCCACTTCGCCCTTCTCGCTGCCTCCTACGCCGTCGGCCAGCACAAAGAGCCATCCGTGCGAGCGGGCTCGGGCAGCCGAAGCCGGAACTACGTGCCCAAGATAATCCTCATTGTGCTCTCGTTGCTTTCCCGGATCGGAAAGATGAGCGAACTCCAGATCCAAAGTCAAATTCGATGGCCGCGGTCGAGTCTTGCGGGCTTCACCCGAGCTTCTATTATTGCGCTGCCATGAAGCGCTTGTTCACCAGCGTCGTTCGCCCCTTGGTCTTGCTGGAACGGAAGAAGTAAATGCCGCCGTAGATGGCCCAAACCGCGGCGATTCCCAGGGCGGACAACGGTTCCAACTTGGTGCCGATTCCCATAAAAGGCAACACCAGATAGGCCGCCATGCAGGCCAGGTTGGCCAGCAAGCCGAACACGGGAATGATCAGATGCTTGATCGGGTTGAACGCCGGGTGATTGTGAAAGGCGATGATACACGTGATACAACTCAGCATGTAGAGCAAGAACGTGCCGAAGTTGGATGCCAGGGTAATCGTCAACAGGCTCTGCGGCAGCGCGGCCATGGTATCGTGACTCACGTAGCCGAAGCTCGAAAAGAATCCCCGAGGCAGAGCTTTCACTGTGGCGTCCGTCAGCGCGCTGCCGTCGCCGAAGAGCATCGAAACGGTGACGCAGCCGACCACGGCGGAGATGATCGCGAGCGTCCAGATCGCCCGATGCGGAGTCAGGCTCTTGCTGTGCAGCATGCCGAAATGCTCCGGCACCTCGTCGTCTTTACCCATTGCATAGGTCACGCGGGCCGCGGTGTTCATGCAGGAGAGCGTGGTGCCGATCAGTGCCAGGAACACGGTGAATGCCTGAATCAGCATGAAAGTGCGTCCATTGCCAGGACCGAGAATTGCATCGCCGACCATAACCATCAGATCGCCGATCGGCGCCGCGGAGCCGGTCGCGCTTTGCATGGTATATCCGCTGCTCAAGACGTAGTTTGCAGCGAAGTACTCAAACAGATAGCAGAAACAGCCTTGCACCAGCAGTGAAACGACCACCGCGATGGGCACGTCTCGCTTGGGATTCTTGGCCTCACCGCCCATGGAGGTCACCGACTCGAAACCGACCAGAATCAGAATGGCCACCGTAGCTTGGACGAACATCCAGGAGAAGCTGTGAATGCCGACTACCGACCCTGCCGTCGGATGCGTCAGAAAGTTGCCCTTATCGTCGTGCTCGGGATAGCTGACGGTGAAGGGTACCGGTTTACCCGCGGCATCCAGCATCGGCTTGGGAACCCCGTTGGCGTCGCGTGAAATCACGTCGGTGGTCTGTCCGTTGGCGGTCTGCTTTTCGGTGGCGAACTGATAGGTGTAAGCTTCGCCCGACGTAGAATCAAATTGATAGGCTACGCTTCCGGCCGGGTGATTCATGCGATAGCTCAAGGCCATTACGGAGAAGACAATCAGAGCGCTGATCTGAATTACATTGATCGCGATGTTTACCGCGGTTGACCCATTCACCCCCCTAGCAGCGATGTAGGCTACTACGAACGAGAACACCACCGCGACCAGCATCATGAACATAGGGCCGGGATTGGAGGCGCTCATGAAGCTCGGCCACAGGGTCCCGACGATATAGCCGCAAAGAATGCCCATGGTGCCGACCATCACGCCGGGATAGATCCAATAATACAGATGCGAACCCCAGCCGACGACGAATTTCGCCAAGCGCGCGTAAGGCCACGCTTTTTCGTGATTGAGGAAGGATTGTTCCGCGAAGTAATAGGAACTGCCAGTGCCGGGATACAGCTTCGCCATTTCGGCGTAGCAAACGGCGGTCGCCAGGCATAGCAAAACAGCGAACAGGATTCCGATCCACATCGAGGGAGCGCTTGCGCCCTCGCCGGCTTGCGCCAGGAAAGTGAGCCACAGGAACGCGCCCGGGGCAATCAGCGCCATCGCGTTCATGGTCAGCCCCGTTAGCCCTAACGTGGCTTTCATTTGAGGTGCGTCGTTTTCAGCCATTATTATCTATCCCTTCCAGGAATTTCGTGGTGTGGCTCGACACGGAGCTGATTTTGCTTTTTAACTGACCTTACACTCTCCGAAGGTCCCCGTCCAATCGAAATAACTTATGCTTCTCGATCAAAGAATCTTAGCGTCAAAAAGCTTTCACGTCCAGGCTGCAGACCCGTCGGTTTGTTTTGCCAATAGATATTTTGGATTTGATTCATAACGTTTTCTTGAGAATTCGCTACGATCAAGGCGTGTCCTCGCGATTCACCACAGTTCCTGCTTGCTTCTTCATTCCCAGCATCGTGATCCTCGCGAGCGGCTCCGCATTCGGCCAATCGGCGTCCGCCAGCCTGCGGGTCACCGTGAGAACTCGAGCGGGGATGCCGGTGGGCGGGTCCAAAGTCGTGCTGCACTTCGTCGAAGGGAATGCGGATCAGACTGTCACCGTCGGCCCGGATGGAACGCTCGGGATCGGGACCCTCGGGATCGGGAACCTCACGCCCGGCCATTACCAGTTGACGGCCACCCGGCCGGGTTTCGCCAACTCCTCTGTATCGGCCGTGGAACTCATCGCCGGCCAGGCGCTTGATCTCACCCTAACGCTTGGCCCTAACGCGTTACAGGACGGATTTCTGAAGCGCCTGTTTCGCGCTTACGCGGACGATTGGAAGGGCGCCACTGCCAGTGGGCCCGAACCGGCCCGCCGTGCACCGCCGTCGCCGCTCAATTCGCCTCCTTTTCCAAACTCCGACTGGTCCTACGGTGGCGCTCCCGTCATTGGCGTGCCTGACACCAACCTGCCCCCGTTGATGCAAGCCCTCTACGCGGGACCGAACGGTCAGGCTTGGGAAAACAGCCGCGTCAAGATCTATGGCTGGTTGGAAGGCAGTTTGAACCTGAGCACTTCGCACCAGTCAAATCTCCCCTCGGCCTATGACATATACTCCAACCGCGTGGAGCTCGACCAAGCCGTCCTTTACATCGAACGCCTGCCGGACACCGTGCAGACCGACAGTGTGGATTTTGGATTCCATCTCAGCGGTTTATTCGGCACCAGCTACCGTTTCACGCTGAATAAGGGTTATTTCAGCCAGCAATTGCTGCAGCAGGATCGCCAGTACGGCTTCGACCCGGTGCTCGAGTATTTCGACTTGTACCTTCCACAGATTGCCGACGGCCTGAATATACGAGTGGGACGTTTCATTTCCGTGCCTGGTATCGAAGCGCAGCTCGCGCCCAATAACTACGTGTACACTCACTCCTTGCTCTACAGCATCGATCCCTTCACCGACACCGGCATGATCGGCACTCTCAAACTCAACGACCATTGGCTGTTGCAATTAGGCCTCACCGCCGGCCATGACGTGGCTCTCTGGACATCCGACGCCCGGCCGTCTGCCACGGCTTGTGTCAGCTTCACGTTCAACCACGGCAACGACAACGTGTATCCCTGCATCAATGGCCTAAATAGCGGGAGGTACGCCTACAACAATCTGCAGATGTTCGATACCACCTGGTACCACAAGTTCAACGCCACTTGGCATATGGCGACAGAAGCCTGGTACATGTATGAAAAGGATGTGCCGAATGTGGCCGGGCCGCTGCCGCTCGAAACTGGCGCCCGTGGTGCAATTTGTTCCGCCGGCGTCGAGCGCTGCTTTGCCCCTGAGTGGGCGGCGGTGAATTACGTCGAAAAACAGCTCTCGGACAAAAACTATCTATCCATTCGCACGGATTTCCTCGACGATATGAAAGGCCAGCGGACCGGCTATAAGACGCCATATACCGAGGGCACTCTCATGTGGGGACACTGGATCGGCAGCACGATTTTGCTCCGCCCCGAACTCAGATTCGACCACTCCTTTCAAGTACGGGCTTATGACGATGGAACCCGCGCCAACCAGTTTCAGCTGGCGATGGACCTGATCTTCAAATTCTAGGGCCCGTCATCTTCTCCTCGTAGACCGCATCTCCTCCTCCTACATTGCCTCCGTGCTGCAAATGCAAGCTAAATCGATGTTAATAGATAATTTGGATTGATCTCATAATTTCGTTCCCGCCAGCGACTCCTGCGTGATACTGAATCTTGAGCATTCCGATGGGACGAATGGTGGATCGAAGCGGGCGCAGCCTGCCGAAACTGCACTCGAGCGCGGCATGGCGCCAGGCGGAAGAGGAGTTTTTCAAAACCGGACGCGCCGCCGATGTGCAAACCTCCCTGGCACGCATGATCGACGCAGTTGCGGTGGAAGCATATCGAACCACCATCGAACCCGTTCTTCCGCAGGGCGCGGTGATGCTGGCAGCCGGCGGATACGGGAAGCGAGAATTGTTTCCCTACGCCACGGTGGACATCCTGGTTCTCTTGGAAGGCGAGTCACCCTGGGTGTCGCTGCGCGAACCGCTGGCCGAGTGCGTGCGCTTGCTCTGGGATGCGGGATTGCGTCTCAACCATACCGTCCGCACGGTGTCCGAGTGTCTGGAGTTTCGCGAGCAGAGTATCGATCTCGATATCAATCTTTTGGACCTGCGGTATTTAGCCGGCGACCGAGCCTTGCTAACGCGCTTCGAGAATAAATGGCCGGCTTTCCTGGAGAAGAACGGCCCCAAACTGGGTCAGCATCTTTCTACGCATACGCGCTTGCGGCACGCTAAGTTTCAGAACACGGTGCACCACCGCGAGCCCGATATCAAGGAGGCTCCAGGCGGATTGCGCGATTGGAATCTGATCGGGTGGTTGTCGCGCCTGGGCGTCGAAAGCGCTCACCTCACTGACCAACTCCATCAGGCCGGCGAGTTCCTCTCGGTGTTGCGATGCTTTTTGCATTACCAATCCCAGAGCGACCGTAATGTGTTGGATCTGGAGGCGCAGGAGCGCATGCTCGCGCGGCCTTTTAGCAGCGTCAAAGCGGTTCCTGACTTCATGCGCGAATACTTCCGTCACGCCTGGGTGATCTTTAACGAAGCGCATCGCGCGCTGGCGGCCCTGGACAAAACCGAGAGTTCATTGGTGGGAAATTTTCGCGACTGGCGGTCGCGCCTTTCCAATAGCGAATTCACGGTTTCGCGCGAACGAATCTTCATGCGGACTCCCGCGCAGCTCGAAAGCGATCCGGCGGTGGTGCTGCGGCTGCTGGAATTCGTCGGCCGGCATGGGTTAACGCCGGCGCCTGAAACCGAGCGGCGTCTGGAAGCGGCGCGTTCCGCATTCGCCGAGTATTGCGCTCAGCCGCGGCCGCTGTGGGCCACTCTTGAAAGCGTCCTGGCTCTGCCGCGCGCCGCTCTCGCCTTGCGCACTTTGCAACGCGCCGGTCTGCTCTCGGCGCTGTTTCCCGAATGGTCTTCGATGGTGGATCTGGTGGACACCGAACCCGAGCATCGCTACACCGTCGACGAACACACCTTGATGACCGTCGAACGCGCCACCGAGCTCGGATCGAACAGCGATCCCACGCGGCAGCGCTTCGCCCAGCTTCTTTCAGAGATCGAGAATCCGGCCGTACTGGTGTTTGCGTTGTTGTTTCACAGCGCGGGCAAGGGCGCCGGGCCCGGCCATCCGGTGGAGCTCTCCATCGCGCTGGCCAACCAGGCCATGCAGCGCATCCGCGTGCCGGCCGAAGAGCAGCGGGAAGTAAATTTTCTGATCGAGCATCAGCTGGATCTGGCCGAGGTGATGAGCGGCCGCGACGTGGACGATCCCGCGACGGCCCGTCAACTGGCCGAGCGCGTCGGTACCATCGAGCGTCTCAAATTGCTCACCGTGATGACCTATGGCGATCTGGCCGCCGTGAGCTCGGACGCCATGACGCCCTGGCGCCTGGAGCGGCTGTGGCGCGCTTATGAAGTCACCCAGCACGAACTGACGCGTGAACTGGAGACCGATCGCATTCAAGATGTGCCGGACAGCCTGCCGGGCCGTCCCGCGTTTCTCAAGGGCTTCCCCGTTCGCTACCTGCGCTCGCATTCACCCGCTCAAATCGAAGAACACATGCGGTTGTATGAAGAGAGCCGTCCCACCGGTGTGGCGGTGCAGCTGGATCGCATCGAAGGCGCTTACCGGCTTACCGTCATCGCGCGCGATATGCCCGCGCTGTTCGCCTCCTTCGCGGGGGCAATTTCGAGCTTCGGTCTGAACATTCTCAAGGCGGAGGCGTTGTCCAATACCCGCGGCACCATCCTCGATACATTTGTTTTCGCCGACCCGCAGCGGACGCTCGATCTGAACCCGCCCGAATCCGAGCGCCTGCTGGATTTGATCCGCCGTGTCGCGCTCGGCAAGACCGACGGTCAGCGGCTGCTGCGCGGTCGCGCTCAGGCCGATCCCAAGAAACGCAGCTCGCCCCCTCAGGTGCATTTCGATTCCGACGCCTGCGACACCG
Source organism: Bryobacteraceae bacterium (assembly GCA_050010415.1). Classification (GTDB taxonomy): domain Bacteria; phylum Acidobacteriota; class Terriglobia; order Bryobacterales; family Bryobacteraceae; genus Palsa-89. The sequence continues at coordinate 11,667 of JBEKLB010000015.1, read as the reverse complement.
CCACCTTGGTCGAGATTGTCGCCGAAGACCGGCCCGGCTTGTTGTACAACCTGGCGACGGTCTTCTCTTCCACGGCCTGTAATATCGATGTGGTGCTGATCGACACCAAGGGGCAGCGCGCCATCGACGTCTTTTATGTCGCGCACGATGGACAGAAGCTGTCGCCCGAGTTGCAAGCCACGCTGAAGGAAAAGCTCCTCGCCGTCTGCTAAAGAAGCCCAGGCCCAAGCTATTGCTGGTCTGGCGATGCGATCGGCGTGCCGTCCTCATTCACCGCCACGCGGCGCCGGCGCACGGCCGGCGTGCTCGAATCCGTGTTATCGGACGAATTGCCGGAAGAAGACGTGCTATCGTTGGTGGACGTGGAAGCCGACGAACCGCTGCCGCTCCCGGGCGACCGGCGGGTAATGTGGGGCCTGTCGTCGCTATCGCTGTTGCGATCGCTATTGGGAGATGCGCCCGACCCCGTTGATCCTCCCGAGATAGACGTCCGCCGGTAGCGAACTTCGGCATCGGAAAAGCGCCGGCGCATCTCCGGCGTAAGGTCCACCTGGATGTTCCGCTCCTGGCCGGGCTGCACTCCATCCGGAAGACTGAAATACAAGGTGTAGCGCTGCCGAAGGCGAGCCAGCGTGTCATCCAACGCCTCGGCGTCGTTCACCGACATGCTGTCGCCGCCCGAATCCCGCGCAATCTCCGAGGTGCCTGCCGAGTGGGTGTGCGATCCGCCACCACCGCCCGGATAGCGATTCCCTCCGCCGCGTGGTTGGCCAAAGATGATGCCGCCCAACCCTCCACCCAGGCCGCCTCCATTGCCCCATCCTCCACGTTGTCCCCCGCCTCTGTTCTGCATGGCATCCGGCGCGATCAGCGCGCACATTACTGCATTGGCGCGCTCCAGCGCCCGGCCCACGCCTTCATCGTCGCGGTCGAATTCGGTCTGATCGTCGGTCAGGATGACGATGGCGCGGCGCGCATCGCGGCGACCGTTGCTGCGCATGTAATCGGCGGCGTCCAGCATGGCGCGCGTGATGTCGGTTCCCCCGTTGAAGCGCTCCTCGCGCAGCAGCCGGTCGAATCCACGCTGCACATCCTGACGGCTGCTGTTCAGGGCCAGCCGCACCCGCGTGTAGCGATCGAAGACCATGATCCCCATGCGGTCGTCCTTGCCCAGTTCAGTGAGCGCCTGCCCGGAAGCATCCGCGATGCGCTGCACGTGGGGACGCATGCTGGCGCTGACGTCCAGCAGGAAGAGCACGTCCACCGGCATGTTATCGCTGGCGAAGCTCTTGATGGGCACCACCCTGCCGTCCTCGCGCAGCACAAAGTCGCCGGCGTGCAGGTGCGTGATGGCGCGATTGGTGGAATCAACTACCTGGGCGTCCACCCGGACCAGAGACACGTCGCTGCGAAACGTAACGTCGTCGTCGCCGGCCGCGAGCGCGGTAGCCAGGGCACAGGTTAGCAGCAGGACACAAGTGGCGCGGGGCATTCAAACACCTACTGGAATAATAACGCAGGCCGTCCCAAAGGCGTTTCAGGCCGTTTCGAGGTCTTAGGCCGTTTCGAGAGTGAGGGCCGCGGGTTGTTTACCGTCCAGGTCCCGGACGCCCAGCTCTCTAGCCACCCCCGCGGCCACCAGCGCCTGGCCCGTGCGTTCTTCGAGCTTGGGATCCTGCCAAAGTGCCGCAACCACGCGTCCGATAAACTCCGGGCTTTCGCTATTCGACAGATCGAACCAGCCCGAATTCAGGACTGCCTCGGTTCGCACCAGCCCTGGATAAAGCGAGATGACGCTAACGCCGTGCGAGCGCAGCTCTTGCGCCATGTCGGACGTCATTTTATCGGTGGCGGCCTTCGAAACTCCGTAAATCACGTTTCCCATGTACTTGCGCGCAGCCCAATAGCTGATGTTGACGATAAGCCCCTGACGGCGCGCGATCATCATTTTCGCAGCCAGGGAGGACGCAAGGAAGGCCGCTCGTACTCCCGCGTCCAGCATACTTGGCCAGCGATGCGCGGGCTGCTCCCAAAACGGCAGTGGCCAAGTGAACTGGCCGTCTTCCAGCATGCGCTCGTATCCGCCCCATGCTGAGTTGACCAGAATGTCCAGGCTGCCTCCCAGTTGCGCAAACGCAGCTTCGGTCTGCCCACCAACCAGATGATCGCAGACGATTTTGGTGATTGCGGATGGAAGATCCGCGGACGCGATGGAGCGCCCGGTTGCGAACACTTGGAACCCTGCATCGGCCAATGCAATGGCAACACCGCGCCCCACACCTCGGCTTGCTCCTGTGACCATCGCAACCGGCACCCGCCCAGTATAGTGCGACACTGGGAACAGATGTTCGCTCTGATACTACTCAGCGTCCTATTGGCGCAACAGAAGCCCAAGCCCGAGATCACCGAAATGCGAGCCACCGGCTGTGTCCGCCGCGCCGCCGACAGCCACTGCCTGCTGCTCGAGACGCTGGACGGCACCACCATCTATAGCTTCATCGCCTCGCCCAAGCCGGATCTCGATACCGTGATCACCATTCAAGGCAAGTCGCACCGGGGCCGGAGCGCATGTAAGCAGGGGATTTCGATTGATATCGTCGATTGGGAGCCAACCGACCAGATGTGCGCGGCAACGCAGCCGAAAAAGTAACCGCGACAGTAAGGGCGCGGTTCAGAGCAGCCGGAAATTCACTTCAATCTGCGCCTGCACTGCGACCGGCTTGCCGTCCTTTTTGCCGGGGCTGAACTTCCACTTTTCAACCGCCTCAACGGCCTTCTGATCCAGTCCTAAACCGAGCGGGCGAAGAATCTTGATGTCGCGCGGCATGCCCTTCTCATCCACCACTACAAAAAGCAGAACCGTGCCTTGGAACTTGGCTTTGCGCGCTTCCTCGGAATACTCGGGCTCTACCTTGTAAAGGATGCTGGGCGGAGAGACGCCGCCGCCGATCCGATAAGCGCCGCCCCCGATACCGCCGCCCGACCCTGGACCATATCCCGGTCCCGAGCCCGGCCCAATACCGCCGCCGCGTCCACTACCCATGCCCCCGCCAGCGCCAAAACCGTTGGATGCCAGCCCGGACTTCGACAGCGGATCGCCCAGGTCGGGTGAGTTGATCTTGGGGATGTTGGCGTCGGGTGGAATGATCAGCGTCGGATCCATCACCAGCTTGGGATTTTCCACGTGGCTGATCATGGGAGGCACGAACTGTCTCTTGGCGAGCTTCGGCAGATTGCCCTTGCTGACGGGCGTGGGAGACCGGTCGCCACCGCCGCCGCCCCCGTGCATTTGGTCTGGCTTCACGGTCGGTTTGTAAGGCGCGATATCGGGAGCGATCAATTCGATCTGCTTCTTCACCACCTGCTGCACTGCTTTGTTGGTTCCCAGTAAAAACAGAAGCGCGATGACGCAGACGTGAACCAGGAACGACGTCATTCCGGCTCGTCTTCCCTGGCCGCCGTAGAATCCCCAGATTTCTCTTACTGCGACTGGTTTCGACGTTAGCTCCAGAGGAGGCAGCTTCGGCGGGTTAATGAGTTCTTTGATGCTCCGGCCGAGAGAGCGAAAGAAAGGCTCGTCGATCTTGGAGCTTAAAAGAAGATGAATATCGTCGGGGTTGTTGGCTGGATTTCGCCCCGGATAGGCCATTGGTTCGTCATGAGCAGACATATCTTCTACTGCGCCTCGCCTCGTGCTCAATCTCCTGGCACGCTCAGTTGGTAGACGTTCCCACGCTACACAAAAGTTGCATTTACACTCATCGTCAATTCTAGCACCTCCCGGTTTCTCAAGGGTATCTATGAAAAACTATCTATGAAAAACTGTAGATGCGCGTATGTCCGACGAACCTCTCGTTATTTATGACGGACACTGCGGCTTCTGCCGGATCTGGATCGAATACTGGAAGGCGATCACCGGCGGCCGGGTGGCCTACGCGGCATCGCAGGAGGTGGGGGCTCTCCATCCCCAGATTCCGGCGGAGAACTTCAGTGAATCCGTGCAGTTAGTGCTGCCAGGCGGGGAAGTGTTCAGCGGCGCACGGGCCGTCTTTGTCACTTTAAAGTACGCTCCCGGGATGAAGTGGCCGTCTTGGGCCTACCATCACGTGCCCGGCGTGGCCTCCCTCAGTGAGGCGGCATATCGGCTGATTGCGAGTCACCGCGCCTTCTTTTACCACCTGACGCGGCTCACCTTCGGCCGGCGCGTTTTGCCGTTGCAGTTCGCAAGGGTGGAGTGGCTCTTCCTGCGCTTGCTGGCGGCCATATATTTGATCGCATTCTCGTCGCTGGCCGTCCAGATCGAGGGATTGATCGGCGTTCACGGCATTTTGCCTCTAGGCGGATATCTAGCGGCCGTTTCGAAGACGCTCGGAATGCGCGGCTATCGGGAGGCGCCGACGATCTTTTGGCTCGCGCACGGCGATTGGTTCTTAAAAGCTGCCTGCGTCACGGGCGCGGCCGTAGCCATCCTGTTGCTGGCTGGAATTCTCAAGGGTTTCTGGGAACGGCTGCTGCTGGCTGGCTTGTATGTGCTTTATCTTTCGCTCGACATCGCCGGCCAGGATTTCCTGTCCTTCCAGTGGGACTCGCTCCTGCTTGAAACCGGTTTCCTAGCCATCTTCCTCGGCAACTCAAAATTTATAATCCTGCTGTTCCGCTGGCTGCTCTTCCGCCTGATGTTTCTGTCAGGCGTTGTGAAGCTGACCAGCCACGATCCGGTGTGGCGCGATTGGACGGCGCTGGCCTATCACTACATGACGCAGCCCTTGCCGACGCCGCTGGCCTGGTACGTATACCAGTTGCCGCTGGCGGCGCAGCGCTTCTCTACCGCCGCTACATTGTTCATCGAACTCGTGGTTCCGTTTCTGTTTTTCGCGCCCCGCCGATGGCGGTTTCTTGCCGCGGGTGCAGCGTTGTTCCTGCAAACGCTGATCTTCCTAACGGGGAACTATACTTTTTTCAATCTCCTCACCATCTCGCTCTGCGTGTTTCTCTTGGACGATCGCGCGCTCGAAAAAATCCGCTTGCGCGCGCGGACTGCGCGCACCAATGCCATCGCCGTGTGGGCCGGAGCCATCGTCATCCTGGTCTTGAGCCTTTCCGAACTGCACCAAATGTTCTTCGACGCGCCCTTCGATACCGAGAATGCGCTGGTGCGAATCGCTGGACCGTTTCAAATCGCGAATACGTATGGACTCTTCGCTTCCATGACCACCACGCGGCCCGAGATTGTTGTGCAAGGTTCGAGCGACGGCGTCACCTGGCTGGACTACCAGTTCCGATACAAAGCTGGCGATTTGTCGCAAGCGCCGCGCTGGGTGGCACCGTATCAACCCCGGCTGGACTGGCAGATGTGGTTTGCCGCGCTCTCCGACTATCGTTCCACGCCCTGGTTCACCAATTTCATGGTCCGCTTGCTCCAAGGCTCGCCCGATGTTCTGGGGCTGCTCAAGACCAATCCGTTCCCCAACTCGCCGCCCAAGTACGTGCGTGCACTGTTATTCGATTATTCGTTCACCAATTTCGCGCAGCGCCGCGCCACCGGGAATTGGTGGGCGCGCAAACCGCGGGGTTCGTATTTTCCTCAAATCTCGCTCGAAGACGTGCGCCTCAAAGTGGATTAGTCTTGCTCGCCGAGCGTTTGAGCATAGGTCTTGCCATACGGATAGAAGAGATCTTTGCGGCCTTCTTTCCATGCGGCTTTCATTCCCGGTGTTGTGATATCCCAATCTGGGCGGCACTTTCGGGTCACTGCGCGCAGGTCTTGACGGAGATCCTCCATGGTGGGACGCCCGAAAAACCAATAGCCGTTGTAGATCTTGTAAACGATCAGGCCGGGTTCCAGAACAATGACATGCGGAATCATCGGATTGTTGGTCGGATCGGTGTACTCGGCAATGTCCAGATCCTTTTGAACCATTCGCCCCGCATCGGAGAGAAATGGCCAATGGGCGCCCACGCCCGTGCGGTACTCGTTCGTCACAGTGATATTGTCGGTGCTGATCGTCACTAACCGGCAATAAGCCACTTCCAGCTCACGGTGCAGTTCCACGAGAAGTTCGGCCTGCCGCCGGTCCTTGGGGCAAAATCCTCCCCGGCTGAGCACCAGAACCATGGGATGCGGGCCCTGCAAGTCCGAGAGCTTGCGGCGCTTCGCAGTATGATCCGTGAGTTCGTAGTCTGGAAAAACCGCGCCTGGCACAATATCCGATCGCATACTTACAGAAGTTCCTTTCGCTGTTGAAATCCTAGCCTTTTTCAGTCTGACTCCTTCAGTATCACTTGGCACCGTCCGCTCATCTCGTTACCATGGCTCATGCGAAGCAACCTAGCGGTGGCTCTGTTCCTCGGTATCTTCCTCTGTATCTTGGGTGCACATCCCGCCCGTGCCCAGGCCAAGGACTCAACCATCCCCATCAAAGTTGTTATTGTGACCATGTTCGAAGCTGGAGCCGACCAGGGCGATCGCCCCGGCGAGCTGCAGTATTGGGTGGAGCGCAATCATTTCGACAAGATCCTTCCGTTTCCGCAGGCCTACCATGACCTGCGCATGAATGGCGACGGAGTGCTGGCCGTGCTCACTGGCATGGGAACCGCCAAAGCCGCCGGAAGCGTCATGGCCCTGGGACTCGACCCGCGCTTCGATCTGCGCAAGGCATACTGGATCGTCGCGGGCATTGCTGGAATCGATCCCGCCGATGCATCGCTCGGTTCGGCCGCCTGGGCCGAATGGGTAGTCGACGGCGACTTGGGCTACGAAATCGACGCTCGCGAAATCCCCGCCGACTGGCCCACGGGCTTTGTGCCGCTCGGCAAGTCCAAGCCTTACGAAGCCCCGCGCGGGGAAGGCTGGGGCGAGATGTACCATCTGAACGCCACGCTGGTCGATTGGGCCTTCCATCTCACCCAGCACGTGGACCTCGGCGACACGCCCGAAATGCAGAAGGAGCGCGCACTGTACGCTTCCGCCAACGCGCACCGCCCTCCCTTCGTGCTCAAGGGCGATACCATCTCCTCCAGCACTTTTTTCACCGGCGTCAAGATGAGCCAATGGGCCAACCAGTGGGTGAAGTATCACACCGGAGGCAACGGCAACTACGTCACCACCGGCATGGAGGACACCGGCACTCTCTCCTCGCTCCAGATGCTGGCCAAAGCCAATCGTGTGGATTGGAATCGCATCCTGGTGCTGCGCACCGCCAGTGACTTCGATCAACCTCCGCCCGGCCGGACCGCCGCGCAAAATCTAGCTCGGAATACCGGTCGGCAGTACGTTGGCTACTTGCCCGCGCTTGAATCCGCCTGGCGCGTCGGTAACACGGTGGTGCAAGAAATCGCTAGCCATTGGGACAAATACAAATGACTTATGCCCTTGCATTGAGCGCAGCTTTCACCCGCTCCGGTGTGAACGGAATCTGTCGCAAGCGTGCGCCGGTAGCGTCGAACACAGCGTTGCCGATGGCCGCCGCAATCACCGTGATGGAAGTCTCGCCCGCGCCGGTGGCTTCTTCCTCCGGACGGTTCAACAGCACGCATTCCACTTTGGGAACCGGAAAGCCGAGCGGCAAGGTGCGATACGTTCGCCAGTCAATCGAAGTCACCCTCTGCTCGTCCCACGTCACCTCTTCCAGCAGCGCGCGGCTCATGCCCTGCAGCGCACCACCCTCGGCCTGATTCTTCAAGCCGTCCGGATTCGAAATCGGGCCTGCGTCGATGGCCACGAAGACGCGCTTCACCGCAATCTTTCCAGTATCCTGATCCACTTCCACCTCGGTGACAATTCCCGTATATCCGTTGTCTCCTTCATAGGCGACGCAAGCCACGCCCCGGCCTGTCGCAACGCCTGACTTCGGGATTCCGGAGCGCGGCGATGGACGCGCGTCCCAATGGGCCGCCTTCGCCGCGGCCTTCAGCACATCGATCACGCGCTCGTTCCTTAAATGGCGCAGGCGATACTCCACCGGGTCGGCTTTGGCGTGCCACGCCAGTTCATCCATGAAGCTCTCGTGCGCGAACGTGTTCTGGAAGCGCGCCGGCGATCGCAGCGGGCCGGTGAAGAAGGGCGACGGAATATTGTGAACCAGCACGCGCGCGCTCCGCACCTGGCCCGCGCCTTTTGCGACGCCGTCGAAGAGTGCCGCGGCATAGGAAGGAATTCCGTTGCTGTTGTTGTTGAATCCCCGAGGTTCGGGCGCGGGCGACCGTGGCGTGAACACTTCCGCTTCGAAGCCCACCAGCGAACCCGTGATGACATTGCCCGGAGTGCCGGGCCCCGGCCGATTGCCGAGAGTCGGTGACCAGGCTTCGTGATCCCACGCGATGATATTGCCTTGCGCGTCCAATCCCGCGCGCTCATCCATCAGAAACGGGTTCCCGTAGTTTTCCGACGTCAATTCGTCCTTACGCGTGAGCTGTACGCGTACCGGTTTGCCGGCCGCTTGCGAGAGCAGCGCGGCATCGTACGTCACTGTATCGGCCGCGTTCAGCCCGTAGCAGCCGGAGCCTCGGCGAAAGATCACGCGCACGTTTTCCGCTTTCAGACCGAGAACCATGGCTGCCGTGCTGCGTTGATACCAGACGCCCTGCGTGGGAGACCAGATGGTTGCCTTATCGCCCTGCACGTCAGCAACCGCGCAGGAGCTGCCCATCGATCCATGCGCTTGATAGGGATGAATGTAGGTGGCCTTTACCACTGTCGCAGCCTGGCCCAGCTTCTGTTCCACGTCTTTCGAGTCCACCAATAGAATGTCGCGCGTGGGCTTCTGGTTGCGCAGTTGTTCGTAAAAATCAGCCGGGTTCTTCAATCCGCTCCCGGGCGTCCAGGTAACCTTCAGCTTCTCGGCCGCCTGCAACGCCTGCCACGGCTTTTCCGCCACCACGCCCACGAAGTTCTTCTTCACCACCACCTTCACCAGGCCAGGCATGCCTGCGACCGAGCTTTCATCGACGCTCATCACAGTTGCGCCCGCTCGCGGCGGACGCACCACGCGGCCGTGCAGCATGCCGGGCACGCGTACGTTGTGAACGAATTCGAATTGTCCCGTTACGATTTCCGGTATGTCCGGACGCTGCGCCGCTGTTCCCAGCACCGTCCACTCGCCAGGTGGTTTGCGCCTGGCTTTCGGATCGAGCGTAAGATTGAACTTCTTCGCGCCCACCAGTTGGCCGTAACTCACTTTTTTCGATGCATCGCTCTTGGCGCGAACAGCTCCATCGGCGGCCGTCAGCTCATCCACCGGAACTCCGAGCTGCTGTGACGCCATTTTGATCAGCGCCTCGCGCGCCGTGGCTCCCGCCTGCGCCAGATTGCCGTGGTTGAAATTAGCGGGATGTGATTGGCTGCCCGACGTATAAGCCTGATCCGGGGTCAGCGCTGTATCGCAGTAAATCAGCTTCACGCGATTGAACGGCACCGACAACTCTTCTGCTACCAACTGCGTTTGCGCCGTCGAAATACCTTGACCCAGCTCTTCCTTGCCGCTATAAGCGGTGACACTGCCGTCGGCGGCGATGGCGATCCAGGAATCTACTTGATTGATCGGCGGCGATCCGGGCGACGGCCCACCGATTTGAGCATCGCCTGATCCAGCCATACTGAAGCCAACGATGAGAGCCCCCGACGTTTTCAAGAAGCCCCGGCGGTTCAAGAAGCCCCGGCGGTTCAAGAAGCCCCTGCGGGATAACGCGGCGAGAGCATTGGGCGTCATCGACGTCATCGCGCCATCTCCTTCGCATATTTCTGGATGGCCCGATACATCCGGACGTGCGTGAAGCAGCGGCACATCACGCCGGAAAGCGCCTGCTGAATCTCTTCTTCAGTAGCCTTGGGATTTTTGTCCAGGAACGCCTTGGCGGTCAAGATCACGCCATTCAAGCAGAACCCGCACTGCGCTGCCTGCTCATCGATGAACGCTAGCTGGATGGGATGCGGCTTTTCGGGCGTTCCCAAGCCTTCCAGTGTCGTGATCTGGGCTCCCACCGCCGTCTTCACCGGCGTGATGCAAGAGCGCACAGCCGCGCCGTTGAGGATCACCGTGCAGGCTCCGCATTGTCCCAGGCCACAACCGAACTTCGGCCCGCGAAGCTCCAGATCGTCGCTCAGCACGTACAGCAGAGGCGTTGCCGGGTCCACATCCACTGTGTGGCTCCGGCCGTTGACCTTGAGAGTCAGTAGGCTCATTTCGCCCTCGTCCGTTATCGTACGCTAATTCAACGGAACTCGGGCTTACCAAAACTTCAGCGTTCCCAAAACGGTGGCGGATCGATCCCTAACGCGCGCAAATACACATACCCTTGCCCGCGATGGTGAATCTCATTGTCGATCCCGTACCAGATGGTGTTGATGCCGGAGTTCTCCCACTGGCCGAACGCTTTGTCGACCTCGGCGAAGCGATGCGCCGGGATAGTGGGCCAGATCGCGTTCAGCTTCTCCGTCGCCTCGTCCCACAGACGCAGCAACTCCGCCTTGCTGCGCACGGAATCCAGATCGCCGCCAAATGCCGCCCATTCGCCGGTCGCGACGCCATGGGCGATCGGCACCGCCATCTTCAGGAATTCCTTGACCATGTCGGAAAACGGCCGCATCGATCCAACCGTGAAGCTGAACAGTTTGTCTTCCGGAAACGCCTCGATTACCCGGCGGGTAAGCCGCCGATGGCCCTGCCAATGATCCAGCAGCGCCTGGGAGCTGACTAAGGTTTCGGTGAGTGTCATAAGCACAATGTAGACGCCATTCCCGACAATTCCTGTCGTCAATTCATGCCACCATGAATTTTATGTACGACCCGATTATGCGAGTGCTCACCGTGCTCGAGATCCTGCAAGCCAGGGAACATGTGAGCGGCGCGGAACTGGCCGCGCGCCTGGAGGTCAATCCGCGCACTGTCCAACGCTACATCGCGCGCTTACAGGATCTCTGCATTCCTGTGGAATCGACGCGCGGAGTGGGCGGGGCGTACCGGCTGAAACCGGGTTTTCGTCTGCCGCCCATGATGTTCACCGACGAGGAAGCATTCGCTCTCACGCTCGGCTTGCGCGCCCTGCGTTACCTGGGGCTCTCGGCATTTGCTCCGGCCACCGAGGGCGCCGCCGCCAAGCTCGGACGCGTGCTTCCGGATTCCCTCCGCGACAGCGCCAACGCGGTGGAAGAGGTGGTCGCGGTTGAGCCTGGGCCTTGGGTCATTTCCACTGAAGCCGAACCGCTGATTCGCCTCTGTACAGCCATTCGCACGCGCCATGCCGTGGCGTTCCATTACGAATCGCATGACCGAAAATCTTCGCATCGCGAAGTGGAGCCGTACGGTATCGTGCATATGGACGGGCGCTGGTATATGCTGGGCCGCTGCCTGCTTCGGGAGGCGCTCCGAACCTTCCGCCTCGACCGGGTGTCTGAAGTGCAAGTGTCGGATCAAACCTTCGAGCGGCCCGCTGGTTTCGACGCCAAGACCTGTCTGCAGCGTTCCATGCCATTCGTGGAAGCCGGCTTCTCCGTGGAAGTGTGGCTCGACCTTCCGCTCGATAAGATGCGGTCGCGTTTTGCGTGGCACCGGGTAATGATGGAGGACGAAAACGGCGGCACCACTCTCAGATGCTCGCGCGCGAACCTGGAGCCGTTAGCGGCAATGTTGTTGATGCTCGGCTGCTCCATTGTGGTGCGGCAGCCGCCGG
>JBEKLB010000014.1:0-32803 GCA_050010415.1 Bryobacteraceae bacterium | reverse complement strand
GCTGCAGTCCACCACGAGAGCGTCCGGCATTAGTGGCTTTCGCGGTCCTCTCGAATCAGTGGCGTGCTATCGCCCATACGGGGTAGGGACTTACGAAACCGCTCCAGTTCCTTGATGATTTGAGGCAGTCTTTTCCTCCGCTCCAGGATGGCGGCCTCTATCTCAAGCTTGTGGATGATGTGGGCGTTCAGGGTCCGCCCCTCTTCCTTCGCCGCCCGCTTTAGGGCCTTGTGGACATTGGGCGGCACATTCTTGAGCGTGATGTTCATGGAACCATTTTGGAACCGCTCTGCGCTGCTGGCAAGCCCGGCGCTCCCCGGAATGGCGGAGGTAGTATCATTGGTCCAAATGTTCCGGAAGATCGCCCCGATTATCGCTGCTTTGATCGCCCCGCTGGTCATACACGCCGAACACAAGCCGCCTCCGCCGCCCCAATCTCTCCGCCTGTACGTGTTCAACTGCGGCAGCCTGAACATTTCCGATCCCGAACGATTCCGTTTCAAGAAGGAGGAACTAGCCACCACCAACATGTCCGTGGCCTGCTTCTTGATCGTGCATCCCAAGGGCACGCTGATGTGGGACGTGGGCGCGGTGCCGGATAGCGCGCTGAAGCCGGGCGAGAAATCGGCGCTGGAAGGTTACGCCACCATCACCGAGACGCTGAAGTCGCAACTGGAGAAGATCGGTTACGAGCCTTCGGACATCCAGTATTTGGCGTTCTCGCATTATCATTACGATCACATCGCCAACGCCAATCTGTTCGCGAACGCGACTTGGCTGGTCCGTAAGATCGAGCGCGATGCCATGTTTGCAGCCAAGCCCCCAGACCGGGTGAATCCGGCCAATTACTCGGCGCTCAAAGACAGCAAGACCGTTATCATTCCCAGCGACGATTACGACGTCTTCGGCGATGGAACAGTGGTGATGAAGCTGGCGCCGGGGCATACGCCCGGCCATCAGGTGCTCTTCCTGAAGCTCAAGAAAACCGGGCCGATCGTCCTGAGCGGCGACCTGTATCATTACCCGGAAGAACGCACGATGAAGCGCGTGCCGACTTTTGAAACCGATCAGCAGCAGACTGTGGAAACACGCGAAAAGATCGAGGCGTTTCTGAAGCAAAGCGGCGCACAGCTATGGATTCAGCATGACTACGCCGCGAACGCCAAGCTAAAGAAAGCCCCGCAATATTACGAATAGAGAGCATGCGACACTTCGCGATCTGGCTGCTAGTCACCGGGTTCGCTTTCGCGCAGACGCACCAGCCGTTCCAATCACAGTCGCCCGCCACTGTGGTGTATGGCGTCAATAAAGACAGTCAGCAGACGGTTGAGATCACCAATGTCGCCTACGAAGTAACCAGCACCGCCGTGCCGGGCCGCCCGCAAACCGAGCGCTTGCTGCTCCGAACCACCACGCGCACCAGGAAGGTGGTGGACGAGATCGGCATGGAAGCTTCCACCACGGTAGAGGCGTGGCCACTGGGCGTGGACCTCAAACAGAAGCCGATCTACACGCTCAAGTCCGCGGGTGTCGATTCGAAAAGTGTGGACAGTGCGCTGTTGGTGATTTTGCGCGGCCTGGAAGACACGGAGTGGTGGTCAGTTTACAAGCTGGGGACGGGCGAGCGGCTGTTCGACACCTACGTCCCGCTGCTCAGTTTTTCGATCCGTCGAGACATTCAGACCATGCGCTATGTGGGTTTCGAAGTCCCGCCCGAGACCCGCGCAGTGGGAGTGCTGACGTACTCTTCGGCCGAACACGTAATTCGAGAAGCGCTGATCACGAGCGACGATCCGAAACAGGCGCAAAGTCTCCGCTCGTTCGCCGATGCCAGCCGCTCTGTCACGCTAGAGGCGCCCGCTAGCGCCTTGAAGATTTCCATCAGCCAGAATTATCCATCGGCGCCGGCTACGGTAACGCTCACGATTCCAATTGTTCGCGACGATCTGGATCTTGCCCACGCGCAGATGCCGGAGCACCTGCACGTTGCCGCGTTCAAACGCTAGGGCTTGCGAGGCTGGCTGGACGGCGGCACCAAACCCTTGATCCGCAAATACACTACCATCTGCCCGTACATTTCGTTATCGTGGGCGATATTAAAATTCAGCACGGCTAATTTGGTAGCCTTTCTCGGACCGAACAGCGTGACCATAGTGGCGGCATCGGCGTCCGTCAGCGAACCATAGGCGCCATCGCAATATTCGAAGGACTCTTTAAGCACGGCCACCAAGTCCGCTTTGGTGGTCTTGGTTTTCTCGGCGTCGCTCTTCTTTTGTTCGCCTTTGGCGTTGCCGCACAACCCGAACTGCACGTCGGCAATGTGTCCTACGATCGCGCCGTAAGTCCGCTCCATGGGGCTGGCTTTGAACGAATAATCCGCGTCCGACATCTCGTCGGCGGCTTTGAGGAGGGTGCCTTTGATTCCGTCATAACTGTTCTTGAGATCACTCGATAATGGATTTTGAGCGTACAGAGCGGCGGCGCCACCGAGCAAAGCTCCCATCAGAGTCAGGCTGCAGATTCGATTCACGTACTTCTCCTTCGAGGATTGAATTTCAAGCAGAAGTATACAACATGAGACCTGTCAGGCGCGTGAATCCGATTGGCGAGCGTTACTTCTTGGCGGGCTCGGTAGGCGGCAACATCACAGCGGATGCCTTCTCGGTGGTTGCAGGCTTCGCGGCAGGCGCAGCCACGGGAGCATCGGCCATCTTTTCTTCCTGCATGTCCATGCCCTGGTTGCGCACGATGATGGAGATGCGGCGGTTGGATGGATTGGTGGGGTCGTCTTTCAGCAACAGGCGCTGATCGGCGAATCCGCGCACCTGGCTGATACGGCTGTCCTCGAGCCCGCTCTCGGTGAGGATTCTCCGAGCCGCGTTGGCGCGATCCGCGGATAGTTCCCAGTTGGAATAATCGGGGCGCCCGTAAGGCGTGGAATCGGTGTGGCCTTCGATCGCGATCTTGTTGGGGAGTTTAACCAGTTCTGACGCCAGAACCTTCAGCAGCTCGCCTCCGGCTTCGGTGGGCTTGGGATTGCCGGTGTCAAAGAACAGTCCGCGCTTGGTTTCGAGCAGATCGATGCGCAGCCCTTCCGCTGTCATGGTCATCTTGATCTGCTTCTGCATATCCTTAAATTCAGGGATCTGCTTCATGGCTTGCTCGATCTTGCCTTTGATCTCCTTCAACTGTTTCTGGCTCAGCGTAAGAGTCTCGCCCACGCCGGCAGTGGTGGAGCCGGTCTGTTTGCCCTTCCCGGTGGGATCCTGAAAATATCCGCCCACTGCCTTCTGGACTTTTTCGCTCGCGCTCAACAGCCACAGAACGATAAAGAGTGCCATCATGGCGGTCACGAAGTCGGCGTAGGCTACCTTCCATGCCCCGCCATGTTCGTCGTCATGGTGGTCCGCCTTCTTGTGGATGATGATGATGGGCGCTGCGCCCTTTTTTGCACTCAAGCAGCCGCCTCGGCAGGAGCGCCGGCGGGTTTCCGGCACGCCTTGTCCATTTCCTGGAATGTCGGTCTAACGTGATGGGGGATGGCGCGGCGCGCGGCCTCAAGCGCCAGGATGGGCGGAACGCCCTTCATAAACGCCAGCAGGCCCATGCGCAGGCAGAGGAAATACTCGCTCTCCGCGTTGGTTTGTTTCTTGATGTTGGCCGCCATCGGCCCCAGAAATCCGTAGCACAAAAGAATGCCGAGAAACGTTCCCACCAGCGCCGCAGCCACTTTGTGTCCAATTTCTTCCGGAGGACCTCCCAGCGCGCTCATGGTGATCACGACGCCCAGAACCGCCGCGACGATTCCCAATCCGGGCAAGCTGTCGGCCATGGTGGAAATGGCAGCCGCGGGCAGCAATGCTTGCTTATGCAGCACTTCCAGATCGGTTTCCATGATTTGATCCAGATCATGCACTTCCACTCCACCAGCCAGCAGAGTTCGCATGGTGTCGCAAAAGAAGTGCATGGCTTCTTTGTCCTTGGCGAAGGAGGGATGGCGTTTGAACAAGGCGCTCTTGTCGGGCTCGTCCAGGTCGGTTTCGAGGGCCGTGATGCCGTTCTTGCGCGATGTGCCGAAGAAATCGTTCAGAAAGCGCAGGGTATCCAGGTAAGTAGTCGCGGTATAGTGACCGCCCTTAAATACTGCCAGGAGACTGGAAATAATGGACTTAAGAATGTAAGGCGGATTACCAATGAGAACGGTGCCAATAGCCGCGCCGCCGATAATGATCAACTCGGCGGGCTGCATGAGAACCAAAAGGCTCCCCTTTTCCATCAGATAGCCCCCGGCGATACAGCCGAGGACGACAAGGATACCGATGATCGGAAACAACTGATGAATCTCCCGCCGGCAAGAGTTTAGGATTTAGCCTGCGTGCAATTCATCGGCCGGTTGGGGCTACTCCTGTAGGTGTACGACGGGCCCTACAGGCCTAGTTCAGGCCGGACTTGCGGTCCGGAGGCTCGGTCTGCCTCTCTGGGATCCTTCAATCTCGACCCGACTGATATAATGACCGTCGCTGGCCAGACGGCTGACGAACCACATAAACAAAGACGACCTACATACCCAAGCAAGCAGGAGAAGAATTGAAATGAGATCTTTGACTCTCACGGCGACCACTATCGCGGCTACCCTGGCATTCACCGCCGGTGCCGCTTTCGCGCAAAACAAGGGAGGCGGTGGAGGAATTCCCGCGCCGCTCAAAATCACGGTGTCGGGCTACAGCGACGGCGGCGACATTCCGGACAAGTACACCTGCGCCGCGAAGCCGCCGGGAGGGTCGCCGCAGATCGAGTGGAGCGGAGCGCCTGCCGGAACGATGTCGATCGCTCTGATTTTCCACGACGGCGATGTGCATCCCGGAAAATCGTTCGACGACGTGACGCACTGGATCGCCTGGAACATTCCAGCTACTGCGACGGGGTTGCCCGCCAATGTCGCTGGCGACGCCGACCTCGCCGATGGAACGCGGCAGGGCAAAAACATCGCGCAGCGAGTGGGGTATATGGGTCCCTGCCCTCCACCGGGATTGCCGCACCACTATACGCTGGAACTTTACGCCCTCGACACGAAGTTGGATATACCGGCGACGTCGGGCCGCGACGACTTGCAAAAGGCGCTCGGCGGGCACATACTTGCCAGCGGCGTTTACAACGGCCTGTTCCATCGCTAATGGCGTCCGACGAAATTACACGGCGCGCGGTAATTGTAAGCGCGGCTCTGGTTCCAGTGGCTGCGCTGGCGCAAGCGCCTTCGTCTCCCGCCGCACCCGCGTCCGCTCTCTCAGACGCTCAGCTTCGCCTTCTGGCGGCGTTTGTCGATCGCATTATTCCCAAGGACGAACTCGGGCCGAGCGCGTCGGAGTGCGATGTCCCGGTGTACATCAATCGCTCGCTGGCGGATTATCTGGCTGCCGAGAAAACTGCGTTCGTCGAAGGGCTGGAGGCCATGGATGCGTTCGCCCGGCGCTCCCAGGCTCGGGCGTTCATCGACCTTCCGCCGGAGAAGCGGGACTTGGTTCTTACCGCGATGGAGAACGGTGCGGCCGAGGGATTTCCAAACGCCCGCGGGTTCTTCAATCGCGCCCGGCGGCTCACCATGGAGGGCATGTTCGGCGATCCCTACTACGGCGGCAACAAGAATTTCGCGGGCTGGGATCTCATCCGATATCCCGGGCCGCGCCTGGCCACCACGGCCGACGATCAGAAGATGGGCGTCGACATCAAGCCCTATCATCACTCGGCCTATCCAACTGGCGGCGCCTCGGGCGAGGGCCATGGCCATTAATCTGAAGCTGGTGGACGTGGCCGTAGTTGGCTTGGGAGCCGCGGGTGGCGTGGCGGTGTTGCCGCTGGCGCGCGCCGGCTTGAAAGTGGCTGGCATCGAAGCCGGAACCTGGATGGATCCGTCGAAGGATTTTAAGCCGGACGAGATTCACAACAATGTGCGCAGCCTGGTGACCACCGTTCCCAAGGCGAAGAATGAAGTCCCGACCTTTCGCACCAGCCCGGATGCCAAGGCACGGCAGGCGCCGGCGCATCCGATGATGAATGCCGTGGGCGGCACGTCCATTCACTATCACGCGCAGAGCTGGCGGCTGAAGCCTTGGGATTTTAGGACCAAATCGGAAACCATCAAACGATACGGCGCCAGTCTGCTTCCAAAAGGATCGACGCTGGAGGATTGGCCGGTCAGCTACGAGGAGTTGGAGCCGTTCTACGACATTGTGGAGCACGAGGTGGGGGTATCGGGCAAGGCGGGCAACATTCAAGGCAAGCTCGATCCGGTGGGCAACGTTTACGAAGGTCCCCGGCAGCGTGAGTATCCGATGCCTCCGCTGCGCACCTGCGACTTTCTGGACCACATGCACAAAGCCGCACGGTCGCTCGGGTGGAAGCCGTTTCACGCGCCGGCGGCCATCAACTCACAGCCCTATCGCGGACGCGCGGCTTGCGCCTATCACGGCTATTGCGATCGCGGCGGATGCCACGTCCGGGCCAAGAATTCCACCTGCTTCACCACTATTCCCGACGCACAAAAGACCAAGAACCTGACGGTGTTCGACGGCGCGCAAGTGACGCGCATCGTGGCCGACAATAACGGCAAGGTCACGGGCGTGACGTACATCCGCGAAGGGCAAGAATATTTTCAGCCGGCGAAGGTAGTGCTGGTTTCTTCTTACACCTACGAGAACACGCGGCTGCTGCTGCTTTCAAAATCCAAGGCATATCCCAACGGCCTTTCGAACAATCACGGACAAGTGGGGAAGCACTACTTTGGCCACTGGGACGCGCAGGCAGGCGTGGGCGTCACGGCATTGTTTCCAATGGACGTCAACACCTGGTATGGCGCCATGCTCTCGCAAGGCGTGGTGGTGGATGAATGGGCCGACGATACGTTCGATCATTCCGGGCTCGGCTTTATCGGCGGCGCCAGCTTGTGTACGTTCATGGAGAAACATCCCATTGCCGGCGCCAGCGTGCCCACCTTTGGCCGCGCATCCGCTTGGGGATCGGCCTGGAAGAAGTTCGTGCATGAAAACGCGAATCGCTTCACCGGTGCGTATCTGCAAACCAACAGCTTTCCATACGAAAACACCTATCTGGATCTCGATCCGGAAGTAAAAGACCCGCTGGGCGATCCGGTGTGCCGCGTCACCAGCGGTCCGAAAGAAAATGAGACACGGGCCGCCACCTACGCGCAGAACAAAATGGAAGAGTGGTTCCGCGCGGCGGGCGCCATTGAAGTGATCCAGGGCCAACCATCCGGACCCGCGCTATCCACGCACACCTACGGCGGGACGCGCATGGGCGATAGTCCCGAAAACAACGTGGTGGACCGTTGGGGAATGTCGCACGAAGCGCCCAACCTCGGGATGCTGGGAGGCTCCGTGTTCGGCACCAGTGGCGCGCGCAATCCTACCCTCACCATGCAAGCGCTGGCTTGGCGAACCGCCGACCACCTGGTGAAGAACTGGAAGGGAATCGCTGGCTAAACCGCGGCTGTACAACCCTCACGAAACCGAGCGGATGCTGGAGCTCAATGGCATGGAGCTGGCTTCCTTCGCCTCTCGCGCGCTCGCCATGCTGATCGATTTCGCGATCGCCGGGGCGTTGTTTCTGGGCGGCCTGATGCTGTTTTTTAAGATTGCAAACCGCTACACCAGCCTGGGGCAGGACAATCGGCACCTCACCGTCGAGCTGAACTTCTTTGAGAACTGGTACAGCATCGTCTACCTGGTGTTCTTCTTCGGCTTATCCGTATATCTGGGCAACGGGCGCACGCTGGGAAAACGCGTGATGGGCATCCGGGTGGTTTCGCTGGTGCATCACAAAATGTCGCTGTGGCACTCCTTCGAACGGGCGCTGGGCTACGGCGCTTCGGCGCTCGAATTTGGGTTCGGATTTGTGCAGTACTTCATCCATCCAAACCGGCGAACGGTTCACGACCGGATGGCGGAAACCATTGTGATCCGCGACAAACGCCGCTAGCGCCTACTTGCCGCCCAGCTCGCCCAGCACCAGCTTGGCGTTCTTCGATGCCTGATCCTGCATGGGGCCCGCGATTTCGGCCGATTGCTGGAAGAATGTCAGACCTTGGCGCATCTGCGCCTTGTCGCCGAGCGGTTTGCCGAGCTGGTAATTCGCCAGGCCCAGGTAAAACAAGGCGAAGGCGTAAAGTTGCGGAGTGCCCTTGACGGATGGCAGCGCGGCTCTCAGCGCCTTGTTCGCGGGGCCCCAGCGCATATCCAGCGCGTTGCCGACTCCGGTATAAAACTGAGCTGTACCGAGCAGAGCGTTCTTTTGCGTGGCCCAATCGGCATCGCTGACGCCTTCGCGTTTGGGGCGGGTGTTGAGCGCTTCGGCGGCCTTGCCGGCATAGGCGATCACGGCCGAGGCGCGGCTGGCACGCCAAGCACAATCGGCGGCCTGCAGCATGGCCTCCGCATTCTTGTCCACGGCCATCTTATCGGCGGCTGGGCAGATCTTGGCGCCTTCGTTGGCTTTGCCGAGCGCGCCGAAATAGCTGTTGGCTACCTCGGACAGGTACACGCTCTTCGGATTCTGCTTGATCAGCGTGTCCACCAGATCCACTTCGTCCTTGGGCTGAGCCTTCAGTGCAACCACGTACAGGGCGTATTCGGAGTACTCGTCCACCTGTTTGTTGTACTCCAACTGTTGCTTGCTGTCCTCGTCGGTGGCCGGCTTGGCAGTGCTGATGACCTTACGGGCGGCTTCCGAGGTGCGAGCGGACCATTTCTTGGTCTGCGCGAGATCTTCCTTGGCCACCGCAGCCTTCAAAGCGAAATAAGCCTCGTCCATGTCGGGGACGTTGGCATAGGCCGCTTCGGCCACTTCGAGAACCTTGTCGTTTTCCTTCTGCGCCAGCAGGCCCGATTCCACTTGCGCGGCTACCCAACCAGCTGCTTCGTGCTTGGGATACTTCGAGAGAAAGTCCTGACCGATAGTCACTTTCCTGGCGTCGTCCGTTTCCTGGCCAAGGTTCTGCAAAATCTGGCCCTCGGGCGTGCCGGGGTTGATGGTAAAACTCTGTTTTTCCTGCGCGCAGACCGGCAGCACACAGGGCAGTGCCAGCAACACCAAGCCGGCGAGATAGCGTTTCATGAATCAGCTCCTATCCGTGGAAATTTATCACAAACGAAGGCCGGTTGGCACGTCGAATGAATCTTCCACAGCGAAAAACTATTGTACGCCAGAGCCGGGCGTCCGCCAGTTATTGTTGTTTGGCGCCGCCGCCGGTTTCTTTAGCCAGGCGCACCTTGGCATCTTCCAGCTTCTTTTGAACCTTGGCTATTTCGGCATGGTCCATATCGCTGGGCGGCCCGGACTGATACTCCCGCAACGAGCTTTGCCATTGCGCGATGGCATCCCGAATCTTGCCCTCTTTGAAGTAAACTTCGGCCAGGTGATCGTGCACGGTGGGGTCGCGCGACATGTAGCGCATCGCCTCCCTGAGCTTGTCCTCGGCCTCGGGCAGCTTGTTCAGGCGGAAATAAACCCAACCCAGGCTGTCGAGATACGCGCCGCTGTTGGGCTCATGCGTCACGGCTTTGCTGATCATGTCGCGGGCTTCCTCGAGACGGATATTGCGGTCCGCCAGCATATAGCCCAGATAATTCAGCGCGGCATCGTTGTCCGGATCAATTTCCAGCACTTTGCGAAATTCCGCCTCAGCCCCCGAAAAGTTCTTCATGCGCTCGAACATGGCGCCCCGGCGGAACGCGATGTCCTGTTTGTCCCGGTTGGTTTGAGAAAGCATCTCGGCGGCATCCAGCACCTTCGCCATTTCAGTGAAGTTCTTGGACTTTTCGTAAATGTCGGCCAAATTGAAATCCACTTCGCGGTCGTTCTTGCCGTCCATCAGCCGGCGCGCTTCCGCAATCGCTGCATCGTACTTACCCAGATCGGACAAAACGGAAGATCGGGTGGCGGACACTACGTGATCCTTCGGAAACTTCTTCACGGCCGCGTCGGCTTCTGCTTCAGCCTTGGGAAAATCCTTGGCTTCACGATAGGTTTCGATGATTTCGCCTTCGGCTCGCCCAGCGCCATCCGGATCCAGATCAGCCCACTGGCGGAAGGCATCCACGGCATTGCTGTACTGTTCGATGGTCCGCTCCAGTTCGCCAAGGGTTCCGAGCAAGGAGCTTCTACTCGCTCTCTCCGATGCGCTGTAGTTCTTCTTGGCGGTTGCATCCAGGATGCCCTTCAAGGTCTTGATGGCGTCCGGAATTTTGCCTTCGGCTTCGAGCAGGTTCACGTCGTTGAACTGGACTTCCAGATCGTTCGGATCGATTTCCTTGGCTTTGTCCGACGCTTCCCTAGCCTTTGCGAAATCCTGCTTTTGCCGGTAAATCTGGGAAATGCGCAATTCGGCCTTGATGTCCTTGGGATCTTCAGACACGGCCTCCTGGTAGAGTTTCAAGGCCTCGTCCAGCTGATTGGAAAACAGCAGATCCTCAGCCAGGGCCATTTTCAGCTCCGAATTACCCGGCTGCTGATCGAGCGCACGGCGCAACATTTCCGCGGCCAGCGAATAATCTTTCAACTGTTCATACACGTTGGCCAGGCTGGTGAGGCTGCGCGGATTGGGGTCCTTATCCGCCACTTTGCGCAGCATGTCGGCCGCGGCCTTGTTGTCGCCGAGATCGGCATACACGGTGGCCAGACCGGTCATGGCGTCCTCGTTGTCTGCGTCCAGCTCCAACGCCTTCTTATACGCGGCCATCGCTTCGGTGGAGTTCATCACCGCCTTTTGCAGGCGGCCCAGCATGATCCAACTTTCGACATCCTTGGGATCGGCTTCGGTGATCTTCTGGTATTGCTCAATGGCCTTCTTCACCATGTCGGCATCGATCTGGTTGGTTTGCGAATCGCCGATCAGGTGAGTGTAAATGCGGGCCAGCAGCCGCCGTGAGTTCAGATCGTTAGGGTTCTGTTTGAGCGCGTCTTCGGCGTCCAGCACCGCTTCGCGCAACCGGCCGGATTGGATGTATAAGTCCGAGAGTTCTTCGGCGATGAAGGTGGCGCCGGGGTCGGCTTTCAACGCCGCGCGATAGGCGTCGGCCGCCTTGCTGAAGTACTCGCCACGGTTGCCGTAGGCGGCGGCCATTTCAGCGTACAGGTGGCCGAGCGAGTAGTTGTAATAGGCCGCTGATTTGTCAGCCTGGCCGGCGGGCTGCGCGGGAGCTTGTTGGGCAAAAGCAGCTTGCTGGCTGGATGCCGCCAGAGCTACCAGCAGGAGACAGGGGAGGCTTGCCAACCGGCGCGTTGGGATCATTAGAAGAAGGCTCTCTTTCCCATACCCGGATCGGCTGACCGGCGCAGATCCAGGGACAGACTTACTCGCTTTTAGTATAACCCCGAAGTTGGGAAGTGGTCGCAAATGGGCTTGGAACGGGCAGTGGCGGGCCGTTGCCAGGTCGATCGCGTATGATTAGGATTCAAACTGACCGCTCTCAACGAAATGGCGTCCAGAAAAACGATTACCTACCAAGACGCGGGAGTCAGCATCGACGAAGCGGACCGCGCCGTTTCGCTGATCCGCAAGCATGCCCGCGGTACGTTCACGCGATCCGTTTTGACCGATATCGGCAGCTTTGGCGGCGGTTATTTGCTCTCCGGGTGGAAGAATCCGGTTCTGGTGAGTTCCGCGGACGGCGTGGGGACCAAGGTGAAGATTGCGTTCCTCACCGGGCGGCACAACACCATCGGCGAGGATCTGGTGAATCATTGCGTGAACGACATCGCGGTGCAAGGAGCGGTACCGCTGTTTTTTCTGGATTATTTCGCGGTTGGAAAGCTGGATGCCGAAGTGGCGGGGCAGGTGATCGAAGGCGCGGCGCGTGGCTGCCGCGCGAACGGCTGCGCGCTGATCGGAGGCGAAACGGCGGAGATGCCAGGGTTGTATCAGCAGGGCGAGTATGACCTGGCCGGGTTTATCGTGGGCGCGGTGGAGCGCAAGCGGATGCTGACTGGCGCGGGAATCCGGGCGGGCGATGTGCTGCTCGGCTTGCCATCGAACGGACTGCACACCAATGGCTACTCCCTGGCGCGCAAACTGCTGTTCGAGACGGCCGGGCGTCCCCTGACCGACGCACTGGCCGGCGAACTGCTGAAGGTGCATCGCAGTTATCTGAAGCCTATCCGCGCGCTCATCGACGCTCGCATGTTGAAAGGCGCGGCGCACATCACGGGCGGCGGCATCACCGACAACACGCCTCGGATATTGCCCGCGGGCCTGGCGGCGCGGGTGGATGTTTCGAGTTGGACCATTCCGCCTTTCTTCGAAGAACTGCGTACGATCGGCAACCTGGAGATGGCCGATTACCGGCGAACTTTTAACCTGGGCGTCGGGATGATCCTGGTGGTGGCGAAGCGAAATCTTGGAAAAGCGCGCGCGCTGTTGAGCAGCCTGGGCGAGGCATGTTTCCAGATGGGTGAGGTGGTCGAAGCGCGCGGACCGCGCGTGGTCTACGTGGGTGAGCGGTGAAGCAGCTGGGCATCCTGCTTTCCGGCCGGGGCTCGAATTTCGAAGCGATCGCGGAAAACATCCGGCAGGGAAGGCTGCGGGCTGAGATCGCAGCGGTGATTTCAAATCGTGCGGAAGCGCGCGGAATTGAGATCGCACGCGAGCGAGGGTTTCAGACCATGGTGCTGGCTTCGAACGGTGTCGAGCGCGAGGAGTACGATCGGCGCGTAGTGAGTGAGCTTCAGAATCGCGGCGTGGAACTGGTGTGTCTGGCTGGTTTCATGCGGCTGCTGACGCCAGTGTTTTGCCGCGCATTCCCGCTGCGTGCTTTGAACATCCATCCGTCCTTGCTGCCTGCGTTTCGGGGCCTGGACGCGCAAAAACAGGCGCTCGAACATGGCGCTAAGATCAGCGGTTGCACGGTGCATTTTGTCGACGAAGGCCTGGACTCCGGCCCGATCGTTTTGCAAGCTGCCGTGCCGGTGCTGGATGAGGATACCGAGCAGACGCTGGCTGCGCGGATTCTGGTGGAGGAGCACCGGATTTATAGCGAAGCAATCGGGATGATTCTGTCGGGGCGATGGCGCATAGACCAGCGCCGGGTGATAGTGGGGTGAGAGCGTGAGAAAAATCGGACGAGCGCTCGTTCCCACCTGCCGCTACCTCATGCAGACCGAGGTGCATGTATTCGCATTCGCCGTGTCGGCGGGCTTGTTGCTTTCCTTCTTTCCGTTTCTCACCGTCATGCTTTCCATATGCCGCTACGTTCTGAAGTGGAAGGCCGGCGTGAGCGCGGTCTACTTTGCGTTGAACGACTATTTTCCGGACACCTTCGGGCAGTTCATCCGGCGGAATTTCGAAGTGACGGTGGCGTCGCGCGGGCCAGTGCAGGTGATTTCGCTGGTCCTGTTGTTTTTCACCGCCAGCGGAATCTTCGAGCCTTTGGAAGTGGCGCTGAATCGCGTCTGGAATTGTCCGAAGAACCGGAACTATTTCAAGAACCAACTGGTCAGCCTGGGATTGATCTTCGCGTGCGGCGCGCTGATGCTGGTTTCGACCACGCTGACTGCTCTGAACAACGAATACATGAGCAGCCTCACCGCCCGGCAGACACCGCCGGTGGCCAATCTGATCGGCCTGCTGCTCTTCAAGGCCGCAGCCATTCCGATGTCGATGCTGGTGCTGTTCCTGATCTATTGGCTGTTGCCAAATTGCAAAATAAAACCGTCCAGAATTGTTCCAGCCGCGATCATGGTAGGAGTGCTGCTCGAAATCCTGAAGTACATCAATCTGTGGACCTGGCCGTATCTGCGCGCCAAGCTGCAATCGGAATACGGGCCCTTTTATTACACGGTCACCATTATCTTGTGGGGATTTCTAGCGGCGCTGGTGGTGCTGGCGGGCGCGGAGTGGACGGCGCGGTCGCAAACGGAGGGACCGCAAATCGGGGAGATATCGCAGACGGCGGCCAGCGAGTAAGGTTTTGCCGGAAGGGACCGCGCGGATGGCCTGCAGGTTCGTTTGTCAACCCCGGTTTTTCACCTAAGGCCGGCTTTTCACTTAAGGAAAGAGGACCAAGTTCCTATTGCGCAAAACGAACTTTGGTCCCACACTGAGCTTTCAATCCCATGCCTCCTGTATCTGTGTTGTCCGCAAACACCTCAGAAGAACGTGAACCAAGCACCGCGAGCAAATTGGAGCTTCTTTCCCGGACCCTCAGCAATCCTGGCCCGGAAAAGGAATCCGCACCCGCGAGCGTGGTGCCGCCGGTGCCGGAGACGCTGGAAGACACCGGACTGGCGCCGGCGCTGGTGCAGCAGCTCATCCTCAAGATGCTGTACTCGCGGGGCGACATCCTGGGCCGGGAATTATCGGAGACATTGGGGCTCAAGTTCAGTCTGATTGAGGAAACCATCGAATTTCTCAAACGGCAGCGCTTCATTGAAGCCAAGAAGTCGCTGGGGATGGGCGCCAGCACGGTGCTATACGCGCTGACGGACACCGGCAAGAACGCCGCACGGGAATGCATGGAGAGCAACCAGTACGCGGGGCCGGCTCCCGTTCCGCTGGCTCAGTATTCCGAGCTGGTGCGGCGGCAGAAGCGCGCAGACGGGTGGCTAACCCCGGAGGCTTTGCAACAAGCTTACAGCCGGATGGTGGTGACGCCGCGGCTGCTGGCACAGATCGGTCCGGCGGTCAGCTCAGGCAATTCGTTCCTGATCTATGGGCAGCCCGGAAATGGAAAGACCTTCCTGGCCGAAGCGCTGATGAACGTGGACAATTCGTGCGTGTATGTCCCGCACGCGTTGGATTGCCAGGGCACCATCGTTCAGGTTTTTGATCCGCTCTATCATCAGCCGGTGGAAGATACCGAGGCGCTATCTGTGTTTTCCAACGGGCCGCAGCATGACCGCAGGTGGATCAAGTGCCGGCGGCCGTTCATTGTCACGGGCGGCGAGCTGACGCTCGAAATGCTGGATTTGAGCTTCAATGCCACGTCCAGAATTTACGATGCGCCGTATCAGTTGAAAGCCAACAACGGGATTTACCTGATCGACGATTTTGGCCGGCAGCAGTGCACTCCGGCCGAGGTGCTGAATCGCTGGATCGTGCCCATGGAACGCCGCGTGGACTATTTGAAATTCAACAGCGGCGGCAAGATCACGGTGCCGTTCGAAGCCTTTTTGATTTTCTCGACCAATCTGAATCCGGAACAATTGGGGGATGAGGCGTTCTTACGCCGCATTCAGTACAAAATGCTGCTGCGCAGCCCGGACGAGCACGAGTTCAGCACTATCTTCCGGCGTTTCTGCGAATCGAAGAGCCTGACGCATCCTGAAGAATTGATCGGCCGCTTCATCGACAAGCACTATCGGAAGGCGCGGCGTCCGTTCCGGCGCTGCCATCCGCGCGACGTCCTGTCGCACGCGATCGACCTGATTCATTTCGAGAAGCTGCCGTTCCAGCTGACGGACGATCTGGTAGACCGGGCGTTTGAGAGCTGCTTCCTCGAAGAAACCGGCGATTAAGCCTGACAAGCCCGATTAAGCCGGCAGATCGACGTTACCGCCAGAAAGGACGACTCCGATGCGCGAGCCGGAGATGCGCCGCAGCGTCACCGCCGCGGCTGAGGCGGCGCCGCTCGGTTCAACCAAAATCTTCATTCGCGAGAGAAGGAAGTTCATTGCATCGCGGATTTCAGCGTCGCTTACCAGCACAATGTCTTCGACGTGCTTCTGAACGATGGGAAAGGTGAGAGCGCCGGGCTTTGTGGCGCGCAGCCCGTCGGCGATGGTTTCCGGCAAAGCAATCCCTATCCGCTGGCCCGCGCGTAAGGAAAGCAGCGTGTCGTTGCCCTGTTCCGGCTCCACTCCGAAGACGCGAATGCCGGGGCGAATGGCATGAGCTGCGATGGCGCTGCCTGAGATCAAGCCGCCGCCGCCGATTGGCACTACGAGAGCGTCGAGATCCGGTATTTCATCCAGCAGCTCGAGTGTGGCCGTTCCTTGGCCCGCAATGGTCCAGGGATGATCGTAGGGAGGAACAATGGTGGCGCCGGTTTCCTCCGCGATCCGCTGCGCGATGGCTTCACGATCTTCCGTGGCGCGATCATACGTGACAATGCGAGCGCCATGGGCACGCGTAGCCGCGAGCTTTAAGGCCGGTGCGTCAGCCGGCATCACGATAGTGGCCGCGATACCGCGCTCGGCAGCGGCAATGGCGACGGCTTGTCCATGATTGCCGGACGAATACGTTACGACACCGCGCGGTAAATCGCCATCCGGAATCGACAAGATGAAGTTGGAGGCACCCCGGATTTTGAACGCGCCGCCGCGCTGGAAATTCTCGCACTTGAAGAAGAGGCGAGCATTGGCCAATGCGTCGAAGGTGCGGGACGTGAAGACCGGCGTACGGCGGACGATGCCGCGCGTCCGCTCCGCGGCAGCTTGAATTTCGGAGAGCTGGATGCAGTCCATTCAGTAACCGGCGCTCTTATCGACCACGTACTCGAGCGGCTGCCCGTTGCGAAAACGCTCGAAATTTTCGATGAACTGTTTCACCGCCAGCTCCATCCAGCCGGTGGTGTGGTCGGCGGAGTGGGGCGAGAGCAGCACATTCTCCATGCCGTAGAAAGGATGATCGGAAGGGAGTGGCTCGGTCTCATAAACGTCCAGCGCGGCTCCACGCAGCAGAGACTGTCTCAACGCAGAAACTAATGCCGATTCCACCACCACGGCGCCTCGGCCGACATTGATAAATACCGCGGTGTTTTTCATGAAGTGGAACTCGCCGGGGCCCAGCATGCCTTGCGTCTCGGGCGTCAGGGGCGCGGAGGCAACGATGTAGTCGGAGAGGCCGAGCATTTCGTTCAATTGCTCGCGCGTGAAGGAACGCTCCAGGATGGGATCATTTTCCGTTGGACTGCGGCGGCGGACCGCCATCACCTTCATGCCGAGCGCGTGGGCCAAGCGAGCTACTTCTCGTCCGATGCCACCGTAGCCGACGATACCGAGTGTCTGATTGCGAAGAAAGCCCACGTCGAATTGCTCCCAGCGTGCGGCCGCTTGCTGGCGGATTAAACGCCGCAGATCTTTGGCGAAGAAGAGCATGGAGGCAATGGCGAACTCGGCCAGCGCGGGGCCAAAAACACCTTTGCCGTTGGTGAGCGGGATGGGGCTTTCGACCAGCTCTGGCGACAGAACTTTCTCCACTCCCGCCGACAACGCATGGATCCACTTCACGCGCCCGGCCAGCGGAAGGATCGCGCGCAGCGCCGAGCCATCGTGGAAGCCGTTGAGGATTACGTCGGCTTCCGGAGCGTGCTGTTTCAGAAAATCGAGATCGTTTCCAGTGTGCACCGTCACCGGCTGCGGCAGACGATCCAGAAAGCGCAGGAACGGATAGTGCGGGCTCGAAATGACGAGAAGCGTGATGGGGTCCATGAAAACTGGAAGATAACACAAGCCTGTTAATATCGTGGCGTGGCGGCCTCGGAAAGACTGGGCGAACAACTGCGCGAACTTCCAGCGGTAGACCAGGTGCTTGCAGGCTTGAGCCATCTGGAAGGGCGATTTCCCCGGCGATTGATGGTCGATGAAGTGCGACGGGTATTGGAAAAGACGCGCGAGGAGATTCGAGCGGGAAAATATACCAACTCCGTTCCGACGGAGACGCGCGTGGAGCGCAATCTCATCGAACTGGAAACGCCATCGCTCAGGCACGTGATCAACGCGACGGGCGTGGTGCTGCACACGAATCTGGGCCGGGCGCCGCTCGCGCCGTTTGAGCCGCTCTTCGGTTACTCGAACCTGGAATACGATCTTCCCGCCGGCCGGCGCGGTAAGCGGGACGTACACGCATCCGAATTGATCGAACGGCTAACTGGCGCGCCGGGCATCGCGGTGAACAACAATGCGGCCGCTATTTACCTGGCGTTGAACGAGCTTGCGGCGGGATTTGAAGTGGTGGTGTCGCGTGGCGAACTCATCGAGATCGGCGACGGATTTCGGATTCCCGAGATTATGCAATCCTCCGGCGCGATACTGCGCGAAGTAGGGACGACAAACCGGACCCACGTCGACGATTATCGCGAGGCGATCAATGAACGAACGCGTCTGCTGCTGCGCGTTCATCCCAGCAACTTCCGCATGGAGGGGTTTACAGCGAGGCCCGCATTGGGCGAATTAGTTGCGCTTGCAAAGGAGCGCGGCGTTCCGTTGTACGAGGATCTTGGGAGCGGTTGCGTGACGGACTTGCGCGCGTTTGGCATCGAAGAGCCGCTGGTAGGGGACAGCCTTCGCACGGGCGTGAATCTGGTGTCCTTCAGTGGCGATAAACTGCTGGGCGGTCCGCAGACGGGGATTCTTGCCGGAGACGCTGAGTTGGTGGCGCGCTTGCGGCGCAATCCGATGTTTCGGGCGCTGCGCCTCGACAAATTGATTTACCAGGCGCTTGAAAGCACGCTGCGTAATCTGGTTTTGGAGCGCTGGGATCAGATTCCTGCGCTGCGCATGATCGCTCAATCGAGTGAACAGCTGCGCGCGCGGGCCGATGGCTTCGTTCAACGGCTGTATGGCGTTCGAGCGTCGGTGGTCGAAGGAAGCTCGGTGATTGGCGGGGGCTCGACGCCCGGGCAGCCGCTCCAAAGCTGGCTCATAGCCATTGATTACCCGGACGTTGTCAAAGCGGAGAAGCGCTGTCGTTTGAGCGATCCGCCGGTCGTGGCACGCATCGAAGAAGGCCGCCTGCTAATCGATCTTCGGACGGTTTTTGCGCACGAAGAAGACCACTTGGTGCGTACGCTAAAGAGTGGACAGTAACATCGCCAGTAGCGCCGTGCGATCCGCGACGCGATCGAGCAAAATGCTCTCGTTCATGGCATGCGCACCTTCGCCCACGCCGCCGAGTCCATCGAGCGTTGGGACGCCGAGAGCCGCGGTAAAGTTGCCGTCTGAGCCTCCGCCGGTGGCCGATTCCTCCAACCTCACGCCAAGTTCCTTGGCACAAGCGCGCGCTTTCTGAAACAGACTGCGGATGGCAGGCGTTCGCTCCAAGGGGGGACGATTCAGTCCGCCTTCCACGTGCAGGGAACAGCGTTTGTCGAAGGGACGCAGCGATCGAAACTTTTCGTCGAGCGCCGCGGCGTCCTTCAATTTTGCGATGCGAATGTCCACCTCGACGTGCGCCTCCGCTGCAACGACGTTGGTGCGCGTACCGCCCGCGATCACGCCCGGGTTTACGGTGATGCCTTGCTTGAGGTTGGTGAACGCGCTGATTTTCTGAATCTGGCGCGCCAACTCGATCACTGCGCTGGCGCCGGCCTGAAAGTCGACGCCTGCGTGCGACGCCTTTCCCTGCACGGCGACGGTGTAATCGCCGACGCCCTTGCGCGCGGTCTTGAGTTTGCCTCTGAGTCCCGTTCCCGGCTCGACGATCAGCGTAACGGCGCTTTGCCGCGCGGCCTCTTCGGTGAACGGCCGCGAAGTTTCGCTGCCGACCTCTTCGTCCGAATTCACTTGCAACAAAATATTACGGCGGACCGGAATTTCGAGCATGCGAAGGGTGTGGATGGCGTAAACCACAAATGCGATGCCGGACTTCATGTCGAGCACGCCCGGCCCCCACAAGCGGCCTTGCTCCTCGCGTAGCGGCATTTGCGCGAGCGTGCCGAGGGGCCAGACGGTGTCGGAATGGGCGAGAATCAGGATCTTGCCCGCGCCGGATTTCGCTCCGGGCAGCTTGAACTCGGCGCGCAGGTGCTTGCCAAAACGGCCTCCGGGCAACGTTTTCACGCTGGCCGCCCCATCCAGACGCTCGGCGAGAAGGCTCACGAAGCGGTTGACGGCCTGGGGCTGATCGCTCGGCGACTCGCATCTGGCCAACTCGCGAATAAATGCGACGATGGCAGGCTGCTTCGCCTCCGCAAAAGCAAGGAACGGATGCACTGCCTGTTATAATAGCCAGTTCGCATGCCCCTGCTCGACATCCAAGAGATTCGCGACATTTTGCCGCATCGCTACCCGATGCTTTTGGTGGACGCCGTTCTGGAGCTGGAGGAAGAACGCATCGTTGGAATTAAGAACGTCACGGTGAACGAGCCATTCTTCGCCGGCCATTTTCCCGAATATCCAGTGATGCCCGGCGTGCTGGTGGTGGAAGCGATGGCGCAGGTGGCGGGCGTGCTGGTGCTCAAGTCTCTCCCGGATCGCAAGAACAAGCTGGTTCTGCTGGCGTCCATCGAGCAGGCCAAATTCCGCAATCAAGTACGGCCGGGCGATCAGCTTCGCATCGAGATGAAGGTGACCAAACGGAAGAGCAACATCGCGAAAATGCACGGGCAGGCTACCGTGGACGGATTGGTGGTGGCCGAGGCTGAGTTGCTGTGTGTGCTGCAGGATCGCACGCCTACCCCTGCGCCAGTGCCGGTGGCCTGAACGGCGCATGGCGATCCATCCCACTGCCATCGTCGATTCACGCGCCGAGGTCGCTTCGAGCGCAGAAATCGGACCGGGATGCATTATTGGCGCCGGCGTCGCGATCGGCGCTCGGACGCAGTTGATGGCGCATGTGTACGTAGAAGGCATCACGCACATCGGCGAAGATAACATCTTCTTTCCGTATTCGACAGTCGGAGTAGCGTCGCAGGACTTGAAATACAAAGGGGAGCGCGCAGAGACGCGCATCGGCAGCCGAAACAAAATACGCGAATTTGTCAGCATCCACCGCGGGACCGCAGGCGGCGGATTGATCACCGAACTCGGCGATGACAATCTGGTGATGGCTTACGCGCATGTCGCGCACGACGTTCGGATCGGCAACCACACGCAGCTCGGAAACGCGGTCACCTTCGCCGGGCACGTGATTGTGGAGGATTGGGCCGTGATTGAGGCCTTCAGCGGCGTGCATCAGTTTTGCCGGATTGGAAAACACGCCTTCATCGGCGGCTATAGCGTGGTGACGAAAGACGTGCTGCCGTATTCGATGACCGTGAGCCCGCGCGAATCGAAGGTGTTTGGGGAAAACAAGGTCGGATTGGAGCGGCGCGGATTCAACAAGGAATCCATCGAGAGTCTGCACAAGGCTTTTCGGCTATTGACGCGGGCAGGATTGAACACCACACAGGCCGTGGAGCGCATTCGCGCGGAGGTGCCCAGCTGCGCGGAAGTGTGCGATCTGCTGGCGTTCATGGAACGGTCTGAGCGTGGATTCGTGAAATGAGCGTCACGTGAGCCGCTACGGCATGATCGCTGGCAATGGCCGGTTTCCCCTGCTGGCTCTCGAAACAGCACGGGCGGCCGGCGATGAGGTGGTGGTGCTGGCAATCAAGGAAGAAGCGTCGCCGGAAGTGGAGCAACTCACCGAGCGCTGTCATTGGATCTCGCTCGGCCAGCTTTCTCGCTTGATCGAAATCCTCAAGCAAGAGGGCATCACCGAAGTGATGATGGCCGGGCAGGTGAAGCATGCGAAGATTTTTTCGTCCATCCGGCCGGATTGGAAATTGGTGAAGTTGCTGGCGGGGTTGAAGCAAAAGAACACTGACGCTTTGATCGGCGGCGTGGCGCAGATTCTGGCGGAGGAAGGCATTCGTCTGGCGGATTCCACGCTGCTATTGAAACCTCTGCTGGCCGGCGTGGGCGTACTGGGCCAGCGGAAACCAAGCTCGGAAGAGGATCGCGATATCGCCTATGGCCGAAGGATCGCGAATACGCTCGCGGGGATGGACGTGGGGCAGAGCGTCGCCATTTGCGATGGCGCGTGCGTGGCGGTGGAAGCGATGGAAGGCACCGATGCCATGTTGGAGCGTGCGGCGTCCCTGGTCAACGGCAAGCCGTTGCGTCTGGTGAAAGTCTCACGGCGCCGTGGGCATTTGTTGTTCGATGTTCCGGTGGCGGGACCAGGAACGATCGACGCGATGCAAAAGGCCGGAGCGACCGCATTGGCCGTAGACGCGGGGCGGACGCTGCTGCTGGATCGGGAGGCGATGCTCCGACGGGCCAACGAATGCGGGATTGCGATGGTAGGTTGTGAACCTGAGCCATAAGCGCAGGGTTATTCGCGCTTGTTGCCGATGAGGAGTGAGAGCAGGTATTCGTTGGCGGCGGGATGGGTCCGAATCTTGGCCCAACTGGCGAACGCCGATTGTGTGTCGGTAAGGATGGCCTGCACCGCAGTGGATTCCCAGATCTTGGCGTTATCATAATCCGCCTGCTGACGTGCCTCTTGCAACTTCACAAAGACAGTTGCGACGGTCTCCAGTTCCTTGGGCACCAGCGTCGGCGGAGTGCTCCACCCTCGCCAGGACTTCCGCCAGACCGAATTGGAAACATCTTTCATCGTCTTGTGTTCGAATTTCCGCTCCAAACCGAATTGTGCCGGTGTCGAGCCATTCCAGCAAAGGACGGCCTCCTGAACCATAAGGTGAAACAGCGCGTAGTAAGCCGTGGAAATCGATCGTCGAAAGGATGCCTGTTCCGGTTCCATTGGTGCTGGGTCGGCAAGACGGCCGGCAGGCGTCAGAAGGTCGTCTGCTATTCCCATCCTGGATCTTTTGATCGGTCTTGTTCGGCCTTGGTTCGGAATTCGAAATACGGAATGTATACCGAATACTCCGATTCAAAGAGCGCGAGGTCTTTAATCAGAGCGTCTTCTATCCGGCTCGTCAGCTCCCTAAGCGGAAGACTGCGGCGTGCCTCATTCGTGACGAGGATTCGAAAGTAGATCGCAGGATCGCCATCCCAATCGCGGCTAAAGGAGTGGTGGATCCGGACGACTTCCGCGGGGAACTTTTCGGCGACTTCGTCCACCTTTTGCGCAAAATCCTTCAATTGCTGAGGGCTTAGATAAGTTGTCGCCATGGCTCACCCTATGTTCCCATGATAAGTTAGATTTTGAAGAAAATTCGAGTCGCCGTAATTGGCGCGGGGGTGTTCGGCCGGCACCACTTGCGCGTACTGAGCCAATCGTTAAATGCCACGCTGGTGGGCGTGGTGGATGCCGATCGGGAGCGCGCGGCGCAAGCGGCGGCCGGGCATAATTGCCTGACGTTCGCTACGCTCGGTGAGCTCAAGGGCGAAATCGATGCGGCTGTGGTTGCAGTGCCCACTTCGCTGCACGCTGAAGTCGGATGCGAGTTGCTCGCAGCGGGCATCGACGTCCTGGTGGAAAAGCCTATCGCGGCCGATCTGGCCTCTGCGCGGCGCCTGGTGGACACGGCGGCCGAGCACCAGCGCATCCTGCAAATCGGTCACCTGGAACGCTTTAACCCCGCCGTTGCCGCTCTGAAGAAAATCGCGAGCATCCCGCTATTCTTCGAGATTCACCGGCTCAGCCTGTTTAGCCCGCGTAGTCTGGACGTGGACGTCGTCCTGGACCTCATGATTCACGACTTGGACATCGTGCTGGATCTGGCGGGCGCCATGCCCGAAGAGATTCGCGCGGCGGGGATTTCGATCTTGTCCGACAAGGTGGACATCGCGAACGTTCGTCTCGCGTTTCCCGGCGGGTGCATCGCCAATTTGACCGCCAGCCGCGTCTCCACGGAACGCGTGCGCAAGTTGCGGCTTTTCCAGCCACACCAATACATTTCGCTGGACTACCAGAAGCAGGAGGCCGTGGCCTACACGGTGAGCGGGAATCGGCAAATTGGATTCCAGCCCTTGCCGGCTGTGAAGGAAGAGCCGCTGCGACTGGAAGTGGAAGCCTTTCTCGCTTCCGTGGCCGATCGGACGTCCCCCACAGTGCCAGGCAAAGAGGGCCTTCGGGCGCTCGAAGTGGCGCTGGCGATTCTTGATAAAATCGAGGAGCACGCGAAGTTGGTCACGCAACAGCTCCAATAACTTACCTGGCGATTACCCGGCAACGGTGGGCAGGCATCTCACGTCTTTCATTCGGCCATCATGAACTCTAGCGCGGATTCCGGTCCCAATTTTCTGTTGGACTGGCACGAGTCCACGGACTCGCGGCGGCACTTTCAAGCGGGCGCAGGCTCGCTGGTCGTGCACGCCGGAATTGTGGCGCTGGTATTCTTCCTGGCCAGTCTGAGCGGCCCGCCGCCGAGGGAAGCCACGCTGATTGTTCCCGATTTCAGCAAAGCGGTTCACCTGGTGCTCCCGCGAGACCTTACCCAGAAGGCGCCCAATAAGGGCAAAGTGGCGAAGGAAGTGAACGTGGAGGATCTGAAGCCGCGCCCGGCGTCTCAGGAACGGCTGCCTCCAGCACCGGCCGTGCGGACGTTCCAACCGCCGAAGCCGCAGCCGCCCGGCCCTCCGGAGCCTGCGACACCCCGCGTGGCCGAACCTCCAAAAATCGAGACGCCGATCACAGCGCAGAATGCTCCGCCTTTGCCGCCCGCTTTGGCCGGTCCGCCCAAAGCGCCCACGCCTCAGATCCAGCCCGTGGAGCAGCCTAAGCTTGCCTTTGAAACGCCGGGACAGAATGGGCCCAGCGGGTATAAGGGGCAAGCCAAGCTGAACCCGCCAAAGACGGACGTGCAGGATGTGGTGCGGGACATGGCTCGCGGCGGTGGCGGGCGTACCCATATCGTGGTGGGCGACCTGGATCAGCCACCGGATCTGCCCAGCCAGCGCCTGCCCGCTCAGCAGCAAAGGCTTGGCAGCAGCTTGGAACTGATGAGCGATCCCATGGGCGCCGATTTGAAACCTTACCTGATCCAGGTCCTCGCGCTGGTGAAAAGGAACTGGTATGCCGTTATTCCCGAGAGCGCGCATTTGGGCGCGCAAGGATTGGTGGAACTGCAATTTATTATCGATCGCTCAGGCCAAGTGCCTAAGCTCGTGATTGCCACACCGTCGGGATCGGAACCTCTAGATAAGGCGGCGGTGGCGGGAATCAGCGCATCCGTACCTTTCCCTCCATTGCCGAGCGATTTTAAGGGGCAGCAAATAAGGCTGCAGTTTGCCTTTAAATACTGATTACTGCAGCACCACCAGGGGCGCGCGGGCGAAGCCGAATTTGCGAGCTTGCTCGTCGATTACGCTCACCTGGCAGGTGTACTGACCGGGTGGAATGTTGGCGAGCGGCATCTCGAACTGGAATGCCAAGGTGTTGGGGCGGCCTGATTTCGGTTTGGTGACGCGCACCGGCGCCGATTCGAAGGCCTTTGACTTGCCGCGGAACATCATCAGCTCGGCTGACACGCTGGGCGTCGCGACGGTCCCGGGATCGTAGACTTCGAAATACACGTATAACTTCTGATTTTTTCGAAATACGCGTGTAATATCGGGGATCAGCTTCTGGCCATTGTCCACCAAGGGATGTTCATTCAGCAGTTTTTTGTTGCCCCCCGCGTTCCCGATGCTGGCCGTCAGCGGCTCGCGCTGATTGCTCCATACCACCGAACTCATGCGCACCGACGCCGACTGTTTGCTCAGATCCGGAACAGTGAACTTCATTTCGAACGTCCCCATCTTGCCGTTCTGGTTTTCGCGGGCCAGGAAGCGCAGATTATAGTCACCCGGCGGCAGCGTTACGCCCGTGTCGTATTCCACATGCCGCTGCGCGAGTTGCGCGGCGTTTTCTTCTGTTAGTTTGAGCTTGATCTCATCGCGAACGCCGCCCAGCATCTTTCCGCGCGGGTCACGAATTTGCCCGATGAAATCAAGATCGGTGGTCGATTTGGGAGAAAGATCCAACGCCGAGCCCGCAATGCGAACGGTGATCGGGACGAAGTATTTGTCTCGGGCCGTCTGAAAGTAATCCACTTCCATCGCCAACGGAAGATCGGTGAACGGATCGTCCAGGGTGAGCGCGTCTTCCAGCTGCCGCTCTTTATCGCTCGAATTCATCTTGCCCCAGACTTTGGCGGCATAGTAACCCTTGCGGTAATCGATCTTCGCCGATTCGGACAGCGACGCGATTTTCACGGTGACGTGACGGTACTTGCCATCCTGCGCAGGATTGGCGCTGTAATAGCCCAGAACGTAGTAACTGTTGATATCGGTTTGCGCCGCCTTGATGCCGAGCGTCAGATCATTACTGTCGAGCAGGGCCTTCCCGCCGGTGTCGGCGGCCAGCGTATAGATGGTGTCCTGTGTGTCGTGAAACGAGGTGCGAGCGCTCAATTGGGCGCTGCCGGTGAACACACCCGTGCCCTTGGGCGAGCCCTGCGTCGCATCCACCACCGGCGCCATGGCCACCAAGCCTCGCGCGTCAATCGGATAAAACGCTACGTTCGCCCGCACTGCGGCATTCACGGTGGCGCGAATCTGGGATTGATTGTCGACACCTGTCTTGCCGATGCCGCTTGAAAAATAGACCAGGGCTTTCTTTTCTGGAAACGGCGCCAGCTTGCGCGTGGCATCTTCGAGCGCGCTGAGCTTGCGATCGGTATTAAAGATATTGAACTCGGTATCGTCGGCTGTGAACTCGCCGCTATCGTCGGTGGCATCGGCCCCGGTGGCGGCCAGCGCCGCCAGCTCGCTGGAATCCCCGATGCGCAGCCCCTGGAGGGCCGTGACCAGCGTCTCGCGATCGTTGGTGAATTCCTGCACGACACGCAGCTCGTTGGTGAGCGTCATGATGGACACGGTGTCGGAAGCCGTCATTTGCGTGTCGATGAACTTCACAGCCGCTTCACGCGCGCGGATCTGTTCGGCGGGCTGCATGGACGAAAGATCGAAAAACATGGCGATCAGACGGCGATCCTTTAGCTGATCGGCCTTTACGGGAGGCGGCGGTTCTGACGGAGTGCTGGGCTTGGTTTCGGCCGTTCCGCGAGTCTTCAGGGTGGGCGCCGGAGCCTCCAGCGCGGGCAAGGTCTCGCCACCCAAATGCTCCAATTCAAAAACCGAGATTTGTTGCGGCTTGCCGTCCTCGAGCAGCGTGAATTGTTCCTTCTTCAGATCCTCGATCGCCTTGCCGCTCTTATCTTTGACCGCAACGTTCACGATGACCAGGTTCGTGTTGGTCTTAAACGTGGGGGACGGCGCTTCTTGCGCCAGCAGTCCCACGCAAGTCAAAGCCACGGAAATGATCCTGTGTGCAGTCATATATTCCTAAAAACGGAACCGGATGTTGATGTCCGCGGTTCGCATGGCGCCCGCCGCGGTGGGCAGGCCGTAGAGCGCCGAGCCGAACACCGTATTCACGTTGGTGATGTTCACATGGTTCAAGGTGTTGGTGGTCTCGAGCCGCAGCTCGATGCGTTTGCGGCTGCCCTCGCCGCCCAGCGTGAAATAGCGTCCAAATGCCGTGTTGAGGGCCCAGGACCACGGCCCAGGGATGGTGTTGCGCCCTGCGTCGCCCAATTCGCCGGACACCGGATAGGTGAAGGCAGCCAGGTTGAAATATCCGCTTCCATCTTCGACGGGAAGGCCGGTAGCTTGGGCGCGTCCGCTTCCCACCACTCCGGTGCCCGCTGCGTTCGCTTGATTTCCGAGAATCTGCGCCGTCAGCGGGGTCCCGCTTTCGAGCAGGGCCGATCCGCTGAGAGTCCAGTTGCGCTTCCACCAACCGGCTTGGGTGGGTGTGCTCAGTACGTAATTGAGATTCAGCACGTGCGTCCGGTTAAAGCTCGACAGTCCCCGCTCGGCGCTTAAGTCGAAGGCGTTCTGCGCCACCACATTGCCTACGCCACCAAATGTGGAACTGTCGTCGATGGACTTGGAGAATGTGTAAATGATGTTGAAGGACATGTTGCGCGCGAAGCGCCGCATGAAGCGCGCCTGTCCGGCATGATAGATGGAATTGCCCCAGGAGCTGTCGTAAATGAACTGCTGGGCATTCGCGATCGGCAGGCTATCCTGCGACGTCAACGGCGATGAGCCGATGGCCGCGCGATTCGGAACCGTTTCGGTATCCAGGTCGGAACCTTTGGTTCCCAAGTAGCTCAGCTCGATGAAAAACGAGCGGCTCAAGTTTTGCTGCACACTCACGTTCCAG
Source organism: Bryobacteraceae bacterium (assembly GCA_050010415.1). Taxonomy (GTDB): domain Bacteria; phylum Acidobacteriota; class Terriglobia; order Bryobacterales; family Bryobacteraceae; genus Palsa-89. Next base: position 4,911 of record JBEKLB010000014.1, on the reverse strand, counting down.
CTCTGCGCGTAACCGATCTTGTAATTCTCCTGAACCGCGTAGGTGTTCAGCACCGTGGCATTGGTGGGTGCAGTCGCCAGGCCGTTTTCCAAAGTCAATGGATTGGAGATGCTGGTGGTCAATCTTTGCGTGGTGGCGAAGGGCGGCTGCTCGGAAAGCTCCGTGGCCAGGCGGTTGAGCGCGGTTGGATTGTAGTAAATGCCGTAGCCCAAGCGGACCAGCGTGGAATGCTTGGTGCTCGGTTTCCAGGCCAGCCCGCCACGCGGCGCCCAGCCGTCGCGATCCGGCCTGATCAAGCTATCCGGCAAGCCCGCAGTTCCCGGGTACACCGGAGTTACCGCCGTGAAGCCTGGCGCGATCTCGAGATTCGCGAGGTGGCCGTATTTCTCCGAGAGCGGAGAATAATATTCATAGCGCAGGCCGAACATGATAGTCAGGTTAGGATTCACCCGCCAATCGTCATTGGCGTAAGCATCCCAGGCGTTCTGCCGGAAATACGTGCTGTCCCCTCCGAATTGAACCGCGCTGGATTGCGGCAGTCCGAGCAGAAAATCCGCGAAATCCAAACCAGTATTGGGAATCGGCTGGCCACTGGAATTGAAAGCGCTGGTGGCAATGCCGCTGAAAGAGAACGTGCCGCGTGCATTCTGGTCGGTAACCGTATTGCGGTCCTGGCGCTTGAAATCCCCGCCGAACGTCATGGTGTGATTTTTCTTCACCCACATGTAGGAATCGCCTTCCTGCACATATTGCACCGCGGCATTCGAGGGAATGGCGTCCGTGAGACCGGAAAAGTTGGTGAAGCTGAGAGTGGGCGGCCCGTAGTTGATCGGCTCCTGCGAAGTTCCCTGGATACCGAGGTCGGCCGCTACATTGGTTCCGTACGAGAAAAAGGAATCCTGCGCGGTGCGATTGCGGTTGAAGGTCACTTGCGCGGTGTTGACGCCATTCGAGCCGACGTTGTGAGTCCAACTCAAATTCGTGTTGTCGCCAAAACCGCTGCCGGGGTCCAGAAATCCGAAGAGTTGCGCGGTATCGCTCTTGCGGCGCTGGAAACTTTCAGTCAGCGCCAGCCGGTCATTCTTGCCGAGGTTTTGATTGAGACGGATGCTGACGTTGTCGGTATCGGCCGGCACAGCCGTCACGAAATCGAAGTTCTGCACTGTGCCGGGAAGGTTGGGCAACGGGATATACTGCAGCAGCCCCGCGGCAGCCGGATTAAACAGGCTGCTGGGAACCACATTTCCCGGAAAAGGAGCGCCCGTGGCGGGATCGTAAATAGTTGGAACCACGCCATTGACCAAAGTCTGCGAGAAATTTCCGTTGCGTTCGGCGAGCGTCGGGACGGTGCCCACGTTGTAGGATACGCTTTGGCCGCGCGTGGAATAATAGCTCACCGTGAAGAACGTGGAATCGCCTTTCAGCAAATGCGGAATGCGCAGCGGTCCGCCGATCACCGCGCTCCAGCGGTAATTATTGAAATTCGGCTGGAGCTCTGGCTGGCCGCTCAGCGAGAACTGCTTGGCGTCCGTGTCGGCGCCCTGCCATTGGAACGACAAATTGCCATGAATTCCCTGGCGGCCGCGATTCGCGCGATTGCCAATGAACCCGCCGTTGCCCCCCGGCGGTCGACGCTGACCACCCGGCCCGCCGAACCCGCCACCGCCGCGGCCTCCGCCGAATCCGCCACCGCCTGCACGTCCACCACCGAATCCACCACCGCCCCCGGGACCACCGCCACCTGGACCTCCTGGAGCGCCAGGGACACCGCCAGGCTGGCCTTCGACAGTGGCTCCCGCTAATCCACCGGGCGTTTGTATCCCGAACACCGGCCCGCGCAGACCGAAATCGTCCTGGCCGGTCTGCAATCCATTGCTGATAGATCCGTTCACCAGAAAAGCTTCGTTGGCGTTCGCCGCTGGCGGCTGAGCCATGTCTTGCGGGGCGGACGCTGCCAACTGGTCTAGTTCGTTTGCCGTGTTTCCCGCGGCGGCGCGGAACCCGCCCTGCTGCTGGGGACGTTGGCCGGGCTCTCTCGGCTCTCTCTGGCGGACAGTTTGCAGATCGAGCAGCCACTCTGTTGCGGGTTGCGATGCGGCAGCGATCTGGATTTGCTTGTGAGCGGTCTGAAACCCAAACATCTGGACTTCCACGGTATAGGTTCCCGGCGCAAGACCGTCGAGTTGGTACGCGCCGGACTCATCGGTGGTGGTCATGATGCGGTGATCGCCTTGAATTGCGATTACCGTGGCTCCCGGCAAGGGCTGGCCGCCGAACTTGACCACTCCCGTGGATGTGACCGTCGACTGCGCACCCGCGGGCAGGCTTAGAGACACAAGCAGAGCGGCCAATAAATAAAACCGGATCACTAGCTAAAGGATCGCACTTCCCCCGCTGACCGTTACCGAAATCGGTGTAAAAGAGGGTAAACGCGTTCAGTTACTTGGCTTTTAAGAGCACCACGGTGATGTTGTCCGGGCCGCCGGCCTGCTTGGCAGCATCGATCAGACGCTGGCACTTGGCCTGGAGGGAACCGTTGCCCGAGAGCGAATCCGCAATCACGCGCTGCTCCACCACGCCGTGCAGACCGTCGCTCGAAATCAGAATTAACTCACCAGGATGCGGGCGGACAGTGTAGGAATGCACGCGCAACTCGGGGCTGACGCCGATGGCCATGGTCAGCACGTGGCGCATGGGATGCGTCTTCAGCGCGGCCTCGTCGATCCCCAGGCGCCGGCCTACCTCGTTCACCCAGGTCTGATCCTCGGTGATACCGGTGAGTTCGCCGCCATCGTACACATAAACCCGGCTGTCACCGACGCTCGCGATCAGCAGTTCCGGACCCGATTCGAGCGCGGCAACCAGGGTAGTTCCCATACCCTCCAGGTCCGGATTGCTCGCGGCCTCTTTCATCACCCGCTGGTTGGCCTCGCGAAACGCCTGAGAAAGGGTCTCAGCGTCCGCATCCGGCGCGTTCTGAAGATATGAGGCCACTGTTTCCACGGCCAACTTAGAAGCGTGCTCACCGGCCTGAGCACCACCCATCCCGTCCGCAACAATATAGGCGCCTGTCGGAGAGATCAGGTAGAAATCTTCGTTGTTTTGGCGGACGCAGCCAGGATCGGATAGACCGAACGCTTCCAGCATGAGCTTTATGGATTATACCCGTTTCCCGATTTTGCTAGTTTCTCACTGCTTGTCAGGCTGTAAGACGGCCTTCAACTGCCAGTAAGCGCTCTCTTCGTAATTGGTTTTCAGGCGCTCCAGGCCTTCGGTCTGCGCGTCGCCGGGCCGGGGACCACTGCGCTTTTCACAGCGATCGAGCAGCAGCGCGGCTACCTCGTCGCCCGGATCGTGATCGAGCACGGTATGGAAACGCTCTGCCGCGGCCATGAAACTACCCGCCCGCCATAGCGCGTAGCCCAAGTTGAACTGATACACCGAATCGCTGCTGTCCCCTTCCAAGGCTTTCCTGAAGTTGTCCACCGACGCAGCCAGCATGTTGGCGCGAGATTCCGCGGCCGCCAGGTTGTTGTACACCTCGCTCAAAGGAACTACGCGCGCCACTAACTGGAACGCCATTTCGGCGCCTGCGAAGTCACCGGTGTGATAACGGCACAGGCCCAGGAAGAAATTGGCCTCGTGATAGTGAACGTCTCCAGGCGACACCTTTTGGAACCAGTCGGCGGCCGAGGCGTATTCCCGCTTGCTCCAGAGCAGACGGCCCAGCTGAAAGTCGGGCAAAGAATAATGGGCATCCAAATGGGCGGCTTGCGTGAAGAACCGATGCTTATCGTCGGCGTTGGTGGCCAGCAATCCGCGGGTGTAGTTTTCCACCGCATCCACCCGCACCGCCGGATGGCGTTGTTGAAACTCGGCTTCCGACGGCGCCGTGGCCGGTCTCAGATAGCGCAACGTTTGCCAGGCCAGATGCTCCTGCAGCCCGGCGAGATCTTCGAGCGCGCCCACTTCCCGGAACTCGGGGCCTTGCTTGACGTGCTTCAGGTCCAGCACGCGCGCGGTGATTTCGAGCGAGCCGCGGCTCTTGGCGGCCGGATCTTGGCCGGGCTTCACTTCGTACTGGCCGAAGACCACCAGCTCGGCATCCAGCTCCTCGCCGATCTTGACCACGGAGGCTTTGGTGAGCAGCGAGTAGGGACGAAGAGATAAGCGGCTATAGGCCTCAATGCGGTCGTCCCGATCGAGCGCCATCAGCCCCTCCGAAGACAGCGCTTCGCGGACCGATTCGGCGAGACTCTCACCCATCCAGTCCAGATTCGGATTCTTCGAAACGTTGAAAAAAGGCAGAACCAGGTAGGTGGCAGCCTGGGCGGGAGGGAGGATAGTGCACAAGCACCCTAGGGCGCATAAGAAGCGAAGCACGATTTCATTTTACCGCGCAACATGTTTTCATCGTGCATCGCGATTCGCCACAAAAATGAATGGCGGTAGCCTCTGTTCTTGCGGGAGAACTGGCCACCGCCTCAAAAGAGGCCCGGGGAGATGGAGCCTCAAAACGGAAAATTCTCAGTTGGTTGCGTTCGATGTTTTTTCGAACACGATCCGCGTGCTGGTGCCGCCGATGCGGATCTCGTCAACTTGCATGCCGTTCAGACGCACGGCGGTTCGCGGATATTTCTGACTGTCGTTCTGAATGGACACCGGTGCTTCGGTCACGGTTTTGCCCTGCTTGATGACCACCATCTTGTCCTTCAGCTCCACTTTGTAGTCGCCTGCTTTCAGTTCAGACCCATTAATCATGACGGGTTGGTAGAACGTAACGTTGTAGCTGGACGCAGCGCTCGCGACGACCAACGCGAGGGACGCAAATCCTAATACCATTTTCTTAACCATAGTTGTAACTCCTCAACTTTTGTAACTGAATTTCGATGCAACTTACTAACTTCAATT
>JBEKLB010000013.1:0-33904 GCA_050010415.1 Bryobacteraceae bacterium | reverse complement strand
GGTCCGACGTGCTGAGCACCGGCGATGTCTTTACACCCGGAAGCTATCCCATCATCGATCTGGCGCGCGGGGGAACCGTCAAGGGTGAGATCGACGCGCTCAATCGGATTATTGATATTACGGTCCCGGCGAAGTATCAGGAAGGCGGAACATTGGTGATCCCGGGGCACGGACGTCTTTGCGACGAAGCCGATGTGGTGGAGTACCGCAATATGCTGACCGTGATCCGCGATCGCTTCGAGGACATGATCAAGAAGGGCATGACACTGGAGCAAGTGAAGGCCTCCAAGCCCACCTTGGATTACGACACTCAGTACGGCGCAACCACAGGATTCTGGACCACGGACATGTTCATCGATGCCGTCTACAAAAGCCTGAGCGAGAAAAAGCAATGACGAGCGTCGTTGGATTGTTGGCTGTTGGCTCGCTCGGCGTAGCCTCACTCCTTGCGCAAGGTGTTCCGCCACCGTCGGGAATTGGCCCTCCCGGGGGATCGCAGCAGGCGAAATCCGCGCAAGCCACGGCGCCCGCCGATTTCACGGGATATTTCGTCTCGGTGGTCACCGAAGATTGGCGCTGGCGCATGGTGACGCCCATCAAAGGCGATTTCGCCAGCATCCCGCTGAACATCGAGGGACGGCGCGTAGGCAATGCCTGGGACCCGGACAAAGATACAGCGGCCGGCGAACAATGCAAATCCTACGGCGCCCCTGCCATCATGCGCGTACCCGGCCGCGTCCACATTAGCTGGGCCGACGAGAACACGCTCAAAGTGGAAACAGACGCCGGAACAGAGACGCGCCTGTTTCATTTCGCCGGCAAGCCGTCAGCCAATGAGAAGCCTAGCTGGCAAGGATACTCCGCCGCGAACTGGGAACGTCCCGTGCGTGGGTCCGGCGCCCCCGGATTCGGGCTCGGCGCAACTCGCGAGGGCGCCCACGGACGCGCATTGGAAGTAGTAACTACGCATATGCGCGCCGGGTATCTGCGCAAGAACGGTCCGCCCTACAGCGAAAATACGGTGCTCAAGGAATACTATGATCTTCACAAAGAGCGCAACGGCGACACTTGGTTTACGGTCACCACGGTAGTGGAGGATCCCACCTATCTGACCGAGCCCTTCGTCACCAGTACGGATTTTAAGAAGATCCCCGACGGGGCCGGGTGGAGCCCCAGCGTTTGCACGGCAAAATGATATGGTAAGTAAACCCAACCGAGGTGAAGCAAAAAGGTGAAGCAAATGATTCAGAGACTTCTCACTCATGGCGCAGCGGCTGCGGCGCTCCTGCTGGCGCCGGTAGCGATGCAGGCGCAATTTGGCGCACCCCCTCCACAGGCGCCCCGCCCGGCGAAACAAATCGCACCCGAGGATATCACCGGTAACTGGGTGTCGATCGTCACCGAGGACTGGCGCTGGCGCATGGTGACTCCCGCCAAGGGTGACTACACCAGCGTTCCGCTCAACGCGGTCGGGCGCAAACTGGCGGACGCCTGGGATCCCGATAAAGATATCGCCGCCGGCAACCAGTGCAAAGCGTATGGGGCTGCCGCTATCATGCGCGTGCCTGGCCGCGTTCACATCACGTGGGCGGATGACGACACGCTCAAGGTAGAGGCCGACGCCGGCACGCAGACCCGCGTCTTCCACTTCAACGCCAAGGCCCCGGCCAAGGAAGCTCCGAGCTGGCAGGGATACTCTGAAGCCAGCTGGGACGGCCTGAGGCCCCCTCCGCGTGGCCGTGCCGCGGCTGCTCCCCCTCCGCAAGGTGGTTCGCTGAAAGTGATCACCACCGGTATGAAGGCGGGCTATCTGCGCAAGAACGGCGTCCCCTACAGCGCCGATGCGGTGCTGACCGAATACTACGATCGCACCAACGAGCCCAACGGCGATTCTTGGCTCATCGTCACCACCATCGTGCACGATCCGGCCAATCTGAATCAGGACTTCGTCACCAGCACGCACTTCAAAATGGAGAAGGACGGCTCAAAGTTTAGCCCGTCGGCCTGCGAAGCCAAGTAGCCGCATGTGTTTTTCAGCGGCGGCGAACTTTGTCGGTAGCGCGGCTCTGGGCGTAATCGGCGCCGTTACCTTGACGAAGGTGAAACACAGACGCGAATTGCTTTTCGCCGCCCTGCCCATGTTGTTCGCCGTGCATCAATTCATCGAAGGCTTCGTCTGGCTGGGGCTGGATGGGATTCTCTCGCCCGCCGTGGCGCACGATATGGGCGCGGCGTTCATGCTGTATGCGCAAGGGCTGCTCCCATTCTTGCTGCCCCTGAGCGTACTGCTGTTCGAGCCTGACGCCAAGAGCCGCAAACGCATGCGGCCGTTCCTCGGGCTGGGCATCGCGACGGCGCTTTATATCTTGTGGGCGTTAACCGCGTACCCGTTGCAGGTGTACGTCAGGGAAAACAGTATCGTTTACATCAACCAGGCAACCAACAATACCGCGGTCGCCGTCCTGTATGTGATTGCAACCTGCGGCTCGCTCTTTGTTTCAAAGATCAAGCCGATGATCCTCTTCGGCGCGGCCAACCTGGCGATTCTCCTGATTGTGATGGAGGTCAAACGCTACGCATTCACCTCGTTGTGGTGCGCATACGCAGCGATAGCCAGTCTGATTATCCTGGCCTATTTCTGGAGAAGCAGCGGCGACCGACCGTTCTTGTACGCGCATCCACTCTGACGAACGCCCCCAAGTGTAACCCACGGCCGCACGCCTGCCCAGCCGTCGAGACGGCGGCGACCCCGAAATGAACGGAATTTTTCCATCTCTCCTCACGTCTAATTCCCAACTGTCGGAGGAGATTACTTGAAACCGATCGGCGTCCTTCTGCTCGGCGGCATGCTCGCCACGGCACAAACTCACCAGCACGGGCCGCCGGAAAACAAGGGGATCGACCTTGCCAAGCTTCCCGCGCCGCAACGCATCGAAGGCATCGGCCAGGCCCACATCCCGATTACGACCAAGTCCCCGCAAGCTCAAGAATGGTTCGACCAGGGGCTGGCCCTGCAGCACTGCTTCTGGTACTACGAGGAGGAGCGCGCTTTTGAGGAATCCGTTCGGCTGGATCCTGACTGCGCTATGTGTCACTGGGGGCTGTTTCAGGCTCTCGATTTCAGTGGCGATCACGATCAGGCCAAGGCGGAGCTGGCGCGGGCCAAGGAGCTCGCAGCATCGGCCTCAGATCGCGAACAGCGCTATATTCGCGCCAGCAGTGAGCAACAGGACAAGAAGGGCGAGGAAGCTACCCAGGCATTCATCAAAGAGATGGAGGCGCTGGAAGATCGTTATCCCGACGATCTGCAGGCCAAGCTGCTTCTGGCCGGGCAGCTGATCAACGGTTACGACAACCAGGGTGATCCGCGCCCGGGCGCGCTCTACGGGCAGGCGCTGCTGCGAAATCTGCTCCAGCAGTATCCTTCCAATGCCGCGGCCAATCATTACTGGATTCACGCCGTGGAAGGCAGCGATCATCCCGAGTGGGCGCTCGAGAGCGCCGAGAAGCTGGGGAAGCTTGCGCCAGGCTCCGGTCACGTGGTCCATATGCCCGGCCACATTTTCTATCGCGTGGGCGATTATGAGCGGGCGCGCGAGGTGTTTCTCCAGGCGGCGCGTGTGGACCAAGAGTACATGGATCGAGAGCACGTCAGCCTGAGCGACGACTGGAACTTCGCGCACAACTTGAGCTACCTGATCGCGGACTGCGCCGAAGCCGGCCGTTATCGGGAAGCGCTGCAGCACGCCTCCGCGTTAGTGGGAGCCTCGGACAACCCGGATCAATCATCGAATCCCGCCTTCTACATTCTGCAAGTGGGCAGCTCCGCGGCGCGGCTCGCCCTTCGATTTGGCTTGTGGGACGATGCTATCCAGCAACCGATCAGCTTCGGCGTTCCCGACGCCCAGTTGAGCGTTGCCGCACGCGGCTATCGCGACGGGCTGGTGGCCTACGCGCGAGCGATGAAGGCGGCCCAAGCCGGCCAGTTGCCGGATGCCGAGCGGCAGTCCGATACGCTGGATGCCCTGCTCTGGCGGCTGTCACAGCAGAAGCTTGAAGAACAAACCAAAAACATCCGCGACAAGGTGGTCCGAATCCTCGAGACCGCGTCGCTTGATCTCAGAGGAAACATAGCCGGCTACCGGGGCGATTTCGATCAGATGCGGGACTTGCTGGATCAAGCGGCCCAGAACGAGAAGGAACTCGGCTACTCAGAGCCGCCCCAGTATTCGCGGCCGGAGCTGGAATCCTTGGGCCATGCATTGATTCGCGCGGGAAAATATTCGGATGCTCGCGAGGCGTTTCGCAAAGAGCTCCATGACCGTCCCCGTTCCGGCTTCGCACTGTACGGAATCGCGCTGGCTTTCGACCGTGAAGGCAAGCGCGTTGAGGCCGCCCAGGCCTATCGTGAATTTCTGGATACCTGGAAAAATGCCGATCGCGATCTTCCTCAGGTCCGGGCGGCCGAGAGCTGGTTGCAGGCCGCTAAATAAGTCTTGACTTATATAAGTAGCTAGCGATATTCTTTCTTCGTGACCATCGATGTTCTTCGCTACGTTGGATCCGTAACCCGCGAGGTTCAGAATCGCGAGCATGACGGGCGCCCGGCTCGCGTGATGGTGGCAACCTGCGCGTACGACACAACCCTGGACGATGTTTGGGATGCCATCGCCAATGCCGGCCGCATCCCGCGATGGTTCCTGCCAATTTCGGGCGATCTGCGCCTTGGCGGACGCTACCAGTTGGAGGGCAACGCCGGTGGAACAATCACCGCTTGCGAACCGCCTCGCCATCTGGCTCTCACCTGGGAATTCGGCGGGCAAGTAAGTTGGGTTCGCGTTCAACTCCAGGAATTGTCGGACGGTGGAACGCTGCTGCGTCTGGAACACATCGCACACGTTCCGGACGAACTTTGGAATCAATATGGACCAGGCGCAGTGGGGGTGGGCTGGGACCTCACGCTCATGGCACTTGGCCGGAATCTGTCAACACGTGAGTCGAAAGACCCACAGCAGGCGGCCGCCTGGTCGAAGTCGGAAGAAGGCAAGGAATTCATGCGCCGAAGCAGCGACGAATGGTCGAAAGCGTCGATAGCTTCAGGAACCGATGCAGCCGCCGCCCTGAGCGCAGCGAAGCAAACTCTGGCATTCTATACCGGCGATGCACGCATTTGACGTTCTCGGCGATCCCGTTCGACGCCGCATTCTGGAGCTGCTCGCGACCGGTGAACAAGCCGCCGGCACACTGGTGGACGCGGTCCAAAACGAATTCGGTATCTCCCAAGCGGCAGTCTCCCAGCATTTGAAAGTGCTGCGTGAAACCGGCTTTGCAGCCGTTCGCGTGGATGGAGCCCGCCGCGTTTATTCGATAGAATCCGCGCCGTTCCAGGAAGTGGATACCTGGATGGGCCAGTTTCGCGGCTTCTGGGAGCAACGCCTCAACAAACTGACGTCCGAGATCGCGCGTGGAAAACGCGAGCGCCGCCCTTGATGTTCGAACTTACATGATATTTGAACTTACTTCCCGCCCAGGCTCTTATACGCCGCTTCCACAAACATGTCGGTGGTCCAGAAGCCGCTGGTCGAGCCATACACTGGATCGTAGTCGCGCGTGGGACGCGCGGCCTTCACCTGTTCCAGCGTCATTCCTTTCTTGATCATGGACTGGATGCGGTCGCGCAGGATGGTCACCATTTCCTGGTAGAACACCACGTCCGCCTGATCGCATAACCGTCCGTGACCCGGAATCACCATCGTGCCGCCCTCCTGCTTACCGGCCGGAATGGTGAGAGCGATCAATCGGTTCAGTGCGTCCACCTCACCCTGCAGGCTGCCGCCCCTTGCTAGGTCGATGATCGGATAGCCGGTGGTGACGAAGATGTCGCCCGCGCTTACCACGTCGGACCGGCGGAAGAAGACGAAGCTATCGCCATCGGTATGCGCAGCCGGCTGATGGATCGCCTGGATTCCCTCGTCATCGAAGTAAAAATCCTTTTCGTCCGTGAACGTGTCGGTGGGCCACGCGCCTGAAGGATAGGCCGGTTGATTCCCATCCTTCATGCTCATGCGATCCAGAAGCGTCTGATGCGCGATCACGCTGGCGCCCTTGCCTGCGTCCGCGATGTCGCCGGTAACGTTACCTCCCACAATGGTGCTCCCCAGGCTGGCGATCTTTTCGTTGCCGCCGGTATGATCGGCATGCACGTGCGTGTTGATCACGTAGCGAATGGGTCCGTCCGATAGCTTCCGGATGGCTGCCACCACTTTGTCGCTCATGTTCGCGAGACCAGTGTCTACCATCAGCACGCCTTCCTTACCCACTTGCACGGTAATGTTCCCGCCCGCGCCAGAAAGCATATAGACGTTGCCCTGTACATGCTGCGTGTGGACTTCGCCATCGTTTTCGCTGGCCGGGCGGATTGCATTCTGCTCCGTGGCAGGCCCGGCGTCGGTGGCTGCTATGATCGCGGCCACGTCGGTCGGAGCCGTTTTCATCGCCAGCCGGTACTCGGGATACATGGTTTGAGCCCCACCGCGAGTAGCGGCGAACGGCACCTTCTCGCGATTGGCAAATTCGGTGAGGAATTTGTTGTCGCCCGGCAAGTGATTGGGTACCGTGCCTCTGGGCCGCGGCACTTCCACCACTGCCTCACACGGATAGGGAGCAATCTCCTGGCGTGCGTCGTAAAGAAAATCGGTAGTCCGAACAAATGGCTCCGTCAAATAATCCGGATCGTTGATGATCACCATCACCGTGAGACGGTCGCCATGCCGGAACAAGTGTTCAGTGATGCTGGCATTCTCGCTGCGCGGGATTCCATTGCGCCGGATCCAGCCTTCCTTCAAATGCGTGGTGGTGATGGTCAGAACGTCGCCATCCCACTTTCCCGTGGAAAATCCCTGCCAGGTGTGATCGGCTTCAGCGGGCGGATGTGGCCGGCCGTCCATCCAGATGGTTCGCTCGGGCGCCTGCCAGGAAATGTGCGTGTGATAAGCGATCAACTTCTGCGTGTCGCGGTCCACTTCCTTCCAGATGCGCAGGTTCGCCGGACCACGCCAGGCGTAATCGGAAGGATGCGGGCGGCACTGATTCTCGGGCAGCGTGAGCAGGGACGCATCCCAGCTATCGCCCCGCAGGCGCGCGGCGTCATTGATGGGCAGCCCGAGGTAATCGCCGATATCGGGCCCCGGGATGCGCTCCAGAAAATCCTCGTCGAACTGCGGCGCCCACTCGCCCGTGGGGTCCATTTGCGCGCACCCCGTTTGGACCAACCCTGGCGCACCGGCCACCAGAGCTGTCAGCAAAAGCAGCTTGGCATTTCGCATCGTCACACACCTCGCGTAGCTTCAAATGCTATCACGCAGGCGTCGCCAAGGCTTGCTGGAACCCCACTCTCATGAACAGAATCATGACACTACAAACGAACAAGGCGCCGACCCGGGATGTGCATCCCATGCCAGCGCCCTGCGCATTAAATCAGGTGGTGCGGACTAATATCCGAATTCGCTACTGAACGTAAACATGTCGAGAAGGTTACTGATCGCCGGTCTGTTGACGGGCACGTACGGATTGGTTTCCGTCGCGATCGGGTTCGGAAAATTGTCACGGCTGCTGCTGGTCACCGGAGGCAAAGACCAGTTAGCCTCGATGAACTTGAGGATGGAAACGTGATCGGCATACGTGTGCGAGATGTAGCCCGGGGTGGTGTAGGGCGACACAACCATCATCGGAATTCGCGTGCCGTCGCCGAAGAAATCGAGCGCCTGGACATAGCCGGAGTCGTAATAACCGCCGCCCTCATCGAAGGTGATGAAGATCGCCGTGCTCGCCCAGAGACTCTTGTTGGCCTGTACGGCCTCCACGATCTTCTGCACGAAGCCTTCGAAGAGATCCAGTTTCGAGGACGATGGATGTCCGTCCACCAGGCCACTTGGCTTCACGAAAGAAACGGCGGGCAGTGCTCCAGACTGAATGTCGGAGTAAAGATTCGCAGTGTCCTGAATGTGGGCCGCAACGTTCGCGGAGTTGGCCATGATGGAAGTATCGTACTGAAACGGGTTGCAAATGTTGCAGTACTCGTCGGTATTGGCGCCAACTGCGCCATAGTTGAGCTGATAGGGATCCGGCACATAGTTGTTCCATTGGTCACCGTAATACTTCCAGGAGACATCGGAGGCGATCATCACGTCGCCAATGCTGCGCGTCGATGAGGGCGGAATGGTGAACACCGTATTGTTTGCGTTGGTATCGGTGAACGCATTCTTACTGTTGCCAAAGTAACCCGGATTGTAGTTATTCAACAGGTAATAATGACCCGCTTGGCAGCGTGAGGGGATGGGCGGGTTGAGAGACGAAAGGTACTCGAGAACCGGCGCGACTCCGGGTTGAGTGGCGTCCGAGCAGTTGGTGTACGATCCTCCGCCGTACGAGGGCGAGCCATAAGAACCACCGCCGTAACCGTCCTCGGCGTACCAATTGTTCGTGCCAACCGCCGGATTCGGATTTTCTACTTCATCCACCATGCCCGCGTTGGGGGTTCCCGGCACCACTGTTACGTTATGCGGAGGCTCGATAGCATTCCCATTGCCATCGCTGAACCAGATGGCGTCGCCGTGACCCAGCATGATATGGTTTGCGCCGGTGCCGCCGTTCACGGACTGGTGGAAGTTGTCGCTCATCGCATAGTTATCCGCGAGCATCTTGAAATAAGGTGCGTCTCCATTTTGGACATTGTAGAATCCCATGGACGTGGACCCTTCACCAGTGGTGGTCCCGGTAGCCGAGTATTCGGTGCTGAAGGTGGAACCTTGTGCGGAGCCATTGGTACCGGCGCCGACGGTGACTTCTACCCACGGGAACAAACCTGCATCGCAACCGGAAGGATTGGCCGTCGTGGCGTTGGCCGCGTTGCAATCCAACTGCTGCCACATCTGGTAAAAGCGGTGGACCGGGCTGGCGGCGTAGGAGTCGTACGTGAATGTCGTACCGTTCGTCAGTTGAAAGGGGCCCGCCGGTAACGCGTTGACGTTCGTAATTCGGGTATCCGGCGTCTTGGACGTTAATCCGCTTCCACCCGAGACTAAATATTGATAAGAACTCGAGCTGAGACCATTCTCCGATTGCTGGGCCAAGGTGAGGCTGTCCCCTGTGACGTAGGAATCTTTGGGACCTCCCACCAATGGCGCGGGCAGGACATTGTTCAGAAATGGAGTTTTGGGAGGGCTCAATATAAAGGCATCAGGCGCTTCGTCCGTGGCTGCGCTCTGCGCGGCCTTGGAAAAGTTCGGCCCGGGAGTTCCGTCGGAGTTTACGATCCCCTCGGAGAGCAGGTTCCAAACCGTTTGCCCGGCTGCGGGCTGATACGTCGCAAAGACATGGTCAAAGCTCCGGTTTTCGCCGATGATCACGATAACGTGTTTGATCGGCGTGCGGGTTGCCGCAACGTAGGCTTGCGATGTCTGGGCGTTCAATGTAGTGCCGGCTACGAACTGAAAAAGCGCAAGCGACGCCATCGCCATGCGCAGGCCGTGAAAGGCATTTGATGCTGCTTGTCTAAAGGACATTCATTCTCTCTTTTCTGTAGCGGTTTCTAACCAATGCCGTCCAGTATTAGTCACCAAAGTTGCACCTCAATGTTCAGTGCGTGAATTTCGAATTACAATCAGGGAACTCGAACCACAGCCGGTTTCACGGCGTCCGCCGGCTCCACGCGAATCAGCCCCATCATTCCGCCATCCTCGTGTTCCAGCAGATGGCAATGGTATGGGTATGTACCCGCAGCGTTCGGATCGCGAAAATCCATTCGCAGTTTGACGCTGGGATACACGAGCATCTTGTCCTTGTAGTACGGGACGTTCACGGTATCGCGGAGAAACGGTTCGTTAACGGGCTTGCCGAGATAATCGAGCAACAAGAAGTGCAGTTGATGAATGTGGAACGCGTGCAGTTCATTAGACCGGTTCTCGACGATCCAATCCTCCACCGTTCCTTGCCTGGCGATGATGTCGGGCAAGCCGGAATCGGGATTGAACATGGCAGGCGTCTGGCCGTCCACCGTAATGTAAAATTCCATTGCGCTGTCGGGATTATTCGGATCGCTCAGCTTTTCGGAAAAGTACAGTCTCCGGGTACGCACGGGAGTGACATTTCCCAGCCACGGCACGGGCGAAGCACGCAACGTTTCGGGCGATGCCGCAAGCACAGATCGCGGCTCTGGCGCGCCGGCGGAAGCTTTCACCGTGGCGAGGGCGCGATTGGGATCATTTTCCCCGCCAGGTCCGGTATCCACGGTTCGGGTCACGAAAAGTCCCGTGACTCCCAGCGGAGGCCCTTTAACGATGAATTCCACCCGCGCCCCCGGCGGCACTCCGAGGTGGTTTTGCCAACTGACAAAATCTCCGGACGTGCCATTGTGGTTGAGAGGGACGCCATCCAATGCCACCAAGCCAAGCGACTGGGGCACGCGGTTAAATAGAAACGCCAGATTCAGGTAGGTAATCGCCGACGCATTCAACACACGCCACAGTTGCCGCTCCTCAGGTTTCATTTCGATTGCAGCAGTCGGATAGTTGGGGTATGGCACCGGAACGAAATTGATGGAGACATCTTTGGCCGGTTTACCAAAGCCCGTGCCATTATTGATTGCGTCTCCGTCATGATCCAGCATCAGCTTGGGCAGAACTGGTTCCGACTTGGAAGGCGGCGCGTTCGGGTTGAGCAAATCCTGATCGCGAATAATGAGCACTCGTTCCGGCAAACCCGCCACTTCCTTGTTCGCGGCTTCGATTCCTTCGACGATCAACGCGCCCGATGCTCCGCCCAGAACCTGCGCTTTGCTGAATCCGTGGATGTGGGGGTGGTACCAATACAATCCCGGCGGCTCGTCTTGAGGAATGCGAAAGCGATACTCGAAGGGCGGATCGCGAGGACTGATTGATGTCTTCACCACGTCGTCCTGGTGGCAAACCGAAGGAATGGTCAAACCATGGAAATGAAGATTGGTCGAGGTCGGAAGCATGGCGCCGCTCACGCACGAGTCTCCGCTCTTTTCGGTATTCATGTGAGCGTGAACATGGGCGGCTGGAACGCTTTTAGGATCGGGATCCGTCAAATCGTTCTTCAAGTGCAGAATGAGAAGATCGCCCGGCTTCAGACGCAGATTGGGCGATTGATTGCCGTTTCCATCGACGTAACAGTATCGAGCGGACCCGTCCGCCTGAGTGGAGTTGCGAATCGTCAGATCCACTTTCAGCACCCCGTCCCGGCTACGCAAGTCTTCTGGTTCGGGGACCGCGCTCCCGGCGGCCGGTCTGCTGCAAGCGCTACCCGGCGGCTCTGTGGCGCGCGCAAATGTCACGATCGCAAACGAAGCAAGAACCAGCTTGGTCAATACAGCATGGCGCACGTCCGCCTAGTGTCTTACAGCCAAGTGAACTCTGCATGAATACGACGTTACGTCTTGATGACGTTCTGGCCAGGTTCTTATCGCAGCACCGTCGCGATGGCCGTAACCCGCTCATCGAACACGCCATTGGCCGATAGCGGTTCCAGAGCTTCTCGCATCGCAACTTCAAAAGACGGACGGCGATCGCCCAGCGCCTCAGGCGACGTGGTGGATAAAGAAAGCGCACGGCCGATAAGATCCGGGATGGTAACCTGATGCGTCTCGGTTACTTCAACTTCGTCAGCTTTCTGGAAGCGCGTGCCGCCGAACCAGTCTTCGAGATTGATGTGATAGCGGCTTTCGTCCGGATCGGACGACCATGCCCGGCGGATTTCGTGGAATTTTCCCGTCCATCCCTCGGCCGCCGCGCTATAAGTTCTGGTGCCGCAAATCGCAATCCAGCCATTTGCATCGACGATTCTCTCGAGCACGGCAATGGCCTCTTGACGATCGAACCAATGCAGCGCGCGCCCGATGGTCACGGCTTGAAAGAGCCCGATATCCGACGGTAGATCCTCGATTCGCGCCTGCATCAGATCCACATGCACTCCGGCTCGTGCCGCTTCCACGCGGGCGGCTGACAGCATCTCCGTCTCTACGTCCACTCCCATGCACGATTTCGCGTAGGGAGCGAAGCCGATGGCGAGCGATCCCGGCCCGCATCCGATATCGATGAGTCTTTCGTCGCCCTCCAGACCCTCGCGCCGCGCGACCTCTCGAAAGAAGCTCGCCGGATAGGGCTCGCGGTACCGAGCGTAAAAGGGAACGGTGGAATCGAAGCGGCCCACATGTAGTCCATCGGAATTCTAGCAAAGCCGGAGGCGAAGGTGGCCTGCGCTATGCTTTCGAGGAGGCCCGGCATTCTCAAAATTGTTCATATCGATACCGGCAAGGATTTTCGCGGCGGCCAGGATCTCTTGTTGTCGCTGGCGCGTGGATTGAAGGAACGGGGCCACGCCCAGTTGATCGTTTGCCCGCAAGGCAGCCCGCTCGCCAATCGCGCGGCGGGAGAAGGACTGGAAGTGATGGCACTGCCGGGGGCCGGCACCTTGCGCTCGCGTCTTCGTGACCAGCAATTCGAAGTCGTGCACGCGCACGACGCCCGGGCGCAAACCATTTCCTTCCGCGCATCCCTCGGCCTTCCACTCCGGCGCGTGGCGAGCCGACAGGTGGCCTTTACGCCCCGGCATCCGATGTTCCATCGCTGGAAGTACGGCCGCACGTGCCATGGAGTGATCGCGAATTCGCAATCGGTGCGACAGGTTCTGCTCGCGGCCGGCGTGGCCGATTCGCACATCGCAGTGATCTCGCCGGGCATCCAACTCCCGAAGCAATTACCCGCCCCGGAGTTACGTGCCAAGGCGCGCGCGCGCTGGGGTTACGAAAGCGACCATTTCGTCGTTGGACACGCTGCCGCATTCACTCGCGAAAAAGGCCAGGACGTCGCGCTCCAAGCGGCGTTGCTGCTGGCACCCAGGCTGCCGTGCGCACGAATGCTGCTGGCGGGCGACGGGCCGGAACGATCCGAACTGGCGCGCCAGGCTGCCGGCATGGTCCAACTGCCGGGCTTCCTGGATGACTTGGACGACTTTTACGCCGCGCTGGATCTCTACATCATGCCCTCGCGTTCGGAAGGTTGGGGTTTGACCGCACTACGCGCCATGGCATTCGGGCTGCCAGTGATCGCGAGCAATGTCGGCGGACTGCCGGAATTGGTGGAGCACGCGAGATCAGGCTGGCTGGTGCCGCCTGAATCACCTGACGCGCTGGCCGGCGCGATTATGGATGCCGCATCCGATCCCGCGCTCTGGTCCGATTTCGGCCGCAACGCGCGCGCGCGTGCAGCGCAGTTTTCTATTGAGCGAACTGTCGAACAGACCGAGCGGTTTTACCTGCGCTTGCTGGCTTCTCCGCCTTAGCCTGGGCTGACCAGATGGGCTGACCAGATAGCCACATAACCGCACCCCATCACGGCCAGAAACATCGCGAGCACTTCGCTGTTGTTCAGATTCCAGGAATACCAACCGCTCACCAGCACGCTCGCCATCACGGCGATTGCAGCGTGCAGCACCCATCGCTCTTCGGCATCCGATGGGAGACGGCGCAGCGCGCGTGCGCAGTCGAAGAGCGCCCACCCGATCATCCAGAGCAGAGCGAGCGTGGTCGGAACACCGCGCTCGGCCGCGTATTGGATGTAGTCGTTTTCGAGATGACCGTAATATTGTGACGCTTGTGGCCGAGGCATGTCCGGCCCGATATAATCCTGATATTGACGCGACACTTGTTCCGGCCCGACGCCCAGCCAGGGATGCGCCTTGATCATCTCCCAACCGATTCGGCGCAGCTCCGCGCGATGAGCGTTGGAGTCGGTCTGGCCTTGGTGAGGAGAAAGCGCAGAAACGGCCCGTTCGCGGATATCGAGAGGATTCGCGACCAGCAGCGCGGCGATCAGCACCGGGATGGCTGCCAGCGCCCATTTCCTCCAGAACCAGGTCAGATATAAGGCGCCGCAAAGCGTTCCCAGCCACATGCTGCGCGTCCATGCCAATCCCAAAGCAATGCTCACCGGAACCGCGGCGGTAACCAGCCACCGAACGCCGCTCCGCTCCCTGGCGAAAAATATGAGCGCACCGATCCCGAGAAGCGCCATCATCAACTCCGCGCTCAACGTCATCCAATGGCCCATAAATCCGGTGATGCGCGCATCTACGTAGGAGTCGTAAAAGTTCTGATGTGCAAGTTCAGCGGCGCGGTATTTTTCATGGAATTGCTTCAGCGCCCAGAGAGACGACAGCGCGGCTGCGACCGCCCATCCGATGGCGATCCAGCGAACCTGCCGGACTGTTCGAACCGCGCTGGTCACCAGAAACAGCATTAGATAAACGTAGAATTTCCTGACCTGTGGAAGGCCGTCGCGGATGTGCCCGGAAGCGAAGAGCGACCCGAGCGTTCCGAGCAAAAAGAGAGCGAGCGGCAACCAGACCGGCGGAACACGCCAACGGTGCGTAACGATCAACGCGATCAGCGCCGCGGCCATCAATATCTCGAAGACTCGGATAGACACCAGCGTCGTGACTGCCGCCGCACCCACCAGGCAGGGCAGCAGGTTGTCTTTGCGAAACTCCATGGGCCGATGCCCTCATGATACGGCCCTTAGCGACGGTCATGTCGTGGGCCGTGCGTTCCTGCCTCGCGATCAGCCTCGGTTAAGAGCGCCCGCGTCCGATGGCGTCGAGTTCCGCGAGCACTGCCGGAGAAAGTTGCAGGGTCGCAGCCCTCAGATTCTCTTGAAGATGTTCGGTGGAAGATGTCCCGGGGATCAGCAGGATATTGGGTGAGCGATGAAGGAGCCAGGCGAGCGCCACCTGCATTGGCGTGACATCGAGTGACGCCGCTGCCCGGTTAAGCTCCGACGATTGTAACGGAGTGAACCCTCCCAGCGGAAAGAATGGCACATAAGCTGTTCCCTGCCCCGCAAGATCGTCGATGAAGCCATCGTCATCCCGATGTGCCACGTTGTAATAGTTCTGCACGCAGACGATCTGGGAAATCTTCTGACCCTCGGCGAACTGCTGAGGGCTGACATTGCTCAGGCCGAGATGATGAATCAAGCCCTGAGCTTTGAGCTCGGCGAGCACCGACAACGGTTCTTCGATGGATCCCTCCGCCGGCCCCATCATTCCCCCGACGCGGAGATTGACAACATCCAGCCTCTCAAGCGCGAGATTTCGCAGATTGTCGTGAACGGCATCGATGAGGTCCTGACGAGAAAGAGCATGATTCCAGGACGCATCCGATCCTCGGCGAGCACCCACCTTAGTAACGATCACGAGCGAATCCGGATAGGGATGGAGCGCCTGCTTGATAATCCGATTCGTCACATGGGGACCGTAATAATCGCTGGTATCGATATGGTTCACGCCCCTCTGAACGGCCTCTCGTAGAACAGCGATCGCGCCGTCGACGTCCCGCGGAGGTCCGAACACTTGTGGACCGGTAAGTTGCATCGCGCCGTAACCCATACGGTTCACGGTCATCGAATTTCCGCGGAGTCTGAAGCTGCCACCCAGGTCCGTCCGTTTGGTCATTCTTTTTCTCCTATTTTCTTGTGTTCATCGCTTGCATTCGTTGAGCTTACCTGTGGTTAGATGAAGAAAGCCTCGGGTTAGGAGTTCGCATTTGCCTCAGCATTCCCATGTACTCTTGGAGCCCCGCAAATCGCCGGTTCAAGCGCGCTCGGCTGCCAGCGTAGGCGCCATTCTCGAAGCGACTATTCAGGTTTTGCTGAGCGTAGGCAAGGAGCGCTTGACCACTACCAGGGTAGCGTCGCGAGCCGGTGTGTCGGTCGGAACTTTGTATCAGTACTTTCCAAACAAAGGCGCGCTCCTGCAGGCTGCCTTGAAACAGCACCTCGACGCGGTTGCCGACGCAGTGGAACAAGTCTGCCGGGAGCAGAAGGGCAACTCTCTCGATCAGATGGCCACGGCTCTCGTCACTACATTCCTGGACGCCAAGATGAAAGATGCGCGAACGAGTGTCGCTCTGTATTCCGTGAGTGCCGATGTGGACGCTGGCAGGATCGTTCAGCACATGGGAGTTCGTTCCAATGAAGCGATCGCCGGAATGTTAGCAACGGCCCGCGAACCCCTCGCGAGGGACCCGCAGCTGGTGGCCTCGATGCTGCAGATTAGCATGTCTGGAGTGAGCCGCAGATTGCTCGAATCCAACGCTGTCGAATCCAACGCGCCCGAGAAGCAGTTCGACACTTTTCGGCGGGAACTTGTATTCTTTGTCAAGGCGTACCTGAAGGCATGTTCCGCGCCAACAACATCCTCTACTTTCCGGCAGTGAGAGTGGGCTATCGTAACCATAGGATGTCCAACGCGAACCCCGCATGACTGACAATGCCGTCCTGACCGTTGAGGACTTATCCGTCACTCTCGACGGTCTGCCGGTTCTCCAGAACGTCTCATTCAAGCTGAAACAGGGCGAGGCACTCGCTGTGATCGGACCTAACGGCGCCGGCAAGACTGTTCTGTTTCGGGCCTTGCTGGGACTGGTTCCACATGCCGGCCTGGTTCAATGGGATCCCGCTGTCAAAATCGGCTATGTTCCGCAGCGATTCTCGGTCGATCGCTCCGCTCCCATCTCGGCCATGGAATTCTTTTTGTTGCAATCGCCCAATTTTTGGCGTCCGAGCGCAGCCTTCAGCAAGCAACTGGACGCAGAACTGAAGCTGATGGGCCTGGATGGGCGGGTCCTCGGCAAGGGGCTGGGAGAATTGTCCGGCGGCGAGACGCAGCGGGTGCTGATTGCATCGGCGTTGCTGCGAAAACCGAGCGTGCTGCTTCTGGACGAACCGACAGCCGCCGTCGATGCAGGGTTCGAGGAGACGGTCTACACGCTGCTCCATCGGGTCCAGATGGAGCGTGGAACGGCGCTGCTCCTCATTTCGCACGATCTCAGCGTCGTCTACCGCTATGCGCAACGGGTGTTGTGTCTGAACAAGAGCGTGGTGTGCCAGGGCGCGCCGGTGGATGCCCTGAATCCGCAGGCGTTGGCCACCCTTTACGGCGAGGCCAGCTTCTATCATCACGAGCACTGATGCTCACGGAAATGCACGCCGCTCCGCACACCTCGTTTTGGATTGCTTTGCTGGTCGGGATCGCCTCCGGCAGCGTGGGGCCCTTCATCCTGTTGCGGCGAATGGCGCTGGTGGGCGATGCACTTTCTCACGTGGCTTTGCCCGGCATTGCGCTGGCCCTCATTTATCGCCTGGATCCCTTCTACGGAGTCATGGTCTTTCTGATCGGCGCCGCGTTTCTGGTTTTCTGGCTGGAAGGCCGCAGCCGCGTGCCGCCCGACGCCATTGTCGGACTCCTGTTCACCGCTAGCCTGGCGATCGGAATCCTCATGATTCCGAATGCCGATGTCATCGAGTCCCTATTCGGCGCGTTTCCCATGCTGTCTTTGCCCCTGTTGGCGGCGATCCTCGTTACCGCGGTGGTGTTATCCGCGCTGTGCTTCGCGCTCGCCAAGCGGTTCCTGTTCCTGATCGTTTCACCGGACCTGGCGAAAGTGCATGGTTTGGGGCGCGGTTACGATTTGGCGCTGCTCTTGATCTTCGCCATGATCGTGGCGCTGGGAATCAAGCTGGTGGGAACCCTCCTGATGGGCGCGCTCACTATCATCCCGGCGTCTATCGCCAAGAACCTGGCGCAGAGTATGCGGCGATACGTGATCCTGTCGGCAATCCTCGGCGGAGCCATCTCTGTCACCGGCGTATGGCTGGCCGAGAGCTTCCGCTTCCTGCCGGGCCCGGCGATTGTGCTGCTGGGCGTCACAATCTTCGTGCTCAGCCTGCCATTCGCGCGCCGCGGCATGGCTTGACAAATCCCCCCCCGCACATTAGACTAAAACTAGTCAGACTAGTTTCATCTGGCCGTGGCCCAATTATGAAGACATTCGGAGACGAATTGACCCAAGCCAGCACTGTATGGCAGGTGCAAACAGCCAAGGCACGATTCAGCGAAGTTTTTCGCTTAGCGCGAACCGCTGGCCCGCAGCGGATCACGCGCCAGGGTAAGGAGGGCGTCGTGATGATTTCCGAAGAGCAATATGAGCGGCTTACCGCCAAATCGCACCAGCCCAAGAGCCTGGTGCAGTTCTTTCGGGAATCGCCGCTGGTGGGTATCGAGCTCGATCTGGAACGCGACCCAGACCCAGGACGTGAGATCGATCTTAAGGTATGAGCGATCTTGAGGTATGAGCGGCTATCTGCTCGATACCAACTGCATTTCCGAACTTGTCCGGCCCAATCCGGAACCGCGCGTCCTCGAGTGGGTGGATTCCACTGATGAGGCAATCCTCTATCTGAGCGTTCTCACCCTGGGAGAGATTCGTAAGGGATTGGCCGCGTTGCCCCAGGGCAAACGTCGGACCCGCCTGGAAACGTGGCTGGAAGTCGACCTCCAAGCCCGCTTCGCGGGAAGAATCGTTCCCATTGACTCAGGCATAGCCGACCGCTGGGGTTCCATCGCAGCCGAGGCCCGGCGCAAAGGAAAAGCTCTGCCGGTTATCGACGGCTTGCTCGCCGCCACCGCGCTTCATCACAACCTGACCGTTGTTTCTCGCAACGCCAGCGATTTCCCGAGCGCCCAAGTGCTCAATCCCTGGGAAGCGTAACTCGCTTCCACTCACCTTGAGATAAGTGCCGTTCGAGTTCACCTGCAAATCATTTGCTGATTTCTGTTGACTTGACAGGAGGCTTTTTATAATATGAGACCAATCTAGTCGCACATCATGCAGCACCAATTAACCGCTGAAAATAAAAGGCTTTCCCCAGGGCTTCGAACTGCTCCGTTGAAGGCGCTGCTTCTATTCTGTTTCTCAGGCTGTATCTTGTTTGCAAGTGACGGCGGTAGTCTATTGGGCACGGTCACCGATCCCGCCGGCGCTGCCATACCTGGGGCGAGGGTGTCGGCGACCGCAACGTCCACGGCCGTGAAGCGAAGCATCACCGCCGACGACCGGGGCTTCTATTCATTCCAGAGTTTGCCCGTCGGACGCTATGACGTAGAGGTAGACGCGGCAGGCTTCAAGCCTATCAGGCGCACCGGCGTCGTCATCAACGTCGACAGCAAGGTGGTGGTGGATGCGTCTCTCACGATCGGCGAAAGAACCGATGCCGTCACCGTCTCCGAATCGGCCGCGCACGTCGAAACCGTCGACACTCAACTGGGCGAGGTGATTACCGGCAAACAGATGACCGCCGTTCCGCTGTTGGGTCGCAGCTTCACGGACTTGCTGGCGCTTCAATCCGGCGTGGTTCCGGTTACCTCCATCACCTCCGACACGGTGCAGGACGTGGGCGCGAGCGCCCTTTCTCCCTCCGGCGATTTGAATCCAGGCACCATTTCGATCAACGGCCAGCGGGAATTTGCCAATAGCTTTGTGTTGAATGGAAGCGACGTCGAAGAAGACGTCAATATGGGCGCTGCCATTGTTCCCAACCTGGATTCGATCGCCCAGTTCCGGATTCTCACCAGCAACTTCGACGCGGAGTACGGCGAGTTCAGCGGCGGCCAGATCGAAGTGGTCACCAAGTCCGGAACCAACCAGTTCCACGGCGACATCTTCGAATTCCTGCGCAACACGGACCTCGATGCCCGCAACTATTTCTCTCCCACGCGCGGCGCGTTTGACCAGAACCAGTTCGGAGGAATCTTCGGCGGCCCGATCCGGAAGAACAAGGTCTTCTTTTTCGCCGACTATCAGGGAACCCGATCCACGCAAGGCATCGACACAGGCGAGATCCCGGTTCCGTCGCTCCGAGAGCGCGACGGCAATTTTAGCCAGGTGGCCAGTTCTTTAGCTGGAACCGTGACCGGCTCTTACTGGGCCAACCAGCTTTCGCAAAAACTCGGCTATGGAGTCACCGCGGGCGAGCCCTATTATTTCGCCGGATGCACCAGCTCCGCGCAGTGCGTTCTTCCAAACGCCGTGATTCCGCAAAGTGCATGGTCCGCTCCGGCAACCAATCTGCTGAAATATATTCCCGCACCTAACAACGCGAACAGCACCTTTTCGACTTCGTCTTACAATCAGACATTGAACGACGACAAAGGAGCCTATAAGCTCGACGCCACTACGCGCTGGGGCATGCTGTCGGCTTACTACTTTCTGGACGGCTGGAATCAGAACAATCCCTATCCGGTGGCGCAAGGCGGCGCCAATGTTCCCGGTTTCAACGCTCTGAATTCCGGACGCGCGCAGCTACTTGCTTTGGGCGATACCAAGACGCTCAGTTCCACCACGGTGAATGAATTCCATTTCAGTTTCATGCGGGATGCCATCGACCTGGGCCAGCCCGTGGGGGGCGTCGGCACCAGCCTTGCGTCGCAGGGCTTCGTGGTGGGCGAGAATACGTCTGGAATTGTCGCCTTGTCGCCCAAAACAGAAGGCGTGGAAAGCGTCGACTTCAACAACTTCTCGATCGGCACCAACACCAACCAGCTGAAGCAGGTGAACAACACCTTCCAATGGCGCGACAACTTTTCGAAAGTAGTGGGAACCCACACCATCACGCTAGGTGGCGAGTTTCACTACGATCAGGTCAATACCAATCCGATCGCCCAGTTGAACGGCAATTTCCTGTTCTTCGGCAGCGAGACCGGTGTCGATTTCGCGGACTTTCTGCTCGGCATTCCGAGCCAATACAACCAAAGTCAATTGCAAGCCTTCTACGGCCGCAATAAGTATGCCGGCATCTACGCGCAAGATAGCTGGCGAGTGACGCAGAACCTGACTTTGAACTATGGGTTGCGCTGGGATCGCATTGAACCCTGGTATGAGAAATACAATCAGATCGCGACGTTCGAGCCGGGCCAACAGTCGGTCGTTTTCCCCACCGCGCCCGCCGGCATCCTGTTTCCAACCGATCCCGGGGTATCGCGCACGCTGGCGCCTCCTGGAAATCGGGACTTCGCGCCGCGCATCGGCTTGGCGTACACGCCCGACGGTGGCAAAACCAGCATCCGAGCCAGCTATGGCATGTTTTACACTGCCATTGAGGCGCTCGCGATCGGGGTTAGCAGCGCGAATGCGCCCTACGGAACCACTTACACCAGCCCCGCGCCGCCTCTGTTCTCCACACCATTCGTAACGGCGTCCAACGGTCAAAATAACGGTCCGTATTTTCCGGTTTCGCTTGCTCCGTTGAACACCAGTGCGAGCCATCCTGACGCCAGCATCGATTGGTCCCAGTTTGAACCCGTTAGCGGGATACCAAACTACGTCACGAGCAACAAGATCCCTTATACCGAGCAATACATGCTGTCGATTGAGCGCAGCTTGGGAATGAACACGGTGCTCAGCGCCAGCTACGTGGGATCTCAGTCCCATCACTTACTGGTGCTCGAAGAAGCCAATCCGGGTAATCCTGCGCTTTGCCTGTATCTCAGCAATCCGGCCAACCTGGCGCCTGGCCAGACACCCTGCGGTCCGTTCAGCGAAAGCAACGTTTTTGTCACGGCGTCCGGACAGACCATCAATGGACCCCGGGGACAATTGGGTTCGAATTTTGGAAGCGACACGCTCGAAGCCACGATCGGCAACTCCAACTACAATTCTTTGCAAGTCACTCTGCGCCACACCAGCGGACCACTGCAATTGCTCGCGGCTTATACCTACAGCAAGTCCATCGATCAATCTTCGAATCTGGGCGAAGAGGTGAATCCGCTCAATCCCTCACTCAGCAGGGCTTTGTCGGCATTCGATATTACGCAGAACTTCGTCGTGAGCTACAACTATCAGCTCCCATTTGCGCATCTCTTCCACGCTACGAACCGCTGGACGCAAGGCTGGGAACTCTCGGGCATCACGCGCTTCAGCACTGGCTTACCGGTCACACTGGTGAATTACGGCGACAATTCTTTGTTGGGCGCCGAGCCGAATGGGATCAACAACTACGGCGTCGACGAGCCAGACGTTGCACCGGGTTCCCTCAATCTGAATCGCAATCCCCGAAATGGACAGGCGTATTTCAACGCCGCGCTCTTCAGTAACAACGCTCTCGGCACTCCCGGAAACGCTTCGCGCCGCTATTTCTATGGCCCCGGAATGGAGAACTTCGACATGGCGCTTCTGAAGTCCCTGCGCCTCACCGAATCGAAAACCCTGCAATTCCGCCTCGAAGCTTTCAACGTTTTCAACCATGCTCAGTTCTTTGGGCCGCAAGCCGTGGACGGCAATATCAGCAGCGGCACGTTCGGCCAGGTGGTAAGCGCCGCGGCTCCCAGGCTGGTGCAAGTCGGCGCGAAGTTCACCTTCTGAGGGGCCTCCGCTTTCCAGTATCATGATTCGTGGCGGAGCGTTACCGCCTGAAAAGGAGAAACGAGTGAAGTTCAGACAATTTTCGAACGGGGTTTTGGCACTGTCGGTCGCGATGGTATCAGCTCAAGCCCAGGTCCCCGCCGGCATCGAAGCGCAATTGGTGAAGACAGGACATATTGTGGATCCGCCATGCACGGCGAAGCTTTACCGGCCTTTCATGCCGGCCAATGACATTACCAGCAGCGCTCCACCATATCCAGGGATCATGGTGGTGCGCGATGCCTCCTTCGGCCCCAATCCCAAAGACGTGGTGGACATCTTCTCGGCGGACAAGGGTCCGGCATCGCGTCCGGTTTTGATTTATGTCCCCGGCGGGGGAGGAAACAAGATCGAACTTCAGGACAAGGAAGCGAACGCGTTTTACGACAACATCGGCCGCTGGGCCACCAAGAACGGGCTGGTCTACGTTCAAATGCAGCGCCATGGGGGGCCTGGCTGGGATGCCGGCGCGAAAGATATTTCGGCCATGATCCAGTGGGTGGAAGCGAATATTTCGAAATACCAGGGCAATCCGGACCGCATGTTCATCTGGGCGCACTCGGCCGGCAATATGCCGCTCGGCACTTACATCGGACGGCCGGAGCTGTACGGTCCCAAGGGAGTGGGCGTGAAGGGAGTGATCTTCATGTCTCCCGCCGCGTTTGATATTGCGCCGCTCGAAGTGCCGCCGCCTCCCGCCGGCACAAATCCGTTCGCGATGCTGGCCGACGCCGGCAAAACGTGCGGCGTGGAAGGTGGAGCTTTTTCGTCGTCAGGTGCGTTACCCGGCCGCACTCAAGGGCAGCCCGGTGGACCCGATGCACCCTTCGCACCTCCCGCTGGTGGAGCAGGCCGTCCCGCTGGTAGTGCGCCACCAGCTGGTTTCGGTGGTCCTCCGGTGGACGCCGCGACGCGCCTGGCGCGCTCCAGCCTTCCCGAGTTGAAGAAGACATCGGTGAAAATCATTCTGGCCGACGCGGAGCTGGATCCGGGTGTCGATGCGGCAGGTGTGATGCCGTTCAACCAGATGCTGCACGACGAACTATGCAAAGCAGGCCCCGAACACTGTCCCACGCTGCTGGTGTTCAAGGGCGAGAGCCATATGTCGGAAGTATTTTCGATTGACACGCCCGATAAAACCGTTTCAGGGCCGATCTTGGCATTTATGAAAAAGATCAAGTGATGAAAAAAATCAAATAATTCGTGTCCTCCATCTTTGATCTCGACGCCTATCTCGATCGCATCGGCTATCGAGGACCGCATAGCGCGACACTCGACACTTTAGAAGCCGTGCATGCCCTCCATCCGGCAGCGATTCCGTTCGAGAATTTGAATCCGCTAATGGGCTGGCCGGTCGCGCTCGACATCGATTCCCTGCAAGCGAAGATGGTCTTGGGAGGCCGCGGCGGATGGTGCTTCGAGCACAATGCTCTGCTCCGTCACGCACTGGAAGCGTTGGGATTTTCCGTCACCAACCTGGCGGCCCGTGTGATATGGAATGTACCGCCTGGCAGCCCGGTGGGCGCGCGCA
Organism: Bryobacteraceae bacterium; assembly: GCA_050010415.1. Taxonomy (GTDB): domain Bacteria; phylum Acidobacteriota; class Terriglobia; order Bryobacterales; family Bryobacteraceae; genus Palsa-89. The sequence continues at coordinate 10,058 of JBEKLB010000013.1, read as the reverse complement.
GCCACATGCTGCTTCTGGTGGATGTGAACGGCTTGCCCTACATATCCGACGTCGGATTCGGCGGCAATGTCCTGACAGCTCCCCTGCGCCTGGAACCGCATGTAGCGCAGCCCACCCCGCATGAGCCGCATCGCCTGCTGCCGCTTGAAAACGGCCTGGTGCTGGAAGCTTCCGTGGGCGGGGAATGGAAGCCCTTCTACCGCTTCACGCTGGAGCCCCAGTTTCCCGCCGACTACGAAGTTTCCAATTGGTATCTGTGCCAGCACCCCAGTTCGTTCTTTCGGCACACGCTGATCGCCGCTCGCGTTAACCCCGAAGGCCGCTACGCTCTGCTCAACAACGCGCTCGCCATCCATCGCAAGAGCGGAGCGGAAAAGCGAAACCTCCCGGACGTTGCGGCCCTGCGCTCGTGTCTCGAAACCGATTTCGGCCTGCGCTTGCCGGAGTTACCAGAATTGGCTGCGGGGTTGGAACGTGTGTGCCAGACGCCCATCGATCAACCCGTCTAGCTGCAGAAAACTATTCGCACCTGAGCGCGACCACCGGATCTACCCGCACAGCGCGACGCGCGGGGAGGTAACAGGCGACGAGCGACACTAGCGTCAACAGAATGGCGACTGTGGCGAACGTCAGCGGGTCATGCGCGGTTACGCCGAAAAGCTGATTGGCCATGAGCTCGGTTAACCCGAATGCACCGGCCAGGCCGGCGGCCACGCCCACCAGCGCCATCTTCGCGCCCTCGCCCACCACCATTCGCATCACGTCCCCGCTTTGCGCACCCAGCGCCATCCGCACGCCGATTTCATGGGTGCGCTGACCGACCACATAAGAAATCACCCCGTAAATTCCGACACAGGCAAGAGCGAGCGCGAGCGCGGCGAAGATACCCAGAAGAATCATCGAGAGTCTGCGCGCGGCCAGGGAGCCGGCCAGCACGTCGTCCATGGTTTGGACGCCATAGATCACCTCGCCCGGGTCCGTCTGCTTCACGGCGGGGCGAACCAATTTCATGATCGCCGTTGGATCGCCCGCCGTGCGCAGCACAACCGCCACGACGCTCGCCACCATCGGCATGAGCTTCTCGGGAAGCTGCATGAACGGATAGTAAAACTGCGCTTCGAGAGCCGATTTCGGGTCGCCGCCCGGCCCCCACTGCTTCACGTGGCCCACCACGCCGACGATTTCGGCTTGCACGTTGAATTGCGTCAAATTGACACGCTTCCCGACCGGATTCTGGCCCGGGAAATCAGTGCGCGCAAAAACATCGTCGATGTCGATCACAATGGGCGCGTTTTCGTTGTCCTGCGGAGTGACGAAGCGGCCCCGCTCGAGAGTAATTCCCATGGCTTGTTGGAACCCCGCTTCCACCAGATAAAACATCGCCTGGGCCATTTCGTTGTCGTTGGCGGGCTTGGGCCGTCCTTCGATCCAGAAGGGCAACGACGAATCATGAATCATGGGGCGGGAGCCCAGAGTGACGGAAACAGCCTGGACGCCGGGAATGGAGCGCATGTTCAGGTCGAACTGGCGCAGGCGTGCGCGGGTCTCGGCCGAAGTGGTGTCCGATGACGACGGCATCGATAAGTTAAAGGTGATCGCGTGGCTCGAAATGAATCCGGGATTCACGCGCCAAAGCGCGGATAGGCTGCGAAGCATCAGCCCCGCGCCGATCAGTAGCACCAGCGCGAGCGCCACTTCCACACTCACGAAGACGCGCTGCAGGCGATGACGCGCCCCACTCAATCCCCGGCCGCCTTCCCGAAGCACCTCCTGCAGATCTACCTTGGAACTTCTGAGCGCGGGCGCCAGGCCAAAGATAATCGCGGCAAACAAGGATATGGCCATGCTGAAGAGCAATACACGCCCATCGAGGGAAATTTCTTCGGCACGCGGTAATGTGCCAGGCAAAGTGTTCAGCACTGCTTTGGTGGCGCCCAAAGCCAGCAGAAGCCCGAGCGTTCCACCCAAGCCCGCAAGTAAACCACTTTCGGTGAGAAGCTGGCGGAGGATGCGCATATTCCCGGCGCCCAAGGCGGCCCGAACCGCGAACTCGCGCGAACGGCCCATCGAACGCGCCAGAAGAAGATTGGCCACATTGGCGCACGCAATCAGCAGCAGGAAGCCGACCGCGGCGAGAAGCACCAGCAGGAACGGCTGGACGTTGCCGACGATGTCTTCTTTCATGGAGACCAGATGGATGCCCAGATCTTTGTCGGCCACCGGGAAGGCGATGGCGAGATTGCGCGCGACCAGGTCCATGTCGGCCTTGGCCTGCGCGAGCGTAACACCAGGCTTCAGGCGTCCGACAATGTGCGCGCTCACCGAAATGCGGCGATCGCGGAACGACAGGTCGTTCCACTGGCCAATGGGAGTGTAGACGTCGCGGTCATGCCCGTAGAAAGTGAAGCTCCCGGGAATAACGCCCACCACGGTGTAGGATGTGCCATTCAGGGTTAGCGATTTCCCGATCACGTCAGGCGAAGCGCCGAATTCCCTGCTCCAGAAACCTCCGCCGAGAATCACCACCGGCGCGGCGCCCAACTGATCGTCGCCGGCGAGGAATGTCCGTCCAAGAACGGGATTCACACCGAGAGTGGAAAAGAAGCCCGCGGAAATCATATAGCCGCTCAGGCGTTCTGCCTGGGCCAAAGCGGTGAGGTTGTAATCCTCATTGCGGTAAATTGTCATGGATGAAAACGTCTGCGTGTCGCGCTGCCAGTCCAGGAAATTCAGATAAACCACCGGACCTTGATCCACTCCGGGCGTCTTTTGAGAAACCGACACCAGTTGCTCGGAATGCGGATACGGCAGCGGGTTGAGCAACACGCCATTCACGACGGAAAAAAGCGCCGTGTTCGCGCCGATCCCGACCGCCAGCGTAAGCACCGCGACCGCGGCAAAACCCGGCGATTTCCCGAGCGTCCGGATGGCATAAAGTAAGTCCTGCAAGAGCGTCCTCCTCAGTTTGAATATCGCCTGCCGGCGGTTTCCACTCAAGTTCCAGTCTTGACCGGGATATCGGGCTGCCCCACCGATTCGCTAAAGGAGTTGGGCGGTGGCGAGTTGAAGTCGACTTGAAACGATATGGATGGCATGGACCAATCCGAGGGCACGGCCGCATCCATCTGCCACACGCCGATGGTGCCGGGAGCGAGTCCAAAAAAGTAGAGTTGGACCGGTTGTCCGTAGCCCTCGACGACAACGCTGATGGGCGTAGTAATCCTGGATAGCGGGCTGCTCGGGGTAACGGCCCCAGTGGCTACCGGCGGGTTCACGGCGCCGCCTCCGGTGAGATAAATATGCAGGACTTCGCCAGGGACGGCCGGATTTTCATCGGTTACCAGCGACTTAAAATCCGCATGAATCGCGATCGGAACGGTTCCCGTGGTGGGTTCGGCGGGCGCCAGTGGAATGGCTTCCGGCAGGAATGGGCCCAAACTTAGCGGCGTGGCGTCATCAAAGTAGGGAGCGCCGCCTTGGGGGATGATCAGGCTGGCAGCGGTGAGCGGAACTTCCCAGGGAATTTGAAACAGAATCGACGTATCCGACGCACTGAGAATAACGCCGGGAAGGCCGCCGATGCTAACAGTCGTGTTGGTTAGCCCCATGCCCTGCACGGTGGCAAGCGAGCCCGGAGTGGTGGGCTGGACCTTGGCAAGGGTCGGCGTGGGCCCGACCAAAGTGGTTGTCGCCTTGGTAGCGGCATTAATGCTGAGAATCGAGTAATCGCCAGTGATCGCAAATACGGTGCTGCCGTCACCGGACAGCGTGACGTCCACCGCTCCGGCGCTAGACTGCGCGAGTTGCGTCCAATCGCTTCCGTCGATCCGGCTGTAGAAGACTTGCGGAGTGGATCCGATGGTCGAAAGGTACGCCACCCACTGGCCATCCGCGCTGAGCGTGCCCTGGAATGAATCCCGGCTATCGGGCCCCAGTTCCTCCGTTTGCATGGTGTTCAAATTCAGCACGAACAGCCGCCGGGGACTCTGGGTTTCATAGAGGATGGTTGTGGCGCCGTCATCAATGCCGGCTGCGCTCACGTTTGAAGTGACCAGCGTGGAAAGCAGCCCGCCTTTGATCAACTGCAGGGAGTTACCAACGGTGAGCGCCGTGGTCCCGTCCGCCGCAATAGAAACCGTACTCGGCGCGAAGTTGCCCTGAAACAGCGTGGTGGGCCCGGTTTGATCGGTGAGCACGAATTGAGGGTTGAATACATTGCCCGAGCTATAGGAAGCCAGATAGCGGCCATTTCTGCTGATGCTGGCGTTCCCTCTCACGAGGGTAGATTGGCCCGTGACCGTATTGAGCAGCGTGCTGAGCTGTTGTTCGGACAGGAAGCACGAACTGCCCTCGCCGCAATACATCGTGCCTCGATAGACGAGGAGGGTTCCGTCGCCAGTGACTTGGGGATCGTCGAGAACATACGCGTTGGTGGGTGGGCCCGGGCTGGTTAGAGCTTCCTCGGCCACCAGCGCGGCTCCGTTCGCATCGATGCGGAAGATTTTGGACCACAGATACTGATCGGTCCCACGCTGGGGAAGGGGGCTGGCGAAAAAGAGCTGCGATCCATTGTTCGTTGTGCTGAGCCCGGAAAATTGCGCGAGCGACCGAGGCGCGATGCATGCCAAAAGCGCGAGTAGTATTGCTGTCCGTGCCACCACTCAGATGTTCCGAATTATCTGATACATTATCGCTCGCGATTCCATTCTACTGTTCGGAGCGTCAGTTCTTCTGCGCTACGGCGCGCCGGCGGGCTTCTTCGATGAGGGCGGCAAACCGGGAGTCGGAATGCAGCGAGGCGAGGTCCTTGTCCCCACTGATCGCATCCGGGTAGACAAACCCTTTATCGACCGCTTCGCGCAAATAGCGAAAGGCCTCATCGCGGCGTCCGGCAATAGCCGCCGCGCAGGCAAAATTGTACCAGGCGAGCTTCACCACAGGGTCATTATTCTTCGCAGCGATGGCGACGGCTTGCTGAAAGATCCGCGCGCCAACTTCGTATCGGCCTTCGCGGGTATAGGCGATTGCCAGCTCTTCCATGTCCGAAACGAGGTTGATGTTGTCGGGCCCGTATACACGCGATTTTGAATCCAGGATTTCGCGATAGAGCTTGTCGGCCTCCACGTACTTGCCCTCTTTGAGATGCGCATAGGCGAAATTGCCGAGTGCGTCCAAAGTGTTCGGGTGCTGGGGGCCGAAGACGCGCTGTTCCACTGGCAGCGTTTGACTGAGCAAGCCCTCTGATTCGGGGTACTTCTCTTCTTCGATCAGCACCTTGGCCAGTTGATTGGTGACAAAGAGCGTGGCTGGATCTTCGGCGCCGTGAATGCGCCGGTCAACCTCAAGGACTTCGCGCTGCAACTTCTCCGCTTCCCCATAGTGGCCCTGCAACTCCAACGCATTGGACAGCCGCAATATGGTTTGCAGGGTGTTCGGGTTCTCGCCTCCCAAGACCCGCCGTTCCAGCGCCAGGGTCTCACGAGCGAAGCGCTCCGCACCCTGGAAATCGGACTGTGCGAAAAAGACGTCGCTCAGATAACGCCGCGTCGTGAGGGTGTCGGGATCGTCGGGCCCCAGCACTTTTTGTTGGATCGCCAAGGTATCCTCAAGCCATTTGCGAGCCTGGGAACCACTTCCGGCGGACATCATCGTCGAACCGAGAAAACTCATCGATTCGAGAGTCTTGCGATCCTGTGGGCCGAGCGCGCGGCGCTGAAGAATAAAAGCTTTCTCGGTCAACTCGCGGGCGCGTGGATATAGCCCCAACCCCTGATAGCTTCTCGCCATCGCACCCAGCAGATCGGCTTGCACCCGTGGCTCGCTACCGAGCATGGAGCCAATTTCGTTGGCGCTCTTATCGAGGATTTCACGCGCCGTGATGCTGTTGCCGCGGGCTACGCTAGGGTCCGACACTTTAAACATGTCGGTCATGAAAGTGGTGACGCGGTCTGCCCGGTCCCTCTCGCGAGTGGCCCGGTCGCGCTCGCTCCTGATCCGCTGCAGTTCAAATGTTTGAGCCACGGCGAAGGAGAACACCATTAGGCAGGCCGCGGCGGCGACGGCAACGCCAATCCGATGACGCCGGATGTACTTGCGAGAACGGTACGCGGCACTGGCCGGACGAGCCATAACCGGCTCGTTGCGCAGATACCGTCCGATGTCGGCCGCCAGTTCCGATGGCATGGAATACCGCCTCGAACGGTCCTTTTCCAAAGCTTTGAGCGTGATGCAGTCTAGATCGCCTCTGAGCTGCCGGGTGAGGGAAGCACGATCGGAGCCGCGGTTTTGCGCAGTGACGCTGGACTGTTCGCCGAGCGTGCGGAGCCTGGTACTGGGAGCCGGCGCATCTTCATCCCGCAGCCGCCGTAAAACATCCTCGAATGATAAATTCCGAAAATCCAGCGGGAGTGAACCCGCCAGCAGTTCATACAGAACCACTCCCAACGAGTACACATCGGTGCGCGTGTCGACATCTACTCCGGTGGAGTCGGCCTGTTCCGGGCTCATGTACCCAGGCGTCCCCACGATAGCGCCGAGGTGCGTATACAGGGTTTCGGCCGTTAGCTGTTGCGTGGTGGCCTTCGCGACGCCGAAATCGATGATCCTGGGCATTGGTTTTCCATCCACCTCGCCCACCAGGATGTTGGATGGTTTCAAGTCGCGATGGATGATGGCTTTCTGGTGCGCATGCTGCACGCCCTGGCAGACTTGAATGAAGAGCTCCAGGCGCTGGCGCGTTGTCATCTTGTGCTTGTCGCAGTACTCCGTGATCGGAATACCAACGACGTACTCCATGACGAAGAACGGGCGCCCCTGCGGCGTAGAGCCTGCGTCGAAAACTTTTGCGATGGCCGGGTGGTCCATCAGGGCCAGCGCCTGCCGTTCGGATTCGAAGCGCGCCACTACTTCGCGCGTGTCCATTCCGGCTTTTATTAACTTGATGGCGACGCGCCGGCGTACCGGCTCCCTCTGCTCGGCCAGCCACACTTCGCCCATCCCGCCGCGGCCGATTGGCCTGAGCAGATGATAGGGACCGATATCCAGCGCTTCGATCGTCCCGCCGGACGTGATTGCCTGAGTAACTTCGGTCTCCGGTTCGTTAGCGCCGGATTCGTGAGGCGACACGCTTCGACACGCCTCCAAGAGCGATGAAATCTTGAGCGATAAAATTAAGTCTGATTCTAGCTCAATCGTGTCTCGTTCCGAACGTTCCAATTCCGAAAACGAACACTCAATCGAATGGCGTGGAATGTAACGGCCATTGTTTGTAGCAGGCCCGGCGGCAACAGACTTGCGAAAGTATGCTGATTAAGTTTGTCTGAAAGGGGAACGGTATGATCGAGAGCATCGTGGCTTTCCTCGGTGAGCTGAAAGTCGGCGCCCGCTCCCTGGCGCGCGCCAAAGGCCTCACGGTTACCGTAGTAACCACGCTGGCCCTCGGGATCGGAGCCAACGCCGCGATGTTCAGCCTGGTGCGCGGCGTCCTGCTGCGCCCACTGGTGAATCGTGACGAAGATCGCCTGGTCTACATCCGACAGAGCGCGCCAGGCGCGGGCAGCGACAATGAGGACTTCTCAGTGCCGGAGATCCAGGACTTGCGCTCCCGCGTTAAAACACTGAGTTCATTCGGCGATTTCTCCACCGTTGGGTTCACCATGGTGGGGCTGGGTGAACCTCGCTCGGTTCAGGCCGGGGTGGTGGGAGGATCGTATTTCCAGGTGATGGGTTTGCGTCCGGTGCTCGGCCGGTTGCTCGATGCACAAGACGACGGTCCGAATGCGGCCGGGGCGGTGGTGTTGACGTATCGTTTTTGGTCCACCGCGCTGAAGGGCGATCCCGCCGTGATCGGCAAGAAAATCCGGCTCGATTCGTTCATCGATGCGCGCCCCGCCACCGTGGTGGGCGTTTTAGAGCCATGCGTTCCGTACCCCCAGGACACGGAAATCATCGCCAACATCGTCACCAGCGCGCATCATCTTTCAGCCACCATGGTCACCGGCCGGATTCACCGCATGACCGAATTGTTCGCCAGGCTCGCGCCGGGTGCGGATCTGGAACAAGCGCGCGCGGAGTTGGGTACGGTGTACGGGACCATGAAGCGGGAGCATCCGGAGGCGTATCCGGCCAAATCGGACTACCAGATTAGCGCCGTGAAGCTGCGCGATCAGCTGACGTCGGGAGCGCGGACCATATTGCTGGTGCTGATGGCGGCCTCGCTGCTGGTCTTTGTGATCGCCTGCTCCAACGTCGCCAACCTGATTCTCGCGCGGACCGTCCGCCGCGAAAGCGAGCTCGGCATACGCGCTGCGCTGGGGGCTACGAGCGGTGCCTTGCGTCGTACGCTGTTGGCCGAAAGCCTGCTGCTGTGCGCCGTGGGCGCAGCCATCGGCGTACTGATCGCGGAACCTCTGGTAGCCGTGCTCGCGCGATACGCTTCCCGCTATTCCGTGCGTGCTCTGGACCTCACGGTGGATTCGAGCATGCTCTGGGTGGGGATGGGACTAGCCGTGGTTGCCGCGGCGCTTCTGGCATTCGTTCCACGCCTGCCGTCTTCGGGAGGCGCCCAGGGATTCGGTCTTTCGAGCGGAGGCCCGCGGGTTACCAGCGCCGCGAATCGAAAATTGAGAGTCTTCGCCGTGGTTCAAATCGCCGCCTCGTTCGTGCTGGTGGCATCGGCCGGCGCGTTCGTGAAGACGCTCCTTTCGCTCGAAGCTGCCCAGACGCCTTTCGACACCCACCAGGTGCTGGCAGTGGATGTGCCCGTCATGCATGAGGGCAGAACGCCCCGGCAAATAGTGGATTATTACCGGGAAGCGACGCGGAGAATCCGTGAACTGCCCGGCGTCGAGAACGTCGCGGTCGGCTCGGCCGTTCCGTGGCGCACCGACAGTCGCTTTGGCTTCCAATTCGCAGTCGACGGCCACGTTCCAGCGCCGGCGGAAGAACATCCGCGTGCGCTGGTTCGGATCATCTCGCCCGGATTTTTTGCAACGCTGGGCTTGCCTCTCATCGAAGGACGGGATTTCAACGACGCCGACCGCGACGGTGGCGAGCCAGTAACGGTTATCAGCCAGAGCGTTGCACGGCGGATCTTCCCCAATGGCGATGCGTTGAACCATCATCTGATGTGGGATGACCCAATCCTGAAGTTCGTTCCCCTGGTGAACGCCGCGCCGCAGCGCATTATCGGCGTGGTGGCGGACATGGACGACGTCAACGTTGTGCCGGTTCCCACTATGACCATGTATCGTCCTTTCGCTCAGGAGGCAGCCATGGGAGGAGGAGGCCTGTTCGTTCACACGAGCTCCAATCCTTACGCTCTGGTTACGCCCATCACGCGAATCATGCACAATATGTCCGGGAACCAACCCGTCGAGCACGCCGCCACACTGGATGATGTCCGCACGGAGGTGCTCTCTTCGGATCGGCTCAATGTGGTCGTATTCAGTGTTTTCGCCGGCGTAGCGCTACTCATCGCCGTGGTCGGCGTTGCGGGCGTTCTCGCATTCTCGGTGAGCGGACGGACGCGGGAGTTCGGCATCCGGCTGGCCGTTGGGTCGCAGCCACGCAATCTGCTGGGACGGGTGGTCGGAGAAGGCGCGTACATCGGAGTCGGCGGACTTGTGCTTGGCCTCGCTTGCGGCTTTGGGCTGGCCCAACTGGCCGGCACTTTTCTCGGAGATCTGAAGCTGCCGGGCGTGCTCCCTGTAGCCGGTTCGGCTTTGGTTCTGCTGATCGCTGCCGTTACAGCGTCTGTGATCCCTGCGGCGAGGGCCGCGCGAGTGGATGTCGTGCAAGCACTGCGCAGCGAGTAAGCAAAAGTCTGGATTTTCGATCCTGTATTCGAGTAACATCAGCGAGGATCGTATCATCCGACGATGATTCCACAAGCGGCCATGATTCCACAAGAGAAGCTTGCTGCTGTAACCGTGGGCCTGCGCGAGGCCTTCGGAGTAACCGAGTTCGAAGACATCTCACGGATTACCAAAGGGCACACCTCGTCGCTCGTCTTTCGCATCATCGTGCGCGGATCGCCATACTTATTGAAGATCATCACG
>JBEKLB010000012.1:0-34576 GCA_050010415.1 Bryobacteraceae bacterium | reverse complement strand
GAACGGGAAAATACCATTCCATGAAAATGACACTATGGGCGCCAATGGCCGTTGTTCTGGCAGCCGGCAGCGGCGTTTGTTTGGGCCAGACCTGCACGATCACCAGCCCCGCGAGCGGACAGCTGATCCTGGGCGCGCAGCCGCTGCAACTGACTGCGACCGTTTCATCGGCGCCGAAGGCGTACAGATTGATCTGGAGCGTCGACTATCAGCGTTGGGCGGTTGGATTCGCCCGCGATTCACATCCGCCCGAGAACGACTTTCGCGACCCCTGGCAAGGACAGTGGACCGTGACCTGGTATACCGGACTCAACGGCGACGGCCCGCACGCCGTCTCAGGAATCCTTTACGACATCTTCGGCAACACGCTGGCCACTTGCCCGGCGGTCGCGTTCACGGTGCGGGTGGAAGGCATGAGCAACCAGTCCCTCAACGCGGTTCCGACGAGTGGGAAGGGCAAGCTGGGTTTGCTGACGTTTGATGGCGCCAACAGAGGCGGCAGTCCCTATATCGACGGATACCAACTACCGAATCCTGGCAGCCCATCCTGCGGCGGCGCTGGAGCAACCAGTCAAACCGGCGGTTCTCAGATTCCGAACTTCAATACCGCATGTTTCCCCAATGGGACTCACCAGATCCTCTACCCCTATAACCTCAGCCTCATCGCCGACCCATACTTGTTCCCGCAAAACTTCACCAGCTCCAGCGTGAGCGGCAACAATATCGCGATCGCGAACCACTACTCGACGCAGGGTGGGATCGTTACGTTTTCCAACACAGGAGGCGCGCTCCCGGCGCCGCTGGTCCCGGGATGTCAATTCTACTGGGCGACCAGCGCGAGCAACTCGAACACGGCCACGCTTTCGGTTACCGGCGGCGTAATTACCGTCAACGTAAGTTCGGCCTGCGGACTAACGGCGGGAACTCCCGTCTATCTGCGCAACATTCAGTCCACCAGCGTGACCGGTCAAGCGAACTGTGACGGTTACTATACGATGGCGACGGGCGCGGGCACTTCGTTCACCGTCACAGCGCCGCCGAACTGCCCGAATGGCGTCTCCGCGACCGACAATCTCGAAGTGGACATCAACCCTTATTTCGTGCAATACGTGGACGCCGGCCACATCGCGGTAGCAGCCACGGCAGGAGGACCGACCATCACGCTCACTACTACCGGATCCGGCACCAGCACAATGTTGCAGCGCATCCGCTCGCCCTACTGGACTCCCTCCGGCAACAATGGCGAACCTGGTCCGGGACGCGACTTCGCGCAATACGGCGGCCCAGCTTACATCCAGCAACTCGTCACGTTTTCCAACGGAACCACGCCCATGGAGATCGAGGTGCCATATTGGGAGATGCACCTGATCGCCGGCGCATCCACCCGCAGCACTTGCCCGAAAATCAAGAACACGGACCTCACACTTACCACCATCGCCTGCAATGCCAGTGGGCTGACCTACACCGAAGTGAACGATGGCGTTTTATCGGGGGTCTGCTCGGTGGATTCGTCGGGCAATGTCACGCCCATCATGGCCGGCTGGTGTCAGGTTCAGGTGGCTTGCGCGGCGTGCGCGTCAGGGGCCGTGTCACTGCCGCCGGTGACCGTTTATATCCAAGTCCACGCCGGCTCCATTACGTTTCCGCATTTCACGCACAATGGCAGCATCGCCACCGCGTTCAGCCCGGGCAATTCATTCTTCCCGCTTTCGGCCTGGCAACTGAACATCTCGGGCGCAACGGCGTATCAAACCAATCCCGGCGCCCGAACGCTTTGGTACGGCCCCATGATGCAGGAATCGAACCTGAATACCGCGATGATAGGGCCCGATCCCAGCAACGTGGCGTTTGGCGACCCTGCCAGCACGACCTGCGTTTCGTCATCCTGGCCCAGCGCGTTTCATGCCTACGAATCCGCGTTCGCCGCGCAATATGGGATTTATTTTGAAACGGACACGGAGAGCACACAATGGGGCTCCAATGGCCCCGGATGGCTGGCGGCCTTTCTGAGCAATACCGGATATAACCGTCAAAGTTGTTTTTCCGGATGGCTGAGCAGTCTGGTCAGCGAAGGGCGCACCTATCGTACCTTCAGTTACGACGAGCTGAATCAATACATGGCCGGGAACTACCCGTTCCGCACGCCAAATCTTGGTTCGACGAATTTTCCGAGCGTGGTGGCGAGCAGCGGGGTTGCGACCTATGACGTAGCCGAGACGTTCACCGGAGTGTGGAGTCAATCGGCGGGCACGGGCTCTTGGATCAAGATGGCGGGCGCGGTGACAAACACCTGCTTGAATGGCTGGTTTCCGGTAACCGGCATCGCGACCACAACCATCAACGGCGCTGCCTATCCTGTCAGTTTCACCACTCCGACGGCCTGCACTAACGGCACCTACACGGAATCAACCGCGCAGCTTTATCATTATTGGGCGGGAGGGGGGATTGGGGAAAATGCCGGCATCCTTCCGCGGCTGGCTGGAACGGGCGCGGCCGATAATCCCGGTGGCACCACTCAAAACTGGGACTCAACCTATTTCACTCAGGTTGTCGTGAGCGGAGGCGTGGCGGAGTTTTACGCGCAAGCGCACGGCATTGCGAACAACCAAGCGGTGCGGGTACAGAGGTCCGGCGCGGGCCACAACCTCAACACGGTGAAACCGGTCACGGTGATTGACGCGAACCACTTCAGCATTACTTACAACTCCTCGGTTGAGGCCGTTCCTTCCAACGGGACTTACACTTCTTCCACCGATCCCAGTCTCTATTTCACGGTGGATGAGAATTTTCCGCCGACGCCGTTCATCGCTCTGCGCAACATATTCACGAGCGTAACCGGCCATCCAGCCACAACCTGGTCATCGATAGGATTCACTTTCGGCCCCGGAAATCCCGGCGTGTACAATTGGGCCGGTAACCCGGCCGGCGAAGACGCGGCGAACGATTACATACCGCAGCCTCCCACCGCCACTTATGGTCCGGACGCGAGCGTTTGGCAATGGGCGAATTATTCACAATCCAGTTCCGGGCTGGCCACGCGCGCTTATCAGCTTCAACCACGCGCCATGCTGTGGAGCGTCGGGCCAGACTACTCGCAGTTTTGCCAGAGCTTCCAGTTCAACCCGGCCTGCGATCGTCCCACCGAGCTCGATTGGCGGCCGGAAACTCTGGTGGCTCAGATGGTGGGGATGCTGACGCTGAACGTCAGCGCTCTGCGGCTATACAACTTCGTCGGGAACATGAACGATATGTTCAATCTGGATTGCTGCGGCGGGCAGGCGCGGGGCACCGGAGTTTCCAAAGGTATTAATCCCTTCATTTCGCCGAAGCAATGGTCCGCGATGGCGCATACCAATGCGCTCATTAAGCTGCGCGAGAACACTGAACTGCAGCCGCCGGCCAACAAGCCTTACATGGGTCCGTTTTTCCTGACGGACGCACATACCAGCGCCACCTACGGAAACGAACTGAAGATCCTCTGCGCATCCGAGATGCCGTATGGTACGCAGACCATCGCCATACCGGCGATCAGCGGCGGATCGGTGTTGAAGTATATCCTGACCGGATATTCGCTGAGCGTGAAGTTGCTAAGCGGCAACCCATCGACGGATACGGACGAGTTTTGCAGCAGCCCGGGACGCACCACAACTTACGTGGCGCTACCAGCGACACCGGCCGTGAATCCGATCGACAACATCACGTTCGCGGCGCCGAGCCCGCTTCCGTTCGGGGCGTCCAAGTTCCTGCTGCAGGTTGGCTATTATCCGCGCGCTATGCAAGACGATCCGGTGACGGATTGCACGGCGGGATGCACCATCGGCATCGACCATCACAACACCGCTGCCTGGTATCGCGTGATCTACGCCGATTCGAACAATCTGCCGCTGAGTGTAGGGGACCCGGCGCAGATTCCGAGTCAGAGGCTCAATTAGCAGAGGAAGCGCTTGAGTGCGTGTTCCAACAAGATTAGCAGCTCCCGCGAAGGCGGCCTCATTCGCACTTTACGTTGCGCAATAACTAATTTGACTCGCCATGGTTTTGGGAAGCTCTCGAACCGAGAATGAGCTCGTACGCCAGAAGCGCGGAAAGGGGCGAATGGAAAAACGCACACACCAAACTAGATTCAGTGCCAGCTAATATCTCCTGCTAGTTGCTGAAGGTGCATCGGAACACTGGAGGTTCGAAATCAGAGGACCGCGTTCGGTCAGGGGATTATTGGAAGCAACAGATCTGGCAGATGCGAAGCAAGAGGTCTACTCAATTGCCGACAGATTCTTCAGCGAAAAAGGAGTCGCTGAACCGAACTTCCGAGAAAACATGAAGTGGGTGACCCAGCCGTGAAAGAGGGAATGCGGCGATTGGGCATCGTCTTGAGAGTTCTTGGTTTCCTGGGCGGAGCAGCGTACAGCTGCTTCCTCGGACAGGAGGTCTGGAAATCGTGGTCCGCTGGAGTCTTGAAGGAATCGCTCTTAGCGGACTGTAGCCTTTTGTTAACGCTCCCGATTGCTGGTTTCTTGATTCCATGGGGAGCCACTCGAACGGCGATGTGGATCTTCGCCGTTTTTTCAAAGCGAAGCCGCTACCCTCCTTCCTTGTTTCTCCTTCTGCGCACCATCTTCTTAAGATGCTTCGAGTGGACTCGGTTGCGACGTGTTGCTAGGAACTTTTAGTACCACCTCGTCTCTCCTCACAAAGTCGCATGAAAGTTCCGGTCCTTCGTGCATTTCCGCGCTCGGCTTCACCACCTTCGCTGACGCCGCTTTTGGAACACGCTTGAGCAGGTTCAGTCGCTCTTTATGTTGCGCATGTATTTCCAGTAGATCTTCACTACATCTCGAAATGCGGTGAAGAAATCGATGGCTTTGACTTTGGAACCGCCGACGTCTTCCCAGGAGTTGAGCGGGTACTCGTAGATCCGTTCGGAAGCCAGCGTGGGCGATCGAATCTGCGAGACATAGCGCGCGAGAATTTCAACGTCAAAGATCCAGCGAGTCATGAACGGATCGGCGAACAACGCGCGAGTCCCCGGGCGAACGCGAAATATTTTCGCCCCGCATTGCGTATCGTAGATGGGCATGCGCAGCATGACGGAGACCACGGTGGCGAAAACCCGGCCCAGGTAGTGACGGCTGGCGCGACGGTGGACCTGACGTCCGAGCAGCTTTACGCGAGCGCCGAACACCATGTCGAGATCGGGCCGCGCGGCCAGGACGGCGAGGAACTCGGGAATAGCGTTAAGTGGCGTGGCAAGGTCAGCATCCCAAAACCCAACCAGCGCGGCGTTCTGTTCCAGAGCGTAGTTGATGCCCAGGCGAACCGCTTCCGCTTTGCCTCGATTGACGGGAGCCCGCAACAGGATTACGCGGTCCTGGTTTCCCGCGCGCAGGCTCTCAATGCGTTCAACCGTTTTGTCCCGGCTGCCATCGTCCACGAAGATGAACCGGATTTCAGGGCCCGGCGGAAATTGCTGGAATGCATCCACCGGCAATCGCTGACCTTCGTTGTAGCAAGGCACGACGATCATGCAAGCCGAATCTGGCGCGCTGGGACCGGGATTCATGCCTGGGAGCCGAGCAGCATCCGGCGGGCCTTGTTCACAGCTCGCCGATATAGGCCGGCCGCGCGCATCAGCCGGGCATCGGCGGCCAGCAGCAACGGTGGGTAGGTGTGGTGCCGGGCGACGAAACGTTCCATCTCGCCCAACTGCTCTTCTTCTCCGTGGATCACGTCCTCGCGAAATTCGAACGATCCGTTCCAAAACAACCATTGCGCGGTTTGTTCTACGCGAAGCTTGCGGAGCACCGACTCGGGCAAGGAACAACGCCAATTGTGAATGCGGTGAAACTTCTGCAAAAAACGAATGGAATTAGCGGCAGCCTCGATGTCGATGAGCCAGCGGTGATGCGAGAGGCCGGTGATGCCGCGCTCCATCCCCCGGCAAGTTTCCCATAGACGGGATGGAACCTCGATGTAGCCGGCCTTTCCGATGCGAATCATTTCCGAGCAGACCCACAAGGGATCGCGAATGTCCTCCAGGGTGTGCGAACAGACCACGAAGTCCAGCTCCTTGTCGCGGAAGGGATAGGGTTCCTTGGCGCAGATGTCGCGCGCGACCCATGTCTCTTTGGTGAAAACTTCCACCGTGCCGCCGATGGGCGGAATGGGATTGTTCCTGGCGAAGGTGCGGTTATAGAATCCGCGTGTCTCATAGGGCCCCAGGTCCAACACGTAGTTTGCCCGGTTGAACGGATGCGCCCAGCCCCCGATGTCGAGCACGACATCGCCGGGCTTGAGTTGTTGCATCACAATCTCGGAGTTTTTTTGCAGCATCGGGCTTTCCCTAGTATCAGGCCTTCCCCGACCACCCGAGCACGCGAGTTCGCATGGCGGACGAAAGCGTAGCGGTGGCGCCTTGGATGTAACCGCGCAGCGGCGTGGTCCATACATAGGGAAGGACGAGCAGCAGATAAACGACGCCGACCAGCGAGGCTGAGACTGCCAGATGCAGCACATCCGGCGCTCCAAACCAATTGCGAACGGCGAGCGCCACGGCTCCGGCGACGGCAAAGCGCCAGAGGTACGGAAGATAAGGCCGCAGCACTTCGGCAATGGAGATCCGGAGAGTCCGGGCAAGCAGAAATATATCGGTTGGGACAGAGACCAGGGCCGCTCCGCAAAGGAATCCGAATGCGACGCCGGCGAGCCCCCAACGCCCCACCAGGAGGAATGCGATGGCCACGCTAAGAGCTCCATCCACTAAAGCTCTTATCGAGAGCAGCTTCTCATGCCCGAACGCAAACAGCGTAACAGCCAGCGTGTAGTCTGCCTGCCGCAGGAGGAAAGTCAAGAGCAGGATGGCGGTGAGTTGCATGCCGCCGAAGAGATGTTCTCCGCCCTCGTGACGCAGCCACAAAGTGACGAACTGCCGGTTGATCGCCAGGATGACACAAGCGATGCCGCCGGCCAGCAGGAGCATGGCCTGCGTGAGCGATGTGGTGGCCTGCAGGATTCGCTCGCGCGACTCGCTGGTTTTCATATGGCTCAATCCGGGAAGAGCGACGCTGGCAAGAATCTGGGGCTGATTCTGCAGGACTGTAATCAACTTGCTGGTAGAGGAGTAGACCACCACGGTGGCCAGGCTGATAGAACGGCCCACGATCAAGATATCGCTGCCGGCCGACAACTGAGTGGCCACCTGATTCACATTGACCCAGAATCCGCGCGCGAACCAACGCCAGCGCATAGGCCCGGCTTGGCGCCACATCTCAGCCGACAACAGATCGGGACGCAAGCGCCGCAGACGAACGAATGCCACCACGTCGTGCCCCATCTGCTGCAGGCACCAGCCGCAAGCCAAGGCGTAGAACCGCGCGCCCAGGAGCAGCATCACGATCACCAGCGCCGTAGAGATGCCCCATAGCGCAAGCCTCAACTGGCCCAGGAACTTCAAATCCTGCAAGCCTTGCAGCACGGCCGGGAACATGCGAAGCGGGTAGGAAATCACGAAAACGGCCAGGATCAAACCGATGGGGCCGCGCAGGCCCGGATCATTCGCGGGGCGAAGGATGAACAACGCGAGCGATGCCAGCGCGATCACTAACGTTTGCGCCAGCACCACTTTCAGGGTCTGGCCCACCACGCGCGCTACTTCGCCCGAAGCCTGCTCGGAGTGTTCCAGGCCGCTGGCGTGAGCCACATCCCGGGGAGTGACGACGATGACGCCGAAATCGCACAGCAGCAGGAAATTCAGAACGCTAAGTCCCACCAGCCAGATGCCGTAATCCCTGACTCCCAGCGTGTGGATATAGAAGGGCGTGAGCCACAGGCCCAACAACATCAGGGAGGCCTGATAGATGTAGGCGAAGACCGCTCCACCGAGGAAGGACCGGCTGCGAGACACTATTGCGATTCCTGCCGAAGCCAGCCGGCGCTGGCGAGATGGAATTTCACCAGAATGGTCCCGGCCATTTTCTGATATTCGGAGAATAAAAGATGGCGTTGCTCCGGTGTTTTCCACCAGGCATGGGGATCAAAATCGTTTTCGGCCGAGCTCTCCATTCGAAAGTCGAATTCGGGAAGGAACAGGCGAAAAACCTGCGCGGCGCGGCGGGAATGAAAATTGCTGGTCACCAGAATAATATGCCGGACGCCCAACTGGTGAAAGATGGGCCCCATTTCGCGCGCTTCGTCGACGGTAGATTGAGCATGCATTCTTATCGGAAGGAAGAGGCTGCGCGCGAAGCCGTGTTGGACGGCGAAGTCCACCGACATACTGCCGACATCCTGTCCCTGGTAGCGCCCTCCGCTCAGGATCACGAGGGGTGCCCAACCTTCTGATCCCAGGTTAGCGCCCAGGAGCACACGGCTGCCCCAAAAGTCACCTGCCAGAACGTAGATCAGGTCGGCGTGCTCCAGCGGATCGGAGATCACCAGAGATTCGCCAAGTTGGGCGAGAACCTGCCGGCGAGATGCCAGGAGCGTCAGGGTCAGGAGGATCGCGGCCAGGGCGGAAACGCTCAGTTTCAAATCCAAACGTTCCAAATCCGCAGCACGCCCAGACCGGGAAAGCGCTGTTGCACCTTGAGCGTGGTGTGCAACTGTTGCGAGATGGCAGCGATGAAGGCTGCATCGTCCTTGGACTTGTTGAGCCAGTAATCGCTATCGTCACGGCCAAAGAGAACGATCTGGACCATTTTGTTGCGGTCCAGCAGTTGGAGGAGCTGGGCGCGGCGAACGTCTTTATTCGCGTCTCCCAGATCCAGGTCCACCAGAGTCCGTTGCCCGTGCAGCTCGTTTAGGAACTTCACCGTGGCAGGCTGGTCGGTCATGACAGGTAGCGCCGGATCGGTGTTCGAGTACACCGCGTTCACCACCTCATCATGCAGCTGGGACCAAAGCTCGCTGCGCCAATTCACTACCAATCCCGCGACGGCGATTCCGGCGAGCCAAACGGCGACCACGCCGCGCGAGACGCGATCCAGCCGCAGGCGGCGGTCGGCGCTCCCGGATCGAGCCAGCGCCTCAACCCAGCGCGGGCAGGTGTGAGCCATCGCGAACGCGATGATGGGAATCACCGGGATCAAGAACCGCAGGGACAGCACCCACTGTTTCAATCCTCCGCTAGGAGCTCCATTGTAATTCCAGAAGACGAAAATGCCGACATAAACGACCACGGTAGAGACCAGTTCCATCCAACGCTTGCCGCGATAAAAAAACGTGAAGATCAGCCCGCCGGGAACCAGCACCAGGAGCGCGGTCAAGTACATGATGAGATTCGTTCCCGCGAAGACGCCCGACAATCCATAGACGTGTTCCTTAACGAACAGCGGATTGCCGTAGACCAGTTCAGCGAGCAAAGGCCGCAGCGCGATGCCTGCGAGCCCACCGAGAACGATGGCAACAACCTGGCGCTCCCTGCGCAACAAAGCTCCGGCGAAAAAGATTGCAAAGAGCGCGGCATTGGGTTCTCGAAGACAGATGGATGCCCCGGCCAGAAAGCCCGCGGCCAGACGCTGCCAGGGGGCGCGCTGCCCATCATCCCAAAACAGCCACAATCCGGCTGCCACCAGACAGGCGCTCGGAAGGTCGCTCATGCCGGTGCGCGCCATCACCATGGCAGGCAGATAACCGAGCACCAGGAGCGAGTAGAGCGGCGAACCTCCCGAATCGGCGATCCAGCGGGCCGTGAACAGCGTACACGCCGAGATGGCGAGAAGGCCCAGCAGAAACGCGCCGCGCCATCCAGCCAGCCAGACGAAGGGCAACATGAACGCGGAGGTGCCGGGTGGATAGTCGCTGGGATGCACCCTTTGGTGCTGGCCGTTAAATGCATCGACGGTGTCCACCGTAGCACTGCCGTGAGCGAACGACACGGCCTGGCGGACGTAGGACACTTCGTCGAAGTTAGTAAGGGCGCGGGGATAGAAGCACAGAAAACCGGCGGCGTAGAGCAGGACCAAAACCCACACGGTGCGCATCTGTCCGCTGAACCAGCCATCCGCGCGGAGTGCGCCGCCGCTGGTTCCAACCGAGACCGCGAGCTGCCTCAGGCCGGGATCGTCACTGATTTTTGGGGAGGGTCTCACCGCAAACCACGCTCGCCGCTTTGGATGACACCCTCATAGAGCGAGAGTGTGCGGCGAAGCATCGTGTCGAGGCTGAATTCCCGCCTGGCCCGGCGGACACCGGCCTGGCCGAGAGACTGGCGCAGGCTTTGGTCGTCGAGGAGCCGGTTGATGGCGGCCGCCAAAGCGGGTGCATCGCCGGGAGGGACGGTCAATCCGGATTCGCCGGCGAGCGAAACAAACGGGACACCGGAATCGAGGCTGGTGTTCACCACGGGCAGACCTGCCGCCATGGCCTCAATTTGCACGATTCCGAAAGCTTCGCTGCGCGCCACCGATGCCAGCGCAAACAGATCGGCGGCGTGATAGTAGGGCATCACGCCAGCGTTGTTGATTTCGCCCGCGAAGACCACCTTATCGGTAACGCCCAAGCGGGCGGCCAGGCTCTGGAGATCACCGCGTAATGGGCCCTCACCAACGATCACCAGCTTGCCACGCACGTCCGCCATGGCGCGGATCAATACATCGAAACCTTTGTAATAGACCAGGCGCCCCACGCTGATGACCAGGCGATCGCCCAGCCGTTCGCGGACACTGCGCACGGCGTCCGGGGAACATTGCTCAAACTGCGCGGTATCGATGCCATACGGAATCACGTGGCAGCGGTCGCGAAAAGCCTGGAGCACGGGGGAAGTGGCGAGATAATTCGGCGAGGTGGCGATGATGGCGGCGCTCTTGCGCAGCGCGGCATTGAGGAAGGGCTCAAACATCCGGCCGAGCACCTTCTGCTTGACGGTATCGCTGTGGTAGGTGACTACCAAAGGCCCGCGATGGCCGCTCGCGAGATAGGCCAGCACGGCGGCGGGATTGGGCAGATGGATGTGAACCAGGCCGGCGCCCGAATTCCGGATGCGGGAAACCATGCCGGGCGAGATGGACGTCGAGAAAGCGGTGATGAGCGTGGACAGGCGTGCGACGGGCACCGAATCCACCATCTCCTCCACCGTGTTGCGGTCTTCGCTCGAGACGATTACGCGCACGTCGGCGTGATTGCGCAGCGCTCCGCACAGGGCCTGCAAGTGGGTTTCAATGCCGCCCATGTGGGGCGGATAAAACTTGCCCACGTGCAGGACGCTGAGTTTAGCGGCCGCGGCGCTTGGCGTCCTTTGAACCGCTTCCACGGGCTGGTCCAATTCCAGATTCATGCGCAGTTCATACCGGGGAACTCATAGAGGTGGCGAGCTCATACCAAGGTCGGGCTCAGCTTCAGGAACAGCTCGCGATTCTTTTCAATCCAATCGTAGAGCAGACCCAAGCCTTGCGGGCAGCTGATCTTGGGGCTCCATCCGAGTTCGGCCTTGGCACGGCTGATATCGCTGATAAAGCACTTCTGGTCGCCGGGTCTCCAGTCGGCGCTGCCGGCTCGAATCTGCGCGCCACTGCGCTGCTCGATGAACGCCAGCAGATCCCGCAAGGACACCACGTTGCTGGGGCCTCCACCGACGTTGAAGGCGCGGCCGGCGGCTTTGTCGGGAGCGGCGAAGGCCGCATCATACGCGTCAAGAAGATCGTCGATGAAAAGGATGTCGCGCACCT
The DNA here is from genome assembly GCA_050010415.1 of Bryobacteraceae bacterium. Lineage (GTDB taxonomy): Bacteria > Acidobacteriota > Terriglobia > Bryobacterales > Bryobacteraceae > Palsa-89. The sequence goes on along the minus strand of JBEKLB010000012.1, from coordinate 22,916 downwards.
GTTTGCCATCGCCGTAAATGGTGATGGGACGGCCGAGCTGGCTCGCGATCATGAACCACGCCACCCAGCCCTGATCCTCGGCGCCGAACTGGCGGTAGCCATAAATGCAGGACTGCCGGAAGACGATAGTGCGCAGCCCGTAGATGCGGTGATAATCGATGACGTACTGGTCGGCGGATCCTTTGGAGCACCCGTAAGGGGAGTGGAAGTCGAGACAGTGCTCTTCGGAAACGCCGGTGGGCAGCGATTGATAATCCCAGCGGCCGTTGCGCTCCACGGTGCCGACGCTGGTCATCTCGCCATAAACCTTATTAGTGGACGAATAGATCAACGGCGCGCGCATGCTGGACTCGCGCATGGCTTCGAGCACGTTGAACGTGCCGAGCGCGTTGATTTCGAAATCCTCCCTGGGATCTTTGACCGAGGTGGTAACGGCAACCTGCGCGGCCAGATGCAATATTTGATCGGCATCGCGATGTTCGCGAAATACGCGGCTGACGTCGCCGGATTCCCGGACATCGATCTGATGGAACTGGAGCGCACCACCGAGCGAGCGCAGCCATTCCAGGTTCTCACTGACGCCATCGCGAGCCAGACTGTCTACCACAACAACCTGGTGCCCGCGTCTCAAGTACCGGCTACTGGCGTTGCTGCCGATGAAGCCGGCGCCTCCCGTAATGATGGTTTTCATGGATGCCACTCCTTTGGATACTATCGCGCGGAAACTGTTACAGGCCCTTCGTGATGCAGCGTGGAGGAGAGCAGTTCCATGTCGGAACGCACCATTTCCTTGACCAGGCCGGAAAAATTCACGGTGGGCTCCCAGCCCAGGACTTTCTGGGCTTTGCTGTAATCGCCGATCAGCAGATCCACTTCCGCTGGACGGTAGACGGCCTCATTCTTACGGACGAAATCGCGGTAATCCAGGCCGACTTCGCCGAATGCGAGTTCGCAAAATTCGCGCACGCTGTGCGTCTCGCCGGTAGCGACCACGTAATCGTCGCCTTCCGGCTGTTGCAGCATCAGGTGCATGGCGCGTACGAAATCGCGCGCGTGCCCCCAATCGCGCTTGGCCTCCAGGTTGCCCAGAAGCAGCTCGGATGCCAGGCCCAGTTTGATGCGAGCCACACCATCGGTGATTTTTCGGGTGACAAATTCGAATCCGCGCCGGGGGCTCTCGTGATTGAACAGAATGCCGTTCGAGCAGGGGATATTGTAAGCTTCGCGATAGTTCAAGGACAGATAGAAACCGGCGACTTTGCTGACACCATAAGGGCTGCGCGGATGGAACGGAGTAGCCTCACGCTGCGGCGTCTCGCGGACCTTGCCGAACATTTCGCTCGATCCGGCGAAATAGAAACGGCAGGTGGGTTGGACCTCGCGCAGAGCAGCCAGGACGTAATGGGTCCCGTTGATGTTGGTGGCCATGGTGGAGAAACCATCGGCGAAGCTTTCGGCCACGAAGCTCTGAGCGGCTAAGTGATAGCATTCATCGAACTGTTGCTTGGTGAATACGTGGAACACGCTGGCGTAGCTGTCCAGGCTGGCCGGGTGAATGTGAATGCGATCCAGGCAGTTTTTCAGGCGGCTGAGACGCTGCTGGGGCTGCTCCAGCGCGACGCGCCGCACCAACCCATGAACCTCATAGCCCAAATCCAGAAGGTGTTCGGCAAGATAGCTTCCGTCCTGCCCCGTGATTCCCGTAATGAGCGCTCTCTTTTTCATTGATCCCTTTCCAAGTCAAAAAGTTCAGCCGCCGTCGATGGGTGTTTATCCGCGGCCATTTGGATTCCCCGATAACACTTGTTCGTACACACGCGCGGTGCGCGCGGCATTTTCCGACCACGAGAAACGAGCGGCGTTGGCGAACGCCTTCTCCCGGTCGAAGTGGCGTTCTTGAAGAACATCTGCCACAGCAAGAGCCTCTGCCACTGCAAGAGCTCCGACCACTGCGTCTCTCCAACCTTCGATGTCTCCTACCGCGCGATAGGTGGCTGCGGCGCCGCCCACCTCCCGCAAGACGGGCAAGTCGCTCGCGATCACCTGGCAACCGCAGGCCATCGCTTCTATCAGCGGCAAACCGAAGCCTTCCGCCTCAGCCGTGTGGACCAAGAGGCGCGCCCAGCGATAGGCCGCTGCCAGCGCCTGGCGGCTCAACGATCCTAATTCGACGACGGCGGATTCCACTCCGAGCTGCCGCGCCAGCTGCCGCTGCTCAGGCGTGAGCTTCTCGCCCACCCGCAGAAGGCGAACGTTCGCGACCTTTTTACGAACCTCGGCAAGCACGCGAAGCAACAAATCCAAGCGCTTGCGAGGCATGGAGCTCCCGACGTTCAACAGCCAACCTCCCTCTGAAGAGTCTATCGGCAGAAGGCGACGAAATTCGGCATCGGCCACCGGATCGGCGAGCGGCGAACAGGAGGGATGAACGCCGTTGGAGATAACAGTCACCCGCTCAGGAGGGTGCAAGCCAAGGCGCAGAATCTCATCACGGGTTGCGGCGCTGACGGCGATCACGTGCGCTGCCTGACGGAAGCCGCTCAAAACCCGATCCGTCATGGCGCGAAACCAGCGTGGACGCGGTTGGCGGTCTGGCTGCAGCACGCAGCGGAAGGTATCCAAGTCATGGCAGGTCACCACGGCGCGGCCGCCAGGCAAGTCATGGATTAATTGTGAGTAGCTATGATCCACTAAATGAAAGAGATCGAACTCTTCGAGCCGGAGCTTTAGGTATCGGCGATAGTCGACGAAGCGATTGAGCAGGCGGTCGGCATTGTGGAACGCCGGCACCCGCCCGATCCCGGGGAGCCGTCTAAAACGTGGCTGGAGCGGCGGGCAGATCCTGGTGACTTCCAAGGTACCGGGATGCTCGCGCACCAAATGCTCCAAGACCATAGATGCCACCAGGTCCATACTCGGCCAGTTCTCTTCGACAAAATCGCAAACCAGGCCGATGCGCGGTTTCCCCAGCGCGGTCTGGGGGATGCTTCGAACGTCGGCCTGGGTGTCAATCATCGGATCTGGTCAGAACGGCGAAAAGACTGAAGCAGGCTTTCTCCCTGAAACTAAAGGGGAAACTCTGAATGAGGCGCTCCAATTGATAGCATCCCCAGCAGACCGCTGGAGTGGACATCATCGAAAGCCGGACATGGCCGGTAACTGCGGGAGTGCCCCACAGCACCAAGCGTTGCACTGCGAAGCCAGCCTCTTGGGCCAGGCTTGCCATCTCCTCAGGAGTGATCAAAAACAGGTGGCCGTCGTCATCCGGCTTGAACTGTTGCTGTTCGAGCGCCGTGAAATCCTGAATCTCGGAATGCGTGGGCAGGTTGTTGCGAAAGTAGGCGCCGTTGGGAGTGGTGATCAAGACGCGGCCGCCGGGGGCGACGAAGCGCTTGAGCTGCTGCAGAAATTCAACGGAGTGGGCCACGTGCTCCAGGATTTCGCAGGCAATCACCAGGTCGAACTGGCCGATTTTTTCCGGATCCAGGTCAAACAGATTTCCGGGCAGGCAGCGGATGCTTTCAGCATTCGAAAAATTGGCCACGGCGTTCGCCAGATTTTCGGCGCGCAGGTCGTTGGCGGCGGCTTGGACTCCTTTAGCTGCCAGACTCGCCGACAATGCAGCGTCTCCGGCTGCCACTTCGAGAACGGTCTTGGGCGCGAGCGCGGACGCCTCGAGCAAAGTCATCATGGCGCGCATGCGGCCGTACGCCCAATAAGAGGGCGGCCAACCACTGCCGTAATTCCAGCCCCACTGATCGTCCTTTTTGGAAGCTCCGTTGCGAAGCGGACGAATTTTCGAAAGGCCATTGCTGCAGACCGAGCGGAAGAGCGCATAGTCGGGAAACGCCGCTTTTTGAGGACTAAGCTTGGGCATGAATGGTTTCTTCGGGCGCCCTGCGCGCGGAGCCCAGAACAGCTTCGAGCGTGGCTTCCAATTTCGAGACGTGGGCGGCAAGCGTAAAGCGGCCAGCCACCTCGCGGGCTCCTCGAGAAAGATCGGCGTAATGCGACGGGTCCGACAGAGCCCGTGCGATGGCGTCCGCGAGTCCGTCGGCCGTGGGCGGATTTCCAGGCGCGAGTTCTCCGGAGTAACCAGGAATCAACCAGTCCGAGATTCCACCTACATCAAAAGCGACGGCCGGCAATGCTTGCGAGCCGGCTTCGATTCCAACCAGGCCGAACGGCTCCGGCCACAAGCTGGGAACGACCAGCAGATCGGCCTGCTCAATCAGATGGGCCTTCTGGACGCTTCCGACCCAGCCCGGAAAGTCTGCTTTTAGCCTTTGGCGGTTGGCAAGGTCCTGGAGACTCTCGCGTGCGGGACCGTCGCCCGCGATAGTTGCGCTGAGCGGCCTGCCGAGGAGCTTTTCGGACAGCGGGATGGCCCGGAGCAGTTCGGCCGCGCCTTTGAGCTTGGTGAGCCGGCCCAGGAACAAAAGATGGCCGCCGGTGCCGGTTCGGGAGGGCGCATGGAAGTGAGCCCCGTCCGAAGGATTGGGCAGCGCCGTGAGCTGGATCTTTCCCGGGGGGACACCGTGCCTTTCGTATTCCCGGCGCATGTGAGCGCTGGCCACCAGGATCGCGGCATACTTTCCGAGCTGTGCGTTGCTTTCCGCGGATCGCTGGTACATCTTCCACATGGTTATCGGATTCAAGCCCCCGCAGCGCCGCGGGTGATAAAGAGTCAGACAGGCCGGCCCGAATTGCCGATCGCACGGCCGGGGAGTTGGGAACGAGTGGCATTTCTCCTGGCTGATGCAGGTACCGACGTAATTATGCGCGTAGAATACGGTGGGGTATTGGTCGAGCAGAGCGGACTGCAGATGTACGTCTTCCAAGCCCTGCGAATATACCACCTCCGGCTTCCAATCGCGGACGAAACCAAGCCCCGCAGCGACGCCCGATTCTTCGGTCCCGCAGGCTACAAGATCGAGGCCGGATGGATCGACGCGCCCCTTGCCAGGATCAAAGCGATATTCGTACAGCAGAGCCAATTGATGCCCGCGCCCGGCCATGCGCGGAAGAATCTGCTGGAGGTATTTTTCGACGCCTCCCACCATGTTGCGGTGGGAAGTAGCGATCAGGATGCGCATGGTATGCGTTCGGAAACCATGGGATGGAGCGCGGCTAAGGTATGCGAAATATCGAACCGCTCCTCATAGAGCCGGCGAGCGGTTTGGCTCAGCCGGGCGCGTTCGGCCGGATCCCGCAAGAGTTCGCGCAACAGTTTGACAAACGCCTCGGCATCGCCTGAAGGCGTAAGACCCACCGCTCGCGATTGCTCCCAGATGGGCTCCGTCACTTGGCTCGCGGTGGTGATGATCGGCTTGCCGTGCGAGAGGCCGACCATCAGGCTGGTGCGCCGCGTGGTGGCTCCGTCGGGATAAGGCTGGATCAGCAGATCGCAGGCAGCAATGTGATGCGAGAGGTGGTCAGGAGCCAGAGGGCCGGTGGCATACAGCCGCTGCTCCAACGCGGGATGCTGCTGGATCAAGCGATCGCGAAATTCCCGGCTGTTGACGCCCATGAACAAGAGAGGCTGGTCCGGGACTTCGCTTGCGATTTTCAAAACGACGGGTTCCAGAACCGAGAGCACCGGCGCGCCGTAGGTTCCAAAATGTCCCAGCAAGAGGCCGCCATCGGGGACGTAACGGCGACGGAGCGCGAGAATTTCCGCGGCGTCGCGAGCGACGCGAATGTTGCTCGGAACCGGCAGCCATTGAAATGGAACGCGCCGGCCGAAGGTGTAAGGGCGCCAGCGCCGCTCACACTCCGGGATGGAAACCCAAACGCGCGTGGCCGCTCGCAACAAAATCACGGTCATGAGGCGATGAATCAGCGCGGCGCCGTACTGACGCCAGGAACCTTCAAAGGTGAGAAAGGCCTCATGCACCATAATCTCCAGGCTGTCGCCGTGCTTCCTGGCGCGACGCCAGAGCCAGATGCAGAAAGGCACGTTCATCGACCGGCAACCGTAGCCGTGCGGCACATACTGGACCAGGATGCGGCGCGGCGCGGCGAAACGATCCAGCTGGATGTCGACCGCGCGCAGATCGCTCGACGTAAATTGCCCGAGCGCGCGATGGACGTGAACGCAGCCGGCGGGAACGGGCGCTGCCGCGTTGCCCGGACACCATACGTGTACCTCTTCGCCTTCCTGCGCCAACCCCTCGGCCACTTGCGCGGTATAGTCGCTCACGCCTCCCGGTTGCGGAGGATACTCAGGCGTGATGATATGAAGCTCGGAAGTCATCACGAACGCGCGCTATAAATATCCAGGCAGCGCCGCACCACGGCGGGCCAGGTGAATTTCTCCAAAACGTGACGCCGGGCGGCTTGCCCCATGGCGCACGCTTCGGCGGCATGATCGCGAATCCACAATAGTTTCTCGCGCAGGGCTTCGGGGTTGTTGGGAGGGACGACGAAGCCGGTTACCCGATCCTCGACAACTTCCGGCATGCTGGCGACATCGGTGCAGATGGCGGGCGTTGCGCAGGCCATCCCTTCCAGCAGCGTTTGCCCCAGCAGCTCCGGCACGCTGGTCTGCTCGCCGTACATGGTTTGATAGACGCTCGGCAGCACCACGCATGCCGCCCTACGATAGGCTTCGATCATCTGCTCATCGGAGCAGCTGGTGCGAAACTGCACGCGTTTGCCTTCGGCCAAGGCGCGGAGATCCTGGAAGTACCGGTCATGGGTGGGACGCCCGATAATTTCGAGCGGCAGGTCGGACGGAACCGCTTTGATGAGATCGTCGATGCCTTTGTGCGGCAGCAGACGTCCGACGAAGAGCACGGTTCCGTCTTTTTGAACCAGAGGGCTGGGGGAAAATTTATCGGTGTCGACGCCGCCATAAATCACGTGGGCCCAGGGCTTGCCGCTGTGGCCGAAAACGTTGCGACTGTATTCGCTGATGTGCAGGTGCCCGTGATACCAGCGATCGGTGGAGATGTAGGCTGAGACGTCCCAGCCGCCGCCGCCCAGGTCACTGACAAAAACCTTGCGGCCGGTAAGACGGCAGGCCAGCGACGCCAGGCTGCTGGCCAGGATGTGCTGCTGATGGCAATGGATGACGTCGGCTCGCCGGATTTCCGCGAGCAGAGACGCGGCGATCGGATTCGCGCGCTGACCGCGCACATAGGAGGCGGGGCCCAGCACGTGCACCGGCAAATCGCCCACCTGCTCGGTTCGAGCCTGGTCGCCGAAAGCCGCGAACAGAGTGGGCACTTCGGCCGCCATGTGCTTGGCCAGTTCCAGGGCATAGCGCTCGGCGCCGCCGACTACACCATTTTCGCCAAAGATGGCGGGCGCTATATGCAGCACTCGCATTTGTTTGGTCAAGCCGCGGCAAACTCACCGGACTGGGCCAGAATCCAGCGCTGGCCTTCGGGACGAAACTCGCAGATGCCGAGGTCGGCTTTTGCACCGAGACAGGCGAGTTCGGAATACTCGCTGCCGGAACGCGGGCGCGACATGAAAGTCCGGACCTGGTGGGTTTTGGTGAAACGCTCGACGAGCGGCTCATAGGCGTCCAAATGAATCTCGATGAGCACGTCGGACCGCACCAGCGCCTGGACCGTTGGATCGTCGAACAGGTCCAGCTCATAGCCTTCGCAATCGCTCAATATGAAGCAGCGCTTGCCGCCGGCCAATGCACGCAGCGCTTCCGGGTTGCACAATTCGCGCGCCGTAAGCCGGTGTTCTACGTGGTTCAGGCGAGCCATCTCCTGGCACAACGCCAGTTCGCGCGGATCAGTCTCGAAAGTGACCACGGGCGACTGGCCCTTCAAGGCGAAGCCCACCGCGTAATAACCCTCCGCGCTTCCAATATCGATGACCCGCTCGTATTTGTAACCGAGCCCCGATTGGATCACCTCATGCAGTTCGCTCTCGTAACTGCCCAAGAGCCGGGGCACGCTGTTCCGGCTCAGAATGGACGCGGCCGGATACTTCATCCCGGCAAAAGGGCCGTGCAGAACGGCCTGGCCATTGGAAAGGGAGAAACGCTCGGCTAGCTCCAAAACGCCATTCTCCTTCAGCCAGCGCATCTGATGATTGCGAGAGCGTACTGATTGCAGGTGTGTCCAATGCCGCTGCGGGAGGACGCTCTTGGCGATGCGAGCGATGATAGTTCTCATAGTTTCTCTTGCAGACGACAGCGATCGGACCGACGTTTGGCTCCTAGTAAGCACGGGCTCCCAGGGGAACCGGCACCGTGCCATGCCGCGCCGGCGCGCTCTGCGCGATTGCGCGCGCGCCAATCGGGCGCACGGAGGTCCAGCCCACGCACAGCAAAAACAGAAAGGTGTTGGGTACCGAAGAGAGCATTCCAGTCCCTATGACGCCCACCAGGAGAGTCAGGACGCACAAATACCAGGCCATGCGGCGCCCAGTGAGCCATTCATCCTTTACGAACCCGGCTCGATTGGTGACAAACCAGATCACGAAGCCAACCCATAACACCAATCCGACAACGCCCTGTTCGAGCAGGATGCGGCAGTATTCGTTCTCAACTTCAACCGGCTTGTTGACCTGAGACGCTAAGAAATAAGGAATGCTGGTGCCGCCGCCGCCGAGTCCATTACCCATCGGATACTCCACCAACACCTCCCAGAAGGTGCGGTTGACGCTTCCCGCGACCCGATCTTGTACCGTGTCCGTGTCCAGCTCTTTATACCTTTGCCAGCGTTCATTGTGCATGGCGCCGTAGATGACGATGACGATGGCCACAACCCACACCAGGCGCTTAAGCGGACCGAGCGTTCCGCTTACGCTCGCGATCACCACTAACGCCGCGGCAAAAATGATGCCCAGGCGGGTGGCAGCCATAAGAACGCCAATGAAAGCCGCCGCCATCCCGGCCAGGAACAGAAGCTTTTTCCACCGGGCCCCGCTGCTGAGCGCCCAGGCGCCAAACAGGAAAGGCACCGTCAAGACCATGACGCCCGCGTAGGTATGAGCATTCTGGAAAATCGCGGGAATGCGATTGGCTCCCGACGAATCGATGCTGTTGTACATGGTCATCGTCATGGGCCCGTAGGGAAAGAACGGCTCGATGCCCTTGATGGTCTCCGCCACGCCGAAGGCCAGGGCGATCAGGTTCAAGATAGCCAGGCCAAATGCCAGCGGACGTAAGTCTTCGCCGCGAAGACGGGTCCCAAGAAACACGGCGGGAAGAAAAAACATATTGCCGCGCAGGCCGACGACGGAAACCAGAAAGGGCTGAAACGGCAGCAGGAGCATCAAGAGAGGCCAGCCCATCAGGATCCACATCCAAATACTCAGCGAGGCATGACTCGGGGTTTGCTGTTTCTTGTGGCGCCCCAGAAACTGGGACGCATAGAGCCCGATCAGGGTCGCATCGAATATGAAATGGGAAAACGAGGAGACTAGATTTGCGCGGAGAATTCCGTAAGCGTATCCAGCGACGAGCACGACCAGGATTCCGGCGCGCAAGGATCTGCGTCCTACAAAGAACGCGAGCAACAGGCCGACAATACAAAGGATAAGAGCGATCATGAGTAAAGGATAAGAGCGATCATGAGTTCGGACTAGTCACCAGGCGTTCGGAGACGGGCAGCATCACCGGACGCTTTTCGACTATGGAGACAAAATCGGAGGCAGTATCGCGCCAACCGCGGCTGCGGAGCCACTCGCCGAAGGGTTGGACACGCGCCTGCCATTGTTCCTGGTTCAATCGCCAGGCGAGCAGGCGCTCCACCAGATCGCGCGCGTCTTCTGGATCGGGAATCAATAGCGGCGCGAAGCTGTGGTCGTATTGCTCAGCCACGCCGGCCGAAGCGGAGACCATGGCGGGAACACCACGGCAAATGGCTTCCTGCACATTCAGGCCGTAAGATTCGTAGCGAACCGGGCTGACCAGCAAGTCGGCCGCGGCGAGCACACTCTTCACCTGGTCAGTAAAGCCGAGCAGGCGAATACGATGGCCTAAGCCGGACTGCTGCACCTTGGCCTGCCATTCCGCTTGCGCGGGGCCGGTGCCGGCGACCATTAAATCGACATCCCAATCGGGCCGGGAGCATAGTTCCTGGAACGCACGAAAGAGCACGTCGAAGCCTTTACGATCGTCATATCCAAGACCGCCCACAAAGACCGCCAGGCTGCGCGCTTCGGGAACGTGCAGTAATTGCCTGGCAGCCGCTCGCTCCTGGGCTGAAATCGGACCCCATGCGGGATCGCTGCCCAAGTAGACGGTATGGACGCGCGCCGGATTCACGCCGAAATATTTCACCAATTCCTGGGTGGTGCGTTTGGAATTGGAGATAATCAGCCGGGCCCGTTGGAACGCCGCCTCTTCGGTACGCCGTGCGCGCTCGGCAGCCACCGCGTCCTTCAGCCGGTAGGCTAACGGTCCGCGTTTGGGACCAGCCCAGGCGCGATGAACGTAATGCGCCCAGTTGATTCCGGGCCACACACAGTTCCCGCCGTTGACCACTACCTGCGCCGAGGGATTTTCCCGGAGGGCCTGACGCGCCACTTTCCTTCCACGCGCGGCCAGAGCGAACTCGCCCAGGAAGAACGAATTCGCGGGCCGGGCCACCAGGTGCACGTTCGCGAGCCGATGCTGCGCTAATAGCGGGTCTACGCTGTGGGTAACGATATGCACAGGAGTGCCGCGCTCTAACAGATAATCGGCCAATGCAAGATTGGCTTTATCCATTCCACCCTTTTGATGGAGCCCGGCAGCGACGATAACCCAGGGAGCGTTCATAGGGCGCGGTTAATTCTTGATCACACCCAGCAGGGCGCTGTGCAGATCGGGAATGCGGCCGCTGGGGTCGCACAATTCGCGGGCGCGCTCGGGACCGTGCTGCCCCAGGCGCAATCGTAGTTCGGACGAATCGATCAAGCGGCGCAAGGCTGCCGCCACTTGCTCGGCGTTGCCGGGAGGCGCGGTGAATCCACAAGACTGGTCGATGATTTCCTGGGGCCCGCCCATGGCTGTGGTCACCACTGGCAGCCCGGCGGCGAGCGCCTCGATGAACACAATTCCAAAGGGCTCGGCTCCCAAATTGGGCTGGCTGAAAATATCGGCCGCGGCGAGCAGACTGGGAACGTCGGAGCGCTGTCCAAGGAAACGCACGCGCTCGCCGATGCCCAGCCGGACGGCCTTTTCCTGGATCTCGCGCATGTATTCCTGCTCCACGGGGCGCTGCGCGCCGCCGACCATCCAGCAGACCCAGCGCGGATCGTCCTTCAGTTTGGCGAGCGCGTCCAGATGCAGATGATGCCCTTTCCAGGCTTCCATCCGGCTGACCTGGATGATGGCTACCGTGTCCGCGGGCACTCCCAGGGCGCGGCGAATCTCGGCGCGGCAGTTTTCCGTTGCAGCGGGTTGCGAGGGCATTACGGGGCAATAAATGATCCTGCAAGGCGCGTTCGGAAACAGCAGCGGCATACTTTCGCCGGTGAATCGGCTGTTGCTGATCACGATATCGGGGGAGACTCGGCTGGCCCAGCGCTCCAGCCAATGGCTGCCGTGCGCCGCGTCATGCGCCCAGAAGGCCAGGGGCGCACCGGACTTACGCGCGGTGCTTCCAAACATCGCCATGGGCCAAGCCATGTGGCACATCACGACATCGAACTTCCGTTCGGAGAGCAGCGCACGAAGATTCGCGCGAGCCGACCAGACGGTCCAAGGTTTGCGTGTGCGGACTTCGCCAAGCTGATGCACGCTGACGCCGGTTTCCAAAAGTTCCTGGCTGAGACGCCCTTCGAAACTGAGCGCAAACTCGGGCTGCATGGCTGGGCACAGATGGCGGAAGCGAGCGAGCGCTACCAGGGCGGTTTCGACGCCGCCATAGAGGTTGCCGCTGCTGACGTGAAGGACTCTCACTGTATTCAGACCACCAGGCGCCGGCACGAGTGCGTGCGCCACATTCTCATGCCACCGCGCGCAGCGGCGTGTCCCGCTGCAGCGTATTGTCCAGAGCCGTGCGGGCCCACAGTTCCAGGACAAACAGCGTCCAGAGCTGCTCGCTCCAGTTGCGCTGCTGACTGGAATGCTCCCCGATCATGCGAGTAACGGCATCCGGACGAATCCAATCGCGTTCCACAAACGACCGGCTCTGGAGCACCGCGCGCATGCTTCCGGCCAGTTCACCGCGCAGCCATCCGGAGATGGGCATTACGAATCCGCGCTTCTTGCGATAGACGATTTCCGGCGGCACATAGCGCGCCGCAAGTTTCTTCAAAAGATATTTGGTGTTGTACCCGCGCAGGCGCAGAGAGGTGGGAATCAGGGCCGCGAATTCGATCAGCTCCTTGGACAACAGCGGCGACCTGGCTTCCACGCTGTGCGCCATGGTGGACACATCCATCTTGGTGAGCAGTTGATCGGGAAGATAGGTCTTGAAGTCCAGACACAGCACGCGATCGACGTCGTCCGAAGCATCGGCCTGCTCCCACACCGCGCGATAGGAATCGCTCGGAGCAATGGATGCGGTTTCCGCGCGGAAGGAATCGGTATACATCAGATCGCGGTATTCCTGAAAGCCTCGTTCGTAGAGGAATGCTCGATACCCATCAAACTGGCCGGCCTTCGCCAGCAGGCTGGCTTTCCTCAGCACTCCGTTTTGAGCGCCCGAAAACCAGTCCCCCACGGAGCGCCGGATGGACGCTGGAACCAGCTTTTTATAAGGCGCCGTGGCGCGCGCGACTACGGGCCGCGAGTAGCCGCCGAAAAGTTCGTCGCCGCCATCTCCGTTCAACACCACGGTCACATGCTGGCGCGCGTACTTGGCGACGTAGTAGGTGGGCACCATGGACGGGTCGGCAAAAGGCTGGCCGTAATGCCAGATGATCTCGGGCAATGTTTCGAGTGCGTCCACCGGCATCTCGTGTTCGTGCAGGTTGACGTTCAAGTGCCTGGCCGCGGCGCGCGCGTGCCTGCGCTCGTCGAACACCGGGTCGGCAAACCCGATGACGACCGACTCCACCGGCTGGCGAAGTTCCCGCGCCATGAGAGCGACCACGAGACTGGAATCCACGCCGCCGGATAAAAACGCGCCCAGCTTCACGTCGCTCATCAAACGCTGGCGCACCGCACGCCGCAGACGGGCATCCAGCTCTTCGAGAAGATCTTCTTCCGACAGCTTCAGTTTGGGCGTGTATTGGACGTCCCAATATCTTTCGATCTTCAGTTTCTGGCTGTCTATATCGAAGGTGAGATGGTGCGCGGGAGGCAATTGCTTCACGCCCTGGAACACAGTCAGCGGCGCGGGCACTGCCTGGTAAACCAGATACGCGTCGATGGCCTGGGGAACAATGGCGGGCCTGGAGCGATGCAGTTCGAGGATCGAGTTGAGCGTGGACGCGAACAACAGGTGTCCGGCAACGTGGGCGTAAAACAGCGGCTTCTTCCCTGCCCGGTCGCGAGCCATGTGAACGCGCCGCGCACGTTTGTCCCAGATCGCAAACGCGAACATTCCATCGATGCGCCGGAGCAGCTCTTCCCACCCCCAGGCCCGGTAGCCGTTCAGCAGCGCTTCGGAATCGGTTTGAGAGTAAAAGGGAAAGTTCGGCTCCAACTCCTTGCGCAACTCGAGGTAGTTATAGATCTCGCCGTTGAAGACTAAGACCGTGTTGCCGTCCTGGCTGACCATGGGTTGATGGCCGGCGGGCGAAAGATCGATGATGGAGAGCCGGCGGAACCCGAGCGCGGCGTGATCGTCGGTATAAGCGCCCCAGTCGTCCGGACCGCGGTGAATCATCAGATTCGCGGCGCGGACAATGCGCTCGGTCATCTGTGCTGCGTTCGGGCCGATAGCTCCAAGAATTCCACACATATTATTGCGTTGCGCCTTATTGCGAAATCGCCAGATCGGCTTCGGCCTGAAGTGCGGCGTGTCCGGCGAGCCTTTGGTACAGAGGAACGAACTGTTCCGCCAATCGGCCGCGTTCGAAGCGGCGTTCGGCGGTGATCCGTCCGGCCCGGCCCAGGCGCGCGCGCAATTCGGGATCGCGCACCAGTTCCAAAATTCGCGCCGCAAGAGCCGCGTCGTCGCCCGGCGGATGGGATAGCGCGTCAGCCCCTTCGGTGATCAACTCGGCCGCTCCACCGGCGGCGCTGCAGATTACAGCGCGGCCCGACGCCATGCCCTCGGCGATGACACGGCCGAAAGGCTCAGGCTGGGTGCTGGCGTGGACCAGGATGTCGAGCGACCGAATGGCGCCGGCGGTATCGGCGACGTATCCAGTGAATCCTACTTTTTCGGCGATTCCCAATTTCGCGGCCAATGCGCGCAGCTCGTCGAGCGACCGCTGGCTGCTCCCGGTTTGATAAATCGCGCCGCCGATCACATAGGCGCGGAGCGGAAGATCCTGCGGCAGCCGGGCCAGCGCCTTGAGGAACACGGCATGTCCTTTCCAGTGCGCCAAGGTTGCCGTCAGCCCGACGCGAACCGTGCCGTGGGGCGCAGGCTGCAGTCCGGCGAGCGAATCCAGATCGGCTTTCTCGCCCACGGGAGAATAGCGCTTCAGATCGATCGCGTTGTAGATGCAATTCGTCTCGAGCCCGGAGCCGCAGACCTTCTGAAGGTCGTTTGCGACACTCCGCGAATTTCCGATGGCCGCCGTTGCGCGCTTGGCGTGCAGGCGGAGCAGCCACTTCATCAAGGGACGGGTACTCACATAATCCCGAACATGCCAGATCAGCGGCGCGTTTTTGGGATGCGACTTCCCGGGACTACACCAAGCCCCGAGTACATGCATTTTGAATCCGTTGGTATGCACGATGTCGGGCTCTAATTCCGCGAGCGTCCGGCGGAGATCCCTCGCATAGCGGATAGTTCCGGCGGCGGCGGTGAGACACGACCAGAGCGCTCCAATCGATCCGCTGCCGGAGTCACCCAAGCGGGCCAAGGCCGGTGGAAAAGGAGCTACCATCACTTGCACACCGGCCGATTTCGCCTGATCGACCAGCGGACCATCCTCACCCAGCACCAGCCAAAACTGCCACAATGGCTCCGCCACGCGCATGCTGGCGAGCAAATCCATGAGGCTCATTTCGGCGCCCCCCATTTGGCCGCACGGATTCAGATAGACGATACGCATTGAGAGCCCGAAAGTCCGCCGCCGCTAGTTCGCCCGCCGAAAATCCTCAGAGAGCGCGGGAAAAACCACCTTGGTGAACTGCTTGCACTCATTGAGGGCCTGATCGGCATCGTCGGCTTGCACGGGCTGCACCAGCCGGACCAGGCTGACATCGGACCGCTTGTATTTGATCAGGTCCGGCAGCAAGCGCAGTTTGCCCTGGAATTCTTCGGCCCACGCATTGCGGTCGTTCTGATACCAATACAGCACCAGGATGTGCTGGCCGGCCTTTTCGAGCAGGAACTTGTTCACGGGTATCGCGGCGTCGCGGCCCGGCACGGGAAGGTTGAGGATGGCTCTCTCCCGCACCAGCCATCCGCTGCCCGGCAGGCAGACGGAAGGAGAATGCGGACCATATCCGCTTTGCAGAGACTTGAAGTAGGCCACAAATAAGTTGACCGTGCTGCCCGATTGTGTATTTGCGTAGTCTCGCAAAATGTAAGCATCCGGCCGCAGGTATTCCTGAACCCCGGGGTCCAGAGATTCTTCGGAAATAGTTCTCCATCCGCCCAGCTGGGCCGGCACGTTGTCGAGCCGCGGAATGACGATGCTCTCTTCCGGGATGGAAAGAACATGCAGCACCGCTCCCTGCGCGGCCAGGATCAAGACCGCCAGCAGCAGCCAAAGCTTGAGGGATGCACCCAGGACGCTCGGTTTGGTTTCAGGCGTCGCTTTGGATTGAGGCCTCGGGTTGGATTCAGGCATGACGCCCATCCCGCAGCTTGTAGAAACGCAGCAGCGCCAGGTGGACGCCGATGCAACCGAATGCGGCCACCACCACACTGACGTATCCAAACGCTTCGTGCGTAGCACCGCTCACCCAGGCATGGTTGTATTGGCCGGCAACTCCGGTGGCGACGATGCGCACCGCGTTACCCAAAATGGCGATCGGAATGGCGAACAGCAAAATCCAAACCCGCATGGACTTCTTTTCCACGAAAAAATAGTTGTAGAGCACGCACATGAACAGGATGGCGACCAGAGAGCGAATTCCGCTGCAGGCTTCTTCCACCGAGAGTTTGATCCCGACCATTTCGAGGATGTTGCCCTCGCGCAGCACTGAATATCCCAGCGCTTCGAGTGCGCCGGCGCCCAGCGCACTGGCCAGCATCTGCAGGCGCAAGGTGAGGTTCTCGAAAACGAAATTCGGCGGGGCAATCATCAAAACCAGGGTGCACAGCGGGTAGACCAGCTCCTTAATCATTTCGAGACCATAGACCAGCGCGATGGATCCCACAAACGAGATCAGGAACGCGGCCCGGCTGACGAATACCCATTGCCCGAGCGCTCCCAACAGAGCCTGCAATGCGCCCCAAGCCAGAAGCGCCAGGCCCCAGAAAGATGGATGCAGAGGAACGGCCGCCAGCTTATCCCGCTTGGCCCACGCCATGTAGGCAGCGGCGGGAATCACCAGAATGCCGTGCTCCATATAGGAGCGCTCGTCAAACCAGCTCCCGTACATTCCGACCAGGATCGGCCAGAACGCGGCCACCAGCACGGCGCCGAGGACGATAGCCTGAACGGAGCTCGACTGATTCCGTGCGACCAGTTGTTGGGGCTTGGCGAAGCCCGCGCCTTCCGGTGAATTATGTCCGACTGGGATCGCCATAATCGTAGTAGTATTGCCGCCGGCGGTCGGAGCTGAGATCGTAGTCCGTCAGCACCGTACCGAGCAGCGCCAAGCCGTCTTCCTGGATCAGTTGGTAAGCCTCCATCGCGGCTTCACGCTGGGTGACGCCGGACCGGAGAACCAGAATCAGCGCGTCGGTGAGCGATGCGACGATACGCGTATCGGCCACGCTCAAGATGGGCGGCGCATCCACGATGACCATGTCATAACGATCGGCCAGGGTATCGAGGATGGTGCGCAGCCGGGGCGAATAAAGCGCTTTGGAGACGTTGTTCGGAGTAACGCGATTGGGAAGAATAGACAAGCCGGGGAAGCCGGTAAACACGCCCAGTTGTTCGGGAGAATAATCCATCAAAGGAGTATCGTCGCAGAGCACGTCGATCAAACCCCACTCATTGGGCAGGCTGAATTTCCGATGCAAATGAGGACGGCGGAAATCGGCGTCCACCAGCAACACTTTGCGGCCGGACTCGGCCAAGGCGATACCCAGGTTCTGCACCACGGTGGTCTTCCCTTCCGCGGGTCCGGGGCTCGTGATCAGAATCATCTTCTGACTCTTCGACGAAGTTTGATTACGAAGAATGGATGCCAGCGTTCCCCGGAACGACTCGGTGATAAACGCCGGGCCGCTCTGCCAGGTGGCGAGCGCGGTGCCATCGTCGTGCGCACGATCGAGAACCAGGTCCTGCGGCAGACGGCCGTTGGGCCTGGATAGCGCGTTTCCGTTGGTGCCGAGATTGGGGATGACACCGAGCTCAGGTGCGTTGAACATACGGCGCGACCCGCCCGGAGCTTTGATGCTGCGATCCATCCGCTCTCTCAGAAATACCAGGCCGCCCGCCAGCACCAGGCCAAACAGGGTGCCAAAGGAAATATTCAGCACCGGCTTGGGTTTATAGGGCTCTTCGGGCGCGGCAGCCGGCTCCACGATCCGGATGGGACTCACCGGCACCGAGCTGTTGAGGTTCGCCTCGCTCTGTTGCACCAATAGCATCTGGTACTGCTGGTGCTGCGTATCCACTTCGCGCTTCAGGGAATTGTATTGCGCCGTCTTGCCGGCGAGCGACCCTACCCGCGACGATTGCGTGTCGTAGGCCCCGACGAGCTGTTTCTCCTGGCTCCGCGAAGCTTCGTAATCGGTTTTGATGCGCTTGAGGGTGCTCGCGATCTCTGCGTCATAAGCCTTTTGCACGGATGCGATCTCAGCGTCCACCTTCTGCACTTTCTTGTCTTTCGGCAAGTAGGTGATGTCGAGCACGGCGCGGTCTTTCTTGAGGGCCTGCAGTTGCTGCTGATAATTGCGCAGCACATTATCGTCGAGCACTTCGCCCAGGGACTCGGGCGGGTTCTTCACCGTCAGTTCATAGCGGGTCTGGCGCGCGATGCGCTCGGATTGGATCTTCGCGAGCTCACCCTTGAGCTGCGCCAGTTTCTGGTCGTCCAGCGTCGCGGCGTCCTGTCCGGCGAATAAGTTCCCCGAGGCCGCTGAGAAATCACGCAGCTTTTCTTCGGCTTCCTGCACCCGCGTCTTGGTTTCCTCGAGCTGGGCTTCGAGCCATTCACTGGTCTTCTGCGCAGTCTGGATGCGCGAATGATTGTTGTCGTCGACGAACTCGTTCGCCATGGCGTTCAAGAATCCCGCCGCTACATCCGGGCTGGTGGATTCGCAGGTTAGCTCGATCAAGCGGGTACGCGTGATGGGACGCGCTTCGAAGGTCTTGAGGGCCGTGGTGAGACCGATCCGCCTGGTTTCCAAAGGATCCTGGGTCAGGGGATGGATGCGCTGGCGCAGGCGCGAGAACATATCGCCTCCAGTGGGAGGCAGCGGGACGGTTTCCGATTGCATGCGTTCGGCGCCCCGGCGCATGAAACTGTCGCTATGCAGCAGGTTCACCTGGGTTTGAATGTCTATCTCGGTGGTCTGGTCGTTGTTTTGCATGCCGGCCCTCTGCGGCATGGCGCTGTTGGTGTTCTGCACCTCCATGTACAGCAGCGTTTTGTACATGGGAGAACTCAAGACAATGGAGACAAATCCCGCCGCCGAACCAACTACAACCGAGGCCAGCAGCAGCAGCCAGTATCGTCGCAGCAGCCCGAGAATATCGAAGCGCTGCGCGCCTTCTTGCTCGTCGACGGCATTCGGCAAAACATAAGGCTGTGCGATGGTGGGAAACACGGGATGTTCGTCGCGCACCAAGCCGTTCATGGAATCTTCCGGACCACTGGAAAGGAGGCGCATGGCTATTCTTCTCCCTGGCCGGCCTGGTTCGACCGAGCAGTGTCCCAAAAGAAGCGGTCCGCGCCCACGGGCAAGGCTGCCACGGCAGCTTCCTTGGTTTGGCTGGAAAGCAATTGTAGCTGTTCGGTCACCGCTGCTATCAGACGCTCCAGCACCTGCATTTTTTCTTCAAGCTCGTTCCCGTCACGCTGACGCTGGCCTTCGGCAATCAGACGTTGTACGGCGTTGCGGGCCAGGTCCGACACGCTCCGCGCGCCGGCCTGCTCGCACACGCTGACAAATTGGCGAAACTCGTCTTCCGACACCCGGAAATAAACTAATCGCTCCCTGGGTTTTAATACAGCCACGGAATACCTCCTTAATCGATCAGCCACACAAAGCGCGATTTGGACAAGCTACCGCTTTTTCGGTCCCAATGTTGGGGTTCCGCAAGGGTTGCCAGAACGGCTTCGACTGCTGTGGTAGCACGCCAGAAATGCCTCTAGGATTGCTACTTTTTACAAACGTCAGCGTGCTTCCTGGAGTATGGACGATCTCAATGACAAGTGTCAATGAACACGATGAGCTAAGGGGTCCTTAGGTAGTACCAGTACCGGCAAACTTCATGACAAAAAAGGAAATTTGAGAGAAACTGGTAACGATGCCGGTTCGTCTGACCCTCGTTTTGTGCCTGCTCGGGTGCATGAGGGCCTGGGCGGCGCCCCAATCCCAACCCAAGTCAAAGGCGAGTTCGGCTCCTCCGGAGTCTAACCTCGAAAACTGCCTGCATGGACTGTCCGGCTGCGATGTTTCCTCGCTCAGCCCGGGCGAAATCAAGCAGGTGGCCCAGGTGTCGGCGAAGAGGAACCTGGAATCCTGCATGGAGGGGTCGACGCTGTGCGATCCTACACGGCTGACCCAGGCGGAGGCTACGGCAGTCCAGACAGCCCGCTACCGGCGGAATCAGGAGAAATGCAATACCGGCTCACCCACCTGCGAGCCATTGCTGTTGAATTCGAAGGACGCGCAAACGCTTCACAAAATCGCCCAGGAGCGGAACTACACCAAGTGTCTGGATGGCTCCCCGACCTGCGATCCTACGCGGCTGACGCCGTCCGAAGGCAAGGCGGTCGAGACGGCCTCACTTCGCCGCAATTTGGACCGGTGCAATCAGGGATCGTCAAACTGCGATCCTCTGCTCCTTACCCCGACCGAAGCCTCCGCGGTAAGGGTGGGAGCGACACGGCGCAACCTGCAGCATTGCGAAGACGGGCTCTTTAGCTGCGATCCGACGGAATTGACGGAGGCCGAGGCCAAGGCGGTGCGGAGTACGTTTGAGAGACGGAACCAGGCGTCCTGCCGGGACGGACTAGCAAGTTGTCAGCCCCTGGAGCTACGAGCCCCGGACCTGAATGCATCCAAGGCCGGTTTTCGAAGCCGAAATGTGGAAGCCTGCAAGAGCGGTCTTCCCGCGTGTGATCCCTCTTTGCTTACGGGGCCTGAAATGGCAGCGGTGACAGCGGCGTTTCAACAGCGCCGGAGCAGGTTACGCTCGCAAAGCAAATAGAATGCAACATTGCTCGGCTACTGAAAATCCAGCAACTGGATGTCGTATACCAGATCGCCCGCCGGGACCAGCCTATTGGTCGGGTGGTTCCCGTAGGCCAAAGCCGCGGGGATCCAGAGGCGGACCTTTTCTCCCGCAACCATAAATTGCAAACCCTCGCGCCATCCCGCCAACGTGGTGCCCAGGAAGAAAACAGCTGCATGTCCGGAGGTCGCAGTAGACTCGAATAACATCCCGTCGGCCGTCCACCCCGTGTAGTTCAGCGTTACACGGCTGCCCGGGCCGGGATGTTTGGTTCCCGTTCCGGGCTGAAGAACCAGAATGGCTACGCCGGAGGGCGTTTTGAATGCGTCGGGGGGAGGAACCTTCAGATCGGTTGGCTTTTCGGCAGCTTTGAGTATGCGAACCAGTTCCAGGTCGAAGGTGAGATCCACATGCGGCGGCGGATCCTCCCGCGGCATGTTCTTGGCACCGTGATGGGCAACATGGGTGGCGAATGCCAGCTCCGCCGGCACCCAAATGCGCCGCTTCTCCCCAGGCGCCATGGCCGTGAGCGCCTCCGCGATTCCGGGAATAGCGGCTGCCAGGCATTGCGTGTTCGTTTCACCGTGCAGACCCGATGTCGAGAAGAGAGACCCGTCTCTCTTCCAGGCGGTAAACCTGACAATTACGCAATCATCGCCGCGCGGATGGTCCGTTCCCGATCCCGCCTGGAGCACGGTCATCGCCAGCCCCGAATCCGTCCGAATGGCGTCCTCGGGAGGCGCGCCGACGTCCGGTGGGGCGTCCGCTTGCGCCAGCGTCACGGTGAACAACAACGCCGCGCAGAATGCTCTAACCACCGCCGGACTCGCTGCCCAGAGTGTAGAACGTGGCCGGGCTGCTCTGATTGTTATACTCGGTCGCGATCCAGTCCGACGAGCGAACCGCATTCGACACCCGGATCTCGTCGAGCGACCCCAGCATGATGTCGTTCACGCCGTCAATATAGCTGCCGATGGTGCAGGCGTCGAGGGTGACCTGTAACGGTCCCACCGGTACATGAGTGAACGCCAGCGCTCCGTTGCGGTAAACCGTGTCGGTGGTCCCATCGAAAGTCACCGTCAGGTACGACCATGCTCCGTTCGGAATGGTGGTCGACGAAGTATAGTCGTCACTGAAGTGATCGATGGTGATGTTGTTGTTCTGGTCGATCCCGAAGAACGTGCCTTCCGCGGTCCCGCTATTGCCGTACGACAGCAGCTTGCTGCGGTGCGTGTTCTGCGTCGGGTTCATCCATCCCGAGATGGTGTACACGTTGTTCCCGGACGAGAAGCTCGCCATGCCGCACGTCAGGTACGAGTTGTTGCCGTTGAAGCCGGCTCCGCCTGATATTTCTCCGCTCCCCGCCAGGGCTCCGCGATTGGTCAGCGTGTTGCCGTTCGAGGTGGAATCGTTCAGCCCCACCGCGATGCCGTTGCCCAGGTGGTACACCGCCGCATAGTTGCCCTTCCATACTCCGGCCTTGTTCTCCTGGCTGGTCACGATGCTGGAGTTCCCATAGAACAGATAGATCACCGTGTTCGTGGTATGCGACACCGTCGGCACCTGCACCCAGGCGATGAACTGCCCACTGGTCCCGTTGTAGGACTCGATCTCATGATTCAGCTTTTGCGTCCCGGCCGCGTCGGCGGTAAAGATGATGTCGTAGCCGTTGGCATTCGCGACATGCCCGCCGTTGGCCACGCTCATCAATCGCGGATCGGTGCTCGAAAACAGCACCGGGAAATTCGTCTGATCCGTATTCGGGACCTGGGTGCTCGCGATCGTGATGGTACGCGAATAGCTGTAGCCGTTGGCCGGCGGAGGACTGACCGACACAGTACTGAAGTTCGCCGTCACGCTCCCAGGCGCGCTCATGACGAGATTCTGTGGATTCGCCGTACCCGTCAGACTGCCGCTGAAGCCGTTGAACTGATATCCGCTATTGGCCGTCGCGCTCACCGGCACAACCGTCCCGGCGTTGTACCAGGCGCCGCTGGCCGGACTGACGCTACCGCCGGCCGCAGGAATGGCCGCGGTCATCAATTGATATTGCGTGCTGAAGCTGGCGGTGTACGTGGCCGCTGAACTGGGCGCCGTCACATTGTGCGATATGGCTCCCGAATCTGACCAACTGGCGAACGCATATTGCGTGCTCGTGCCCCCTGGTATCAGCGAGGAGACGGCAATGCTGTGCTGGGTGCCCGGCGTCCATTGGAAGGTCTGCGGCGCGATGTAGCTGGCTCCATCCACTGTGATCGCTAACCCGGAAGGCACGGTGGCAACCGTTGCGCTCATCGTTGCAGCACCGCCAGACTCGCTGCCCAGAGTGTAGAACGTGGCCGGGCTGCTCTGATTGTTAT
>JBEKLB010000011.1:0-34731 GCA_050010415.1 Bryobacteraceae bacterium | reverse complement strand
CCCCATCGCCCGGCGCGACTTCCTGCAAGGTGCGGCCATCACCTCCTTGGCCAGCGGTCTTGCTCCCGAACTGGCGGCGGCGGCGGAAGCCGAAAAACTGGCGCAAGATCAGCAAGGTTATTATCCGCCCACGCGACTGGGGATGCGAGGCAGCCATCCCGGCTCGTTCGAGGCCGCGCATGAGCTGCGCGATGGCGATTTCTGGAACGGCGCCACCACGCTCAACGACGCGGGCGAGGATTTCGACCTGGTGGCGGTGGGCGGCGGCATCAGCGGGCTGGCGGCGGCCTATTTCTACCGCCAGGACCGGCCCAAAGCGAAAATCCTCATTCTCGACAATCACGACGATTTCGGCGGCCACGCCAAGCGCAACGAATTCCGGCACAACGGCCGGCTGCTGGCTATCAATGGCGGAACGTTGAACATCGAGGCTCCCCAGCGTTACAACGAAGCTGCCAAGGAGCTGCTGTTCAGCATCGGGATCGATCTTGACCGGTTCCAGTCTGAAAACGCCTCCAATCGCAATCTATACCGCTCGCTCGGATTGGGCCGCGCGCACTTTTTCGACAAAGAGACTTGGGGTGTGGACCGCCTGGTAGCGCGCGAATCTGCTCGCAGCGAACGTGGATTCCGGGGCGAGTTTCCGTCGACATTTCTCGCCAAGACGCCAATTTCCGAACAAGCCCAAAAGGACCTGACACGCCTTTACGACGCGCGGCAGCCCGACTACCTACCCGGCCTGTCCTCAGCCGACAAGAAAGTGCGCCTGGCGAAGATGAGTTATCAGGACTTCCTTCTCAACTTCGCCAAAGTCGATCCCCAAGTGCTGTGGTTCTTCCGCCATTTTGGAGAGGACGTGTTCTGCGTGGGGGCCGATGCAACGCCTGCGCTGTTCGCGTGGCAGATGGGGCAACCGGGCTTCTCGGGACTGCAGCTGGATCCCACGCCGGAGGGCGTCCTGAGCGAATTGCCCGGGGTGCAACATGGCCGGCAAAAAGAGGGCGGAGGCGCCGCGGTGCACTTTCCGGATGGCAATGCCACAGTTGCGCGCCTGCTGGTGCGCTGGTTGATCCCCGAGGCGCTACCGGGAAAGACGATGGAAGACGCCGGTGCGGCGCGCGTGAACTATGCGCTGCTGGACCGTTCGAATCAATCCGCGCGTATTCGATTGAACAGCACGGTGCTCAACGTGCGGCATGAAGGAGATCCCGCACAAGCCCGCGAAGTGGTGGTCAGTTACAGCCGCGGTGGAAAAATGTACGACGTTCGCGGCAAGGCCTGTGTGATGGCGTGCTGGAACATGTTCATCCCGTATCTGGCGCCTGAGCTGCCGGAAACGCAGAAGGAAGCGCTGGCCTACGCGGTGAAAGGTCCGCTGGTTTACACCAGTGTCGGCGTGAAGAATTGGAAGGCGTGGCAGAAGCTCGGCGTCAGCTACATCAACGCGCCCACCATGTACCACCCGGAGGCCTCACTTACGGAGGCTGTTTCGCTCGGCGACTTAAAACATCCGCAAAGTCCGGAAGATCCGATCGCGTTGCATCTGGTCAAAATCATGTCCTCGCCAGGGAAGCCGAGGAAGGAACAACACCGGTTGGGAAGGGCCGAGTTGTTGAGCACCACGTTCGAGACCTTCGAAAGGAACATTCGCGATCAGCTGGCGCGCATGCTCGGCGCGGGCGGGTTCGACGCGGCGCGCGACATTGTCGACATCACCGTGAATCGCTGGCCGCATGGATACGCCTACACTTACAACAGCCTCTTCGAGCCGCTGGAATGGGTGTTTACGAATTCGGAGAAGCGCCCCAATGTAATCGCGCGCCAGCCGTATGGTTTGATCGCGATCGCTAATTCGGATGCAGGCGCCAGTCCACATACCGACACGGCGCTTTGGGAAGCGCATCGCGCGGTGGGTGACGTGCTGAATCGCCGAGCCATGCCCAAACTCGCGGAATAGTATGAAGCTGCTTGCGGGTCTACTGTTTCTGGCTGTGGCGACCATGAGCGGCCAGGCACAGCCGGATCTGCAGCTAAAGTTCGGAACCTGGAAGTTGAATCTCCAGAAGTCGAAATTTCCAGAGGAAACTGCACCATCTAAAAGCGACACGCGAGTCTATGAGTACCGGGGCGGTGGCGTGGTCATGTCGACGCACACCACAATCGATCAGCATGGGAAGGAATCACTCACCATTTACGCTGCCAAGTTTGACGGCAAGGAATACCCGGTTGCGACCCGGGGTTCGGGCGCGCTGAGTACCATTGCCTTCCATGCCATTGACCCGTATTCGGAGTCGTTCGTCCTCACCCGCGATGGAAAAGTGGCCACGCGAGGCACGACCACGATTTCGAAGGATGGTAAAACGCTCACGATGACCTTGAACATCACCAATTCCAAGGGACAAACATCGCAAGGAATCAGCATCTATGAGAAGCAGTAAAGGGGCATCCATAGGGGCGTGGGCGGTGGGCGCGATGGCCGCATGGCTGGCGGTTCCTTTTCTCGCGGCGCAACAAATTCAATACGCGGATCTGGTTCTGCGTGGCGGCAAGGTGATCGCCGTCGACGCTCAGGACCGCATCTGGGAGGCCGTCGCCGTGAACGGAAATCGCATTTCCGCGATCGGCACAAATCAGGAGATCAGCCGCCTGGTTGGTCCACAAACCAAAATCGTGGAGCTCAACGGCCGAACACTCCTGCCTGGATTTATCGACGCGCATTCTCACGTGGAAGGGCTGGCGGAGAGTGAGCATGCGATGGTTCCCATTCAGGCTCCTCCGTTGAAAGGCGCGGCGGAAATCATTGCGAAGCTCAAGGAGCGCGCTTCCCAAGTTCCGCCCGGCACGTGGATCGTCGGTCAAGGCACATACAACCAGGTGATGCCAACGCGCGAGGAGCTGGATCGCGATTTCCCCGACCATCCCGTGGTCCTCCGATGGAGCGCGCACGATTGGCTGCTGAACCACCGGGCGGATGAGAAGGCCGATCTGAATCGCGCCACGCCCGATCCCCAGGGCGCCGGCCGAATAGAACGCGCGCCCAATGGCGAGCCAATGATCTTGCGCGATGCCGGAATCGATTTGCACTTGCCGCATCCCACCTACCAGCAGATGCGCGAGTGGCTGCCCGAGACTCTTCGGGACTTCTACCTCAAACGAGGCGTTACGACGGTCTATGACATGTCGAGCCCTGAGACCGCGTACCGCGTCTATCGTGAAGCGCGCGACCGGAATGAACTCCCGGTGCGAATGGTTCTGAGTTACATCATTGGAGTTCCCGATATTTCAGGTACCAATGCCGATCTCGAGGCTGCCATGTTGAACTCCGGCCTGCGAACCGGTTTCGGTGACAACTGGCTGCGGTTGGGAGCGATCAAAATCATTCTGGACGGCGTGTGGGGAACCACCGCGGCGGTTTATAAGCCGGTGTGGAAGGGATCGGGTACCACATGGATCGTCAATAATTTCGGAGGTGTCAGCCGCAGTCAGGAAGTCCTCAATCAACAAATTCTGGATGCGCATAAGGCCGGATGGCAGGTGTGGGTTCACGCCAACGGCGACCGCGCGCAAGATATGGTTCTCACGGCGATTGAGGCCGCTCAGAAGGCATTCCCACGCGATGATGCGCGGCATCGGATCGAACATTTTGGGCACTTCCTCACCGAAGATCCACAGAGAACTGGGGAACGGCTGGCGCGTATGCAGCGCGACCACGTGATCCCCTCGCCGCAGGTGGCGTTTCTCTGGCGGCTGACTGATGAGAACCTGAAGGAACCCGACGTGAAGTTTTTTCCGATGAAGACGCTGATCCAGCGCGGCTTCCATCCACCGGGCGGATCGGATACGCTTGGCACGCAGAATTTCGCCACCAACCCGCTGTTTTCGATTTCAGTGGCAGTGAATCGCAAGACCAAGTATGGCCAGCCGGCGAATCCGGAAGAAGCTATTTCGAGGATGGATGCGATCCGAATGTTTACCAGTTGGGCGGCCTATGCTGGATTTCAGGAGAAGACCCGAGGGAGCATCGAGAATGGCAAACTGGCTGACCTGGTGGTTTTGTCTGGCGATCCGCTGACCGTCCCGGCCGAACACATCCTGGATCTGAACGTGGACTATACGATCGTGGATGGTAAGATCGCCTATCAACATTAATTCAAGGCGTAAATGTTAATTCGAGGCGTAAATGAATATGAGCACACGGTACATTCTTGTAATCGCTACGGCGGGTCTATTGATTGCGGCCAGCGAGACGAAACGGGGCGACGTCACAGAAGCAAGGGTCATCGCCGAGGCTTCCACCGGCAGCGATTGGCTGGTGGGCGGACGCACCTTCGATGAGCAGCACTTCAGTCCTCTGAAGCAGATTACGGACCGGAATATTGGGAAGCTCGGCCTGGCATGGGCCACCGACATCGAAAGTGCGATGGGGCTGGCGACGGAACCGATCGTGGTGGATGGTGTCATCTATGTAAGCGCACCGCAATCGCGCGTGTATGCCGTGGATGCGCTCTCTGGAAAAGTGCTATGGAAGTTCGATCCCAAGGTGCGGCTGGACCGGATGCGTAATTCATGGTCGGCGCATAGCAATCGGGGCCTGGCGGTGTGGGCGGGCAAAGTTTATGTGGGAACCGGCGATTGCCGCCTGGTCGCAATCGACGCCACCAGTGGCGAGAAAGCCTGGGAGTCGCCGGTTTGCGATGGTTCTAAGACCGGCATCACCGGCGCGCCGCACGTGGGCAAGGGCAAAGTGTTCATCGGCTATAACGGTTCGGATATCGGTGTGCGCGGATCGCTCGTGGCCTTCGACGCAACCAGCGGTAAGGAAGCCTGGAGATTCTGGACAGTGCCCGGCGATCCATCCAAGGGATTTGAATCGAAAGCGCTGGAGATGGCCGCCAAGACCTGGTCTGGCGACAAATGGTGGGAAGTTGGCGGCGGCGATGTTTGGGATCCGATTACATACGACCCGGCCACCGGCCTGGTGATTTTCGGAACCGCTGGAGCGGAACCCGAAACACTCTTCGGTGACAAGGCCGACAAGAAGGTTGGCGGCGACCGGCTCTTCGCCGGATGTGTGATTGCGGTGAACGCAGATACGGGCGAGTATGTCTGGCACTTTCAAACCAGCGCGGCGGATTTTCATACCGAGAACATGCACATCCTGCTGGCTGACATGGCAATCGATGGACAGAAGCGCCGCGTGGCGATTACGGCGCCGAAGAACGGATTCGTCTATGTACTGGACGAAAAGAACGGCTCGCTGCTGGAGGCGAAGCCAGTGGCCAAGGTGAACTGGGCCACGTCCATCGATCTGAAGACCGGGCGGCCAGTGGAAACGTCCATAAGCGGTGAGCGGCGATACGGAGGTGGACACAACTGGTGGCCCATGAGCTTCAGCCCGATTACCGGCCTGGTTTATCTGCCGTTGCACGACCCCAAGGAGAAACCGCTGGCCGGCGAGTTCCCGGAGGAAGGAAAACTCGTAGCCTGGGATCCGCGCAGCCAATCCATCCGCTGGTCCGTCACCGAACCAATCGCTACCAACAGCGCCGTCCTTTCCACCGCGGGCAATTTGGTATTTCAAGGCGAGGGCACGGGAGAATTCGCGGCTTACTCAGCCGACAGCGGACACAAAGTATGGTCCATCAAAACGGGCTCGGCGATTCACTCGGTGCCCGTGAGTTTTTCCGTTCGGAATGAGCAGTACGTTCTGGTTCCGGTGGGATGGGGTTCCGGCTCAAGACTGTTCAGCCAGGGTAGCTCCATGGCGACGCCGGAGGCGAAGAGAGGTCCGGCGCGTCTGCTCGCGTTTAAGCTCGGTGCTACCACGCCCTTCCCAACCGTGACCGTGCGGGTGCCACCGGTGCCCAAGCCGCCCGAACAGACCTTTAGTAAGGAAACCATTCAATTGGGCGCGGCACTTTTCGAAAAGCACATTTGTTTCGATTGTCACGGCCCCTACGCCGACGGGAGCGGCGCGTTCACCGAAGACGGCGCGATTCCCGATCTGCGCTATCTGCCCGCGGAATCTCATCGTCTGTGGAGCGCGACGGTTCTGGGAGGCAGTCACCAGAAGCAGGGGATGCCCGGATTTGCCAATCCCCCTGGCTTTCCGATCGCCGTACGAAAGATGAGCGCGCAGGAATCCGACGCGATTCATGCCTACGTCATCGAGCAATCCTGGAAGGCTTATAACGAGGAACACAGCAAAGCCCCACAGAACAAGCCAAACTAGAATTTATGGCAGACTTGACGGTTCTTGAACTCGGCGCGGACCCGCGCGAGCGCGGCAGGGTGCATGGGCGCAGCATGCGCTCCCAAATTCGGGAGAACTACCGAACGTACGTGGAGCGTTTCAAGGCGGGAGGCGCCACGCTGCCAGTCGTCCTCGAACAAAGCGATGCCTGGGCGGCTTTCATCGCTCGCGACAATCCCGAGTATGCCGAGGAGATGCAGAATGTCGCGGCCGGAGCTGAACTCTCGTTGACGGAAGTCGCCATGCTGAATGCGCGTTATGAATTGACGTATGGCGTGTTCGGTTCCGAGGCGCAGACCCTGAACAAGACTGCCAGCATCGAGCAGGAAGGATGTACTTCGTTCGGACTGCTTCCGGAGATGACGGCCAATGGCCACACGGTGATCGGCCAGAATTGGGACTGGCTGCAGAAAGTGCAAGGCCATGTCTTCATCATGCGCGTGAAGCGCTCTTCCGAACCAGGGAGGGGAAAGCCGGATTTCGTTGGCTTTACCGAAGCGGGGATTGTCGGTTGCAAGATGGGCGTCAACGCCGCGGGCATTGGCTTGTGCGTGAACGGACTGGTCACCCAGCGTGACGGAGCCAACGGATTCCGCAAGCCATTCCATGTGCGCTGCAAGGAAATCCTAGATGCCTGGACTTTCGACAAAGCGCTGCTTCCGGTGGTGCAGACGGACCGCTGCTGTTCGACGAACTTCCTGATCGGCCATGCCGAGGGCGAAATCATTAATATCGAGGCCACGCCCGATTACTGCTCTTACATGTACCCGGAGAATGGCGTGGTAACGCATGCCAACCATCTGGTGAGCGAGACCCGCATTGCATCTCAGTTTGAGCGCATCGCGCCGCATTCGCTGTATCGCGCGAATCGGCTGCAGCGCTTGATGCGCCAAAGCGGAAAGATCGGAACAGACACCATCCACAGCTTGCTCTCCGATCACTTCAGCGCGCCTGCATCCATCTGCCGCCATCCGGATATGACGCTGCCGGAACCGAAGCGCGTGATCTCGGTTGCGGCAGCCGCTATCGATCTCAATGCGCGTACGCTCTATGTGACGGATGGCCCGCCCTGTGAGTCGGCATTCCAGGCTGTGCCCCTGCACGCGACCACATCCACAAATAATAAAGTGGCCGCGCAAACGCATGCCGCCGATTAGCCCCTGGCCAAACGGTGCGCAGTGCGCCGTAATGTTCACTTTCGACTTTGATGCCGAGACACTTTGGATCTCGCGCGATCCATCCAATTGGAAACGGCCCGGCACTCTTTCGCAAGGAACCTACGGCGGCAAAATCGGCGTTCCCAAAATTCTAGAACTGTTGCGCGATTTCGGACTGAAAGCAACTTTCTTCGTCCCCGGCTGGACGGCGGAAAAATATCAGGACCGTCTGGAAGCGATGCTGCGCGACAAGCATGAGATCGGCCATCACGGTTATCTTCACGAATGGATCGATCCCGATTTTCCGGATCGGGAAAGAGAAGCCCTGGAGAAGGGCCTGGAAGCTTTGAAGACCACCGTAGGCGTTCGGCCCAGCGGCTATCGATCTCCAGCCGGCGAAACCAGCGCGAACCTGGTTGAATTGCTCGCGGAACACAAGTTTCTCTACGACAGCTCGCTACAGGATGACGTCAACCCATATCAATTGCGGCTCGCTAGCGGCGCGCCCGGCCCCATCGAGCTCCCTTGGCACTGGAGCCTGGACGACGCGCCATATATGCTTTTTTCCTTGAAGAACCCGCGGCCGATCATGACCAACTCGCATGTGCTGGAAATATGGCAGCGGGAGTTCCAGGAGATCTACCGGTGGGGCGGGCTGTTCAATCTGGTGTGCCACCCGCAGGTGATCGGCCGGCCATCCCGGATCGCACTGCTGCGGGAGTTCATCGATTTCACCATGAAATTCCCGAAAGTCTGGTACGCGACTGGTAGAGAAGTGGCGGATGGGTGGCTCGAATCCGGCCAGATCGAAAAACAAGAGCACATCAAGATCGGCTAGGAGCTGGCAGCAGCGGCTTTCCTGGGAGCCAAGGGTAGGGCGAGCGAGAAGACGGTTGTGCCCGCCTGGCTTTCCACCCAGACTCTGCCTTGATGAGCCTCCATGATTCGTCTCACGATGGACAGGCCCAAGCCGGATCCTGGCGGACCTTGAGCCGTCGATTTTGCCCGGTAGAATTGCTCGAAGATGCGCTCGTAATCCGATGGAGGAATCATTGGGCCGACGTTTCTTACGGAGATCATGGCCTCTGCGCCGGCCAGTTCCACGCCAATATTGATGGGCGTTCCGGGCGCGGCATACTTGAAGGCATTATTCACAATCTGTCCCAACGCATCGGAGATGAGCTTGCGGTCGGCCAGCACCGGCAGCTCATCGGCAGGATAAGAAATAGACAAGCGGGCGCCGGACTCCTGACGATCCAACGGCTGCACGGTCTCGTCCACGACGTCGGAAAGCACCAGAAGTTCGCGCCGTGGGGCAAGAGTAGCGCTATCCAGCTTTGCGGTGTTGATGAGCTGTGAAGCAATATTGCTCAGCTTCTGCGATTGTTCGTCCAATAGACCCATGAGAAGGGACTGCGTTTCAGTAAGGCCCCC
The DNA here is from genome assembly GCA_050010415.1 of Bryobacteraceae bacterium. Lineage (GTDB taxonomy): Bacteria > Acidobacteriota > Terriglobia > Bryobacterales > Bryobacteraceae > Palsa-89. The sequence goes on along the minus strand of JBEKLB010000011.1, from coordinate 25,887 downwards.
GAGTGACACAAGGCCGGAACTGGCCGCCCAAATTGTCGCCACCGGTGTCTTGATTTGATGAGCCAATGAGTCCAGAACCGCCGCGCGCAGTTGCTCGCTCTGGCGCACGGCCTCCGCGCGACATTCCCTCTCCACAGAGCGGAAGCGCTCGAAGGAAATCGCGCATAGCGATGCCAAGGCCGTAGCGATCAGCGGCCGCAGTGCCAATCCGCACAGGGCCAATCCGCCGGCCGGCCGGTTATCTGCGCGAAGCACGCAGAACCAACTTTGGAGCGGTTCATCAAACTCGGTGGCGTCCCGGATGAAAACTCGACGCGCCCCTGCCTCTGCCATCGACGCGTCTTCTTTGGCTGTGCTTGGGGCAAAATAGGTGCTACCCGAGATTCCATCAAACAGGAGCACAGCTTCGAGATCGAAGCACTCGCGAATCACTCCCACAAGGATATTGCCAGGGTCGTGAGCCCGATTCAACAGCAGGACCCGCAGGGTTACCTGATAAAGCCGCTCCGCGTCGCTCCGCTCCCGGATCGCCTCCTGGGTCCTGGCGTTGGCTGTGTTGGACAACCGGCTGATCACGAGCGCAGTCAGTTCGAATGCGCTGAGCGCAACCCAGTTGGAAGGATCGCTCACTGAGAAGCTAAATACAGGAGGAGCGAAAAAGTAGTTGAGGCATAACGCCGAGACGACCGAGGTGACCGTGGCAACCCAAAATCCATTGCGCATCGCGGCCGCTATCACCAGGATGAGGTAAAAGAATCCCATGGTGGCCAAGTTCAGCCGGAAGTGAAATGCAAGCCAGGTGCAGGCCGCTACCAGTAATAAAGAGATGAGGAGCCCCCATAGCGCAGTGCCCAGTGGAGGCCGGGTACGGATCTGCTCAGTGGGGCTATTATCGAACACTTTAGAGCTAATAACACTCCTGTTTTGAACTGTATCACATGAAACACTCTCGTCCCGGAGACAGGTTGGCCCTGAGTTTCTTCATGTCTTCTTTATGCAGCACTCAGATAAGCCGCACAATCTTTATGCGTTTTTTATACTTCTTCGACCATACTCACAAGACAACCATGTAAGGAGAGTAATGCCCAGTGATGTCTCTGAAAGGTACGACGTGCATAACGCCATGCGTTCAGGGCAACCGCGGACGTGCTGCAGCCCAGTCACTCTGCATCGCTTTTCAAGTTGCAAAACATAAGCTAGGACGCCCGATTCCCCGGTATCGGTGCACGGGGACAAGTGTCGGAAAGAACTGCCCGTCTTGCCGCTAAGTCTGCCCAAGGTAAAAACCGCGCCGGACTTGCGGCTTCGCCCCGAAGTGGCGATCCGCGAGGCGTTCCTGCCATGGCCGAAACCTGCGCGAAGATCCCAGAGCCCGGCGGAGCCGTCCTGGTGGCGCTCCCTGCAGTGGTGTTCACTGGGGACGCTGGGCGTTGCACTGATTACTTTGGCCGGCTTCCAGTTGCAATTCAATTTCGCCGCAGCGAGCTTGTGTTACCTGTTGCTGATCGTTGTACAGTCTCTTAGCGGGGACTTTTTCGCCTGCTGCATCGTTTCTCTGGTTGCGCTCGGGAGCCTGGATTATTTCTTCACTAGCCCGGTACTGTCGTTTCGGGTCGGACATCCCGTCAACATCCTGGCGCTGTTCTGCTTTCTGGTGACCGCTCTAGTGATTACGCGCCTGGTCTCCAAAGTGAAAGACAAGGCTGAGTTGTCCTACGCCCAGCATCAAAAAACACAGCAACTTTATGAAGTGGCACAACATTTATTGGCGGCCGATCCGCGCGACGCTTCCGGCGCTCATTTCCTGGAGCCATTTCGTGGAGCATTCGGTGTTCGGGCCGCGTGCCTTTTTGACGCCGAGAGCAGTGAACTGCATGTGGCGGGGAACTCGCACTACGATCTCGCTCAGCGGACGCGGGATGCATTCATGCGCGGACAGAATGACGATGACGGGCCATCGGAGATCTTCGTGCGCTGCATCCGGATCGCTGGAAGAACCACAGGCGCGGTCGGTTTTGAAGGGTTGGAAGATGCCGCGCTCACAGCCGGCCCGCTAACTGCCTTGGCGGCGGCACTTCTCGAAAGAAGCCATGCCGTGCGGAATGCGAATCAGGCTGCCGCGGCGGCGCAGGCGGAATCCTATCGCTCGGTCATTCTGGACGCGCTGGCGCACGAATTCAAAACCCCTCTATCCACCATCCTGGCCGCGGCCGGAGCTCTCCGGGAAGCGGGGTCGCTCGGGACCGAGCACTTGGAAATGGCCGAAACCGTGGAGGCCGAGGCTGCGCGCCTGGGCCGCTTGACCACACGGCTGATTCGGACCGCGCGATTGGAGCAAGAAGAGATCAGGCCCTGGATGGAGCTCACGCACTTCGCGTCCGTGGTTGCCGACGCCGTGAGCCAGTGCTCCAGGCTCTCTGGCGACCGCCGCATCAACGTGCTGGAGCGCTGCCATTCCACCGATGTTCTGGCGGATCCGGATCTGCTCCGCCTGGCCGTCAGCCAGCTGTTGGACAATGCCTGCAAGTACTCGCAAGCGGGTTCCGACGTCGATCTGATAATTTCCAAGCAGGACGGCCGTATCTCGCTGCGGGTGCTGAGTACGGGAACCCCGATTTTATCCAGCGAGAGCGCGCACATATTTAATCGTTTCTATCGTGGAGTGGATGCTCGCAGGATGACGGCCGGGACGGGACTGGGCCTCTATGTCGCGCGCAAAATCGCGATCGCTCATGGCGGGAACCTCGAATTGGATAGCGAGCCCACGGCGGAAGAAAGAGTTGCTTTCCGCATGACCTTACCGATTCCAGAAAGCGAGCCCGATGACATCCGCGGAAGGGTTTAGCATCCTGGTGGTTGACGACGAGCCTTCGCTTCGTAAAGTGATCCGCGCCTCGTTGGCTGCAGGCGGTTATATCGTGGAAGAGGTTGGAACGGGTAGCGACGCCGTGGGGCTTCTGCAACGGCGCTCCTTCGATCTGGTTCTATTAGATATCAACATGCCCGGGTTAAACGGGCTGGACGCCTGCCGGAAAATCCGTTCCATCGCTCCGCACACCGGCATCGTTATGGTAACTGTTCGCGACGCCGAGGAAGACAAAGTGCGCGCTTTGGAGGCCGGCGCGGACGATTACGTAACCAAACCTTTCCGCTTCCGGGAATTGGTGGCGCGCATCGGAGCCGTCCTGCGCCGGACGCGCAGACAAAGCTTGGGCGAACCGAACCTGGTGGAAGCCGGCGACTTACTAGTGGATTTCCGCAGGCGTAAGTTGTGGAAGCGCGCCGAAGAGATTCATCTTTCTCCCAAGGAGTTCGATCTGTTGGCCTTCCTGATGAAAAACCAGGGCGCCCCCATGACTCATGCGAAGCTCTTGGGTGCGGTTTGGGGGCCTGAATATGGGGGCGAACTAGAGTATTTGCGCTCCTATGTCCGCATGCTTCGCAAAAAGATCGAAGACGATCCTGCACAGCCGTTTTATTTGATGACCGAACCTTGGGTGGGTTATCGCTTCAATAATCCGGCAGATACAGGCCCGCCAGTTCAGTCACTCGGCGACGAATAGCTTGGGAGCCTTCCGATCTCGCATACGTCCCTGACTGCTGGCGCATCTTTATGCCTTTTTTATAACTTTGCGAGCAAACTAGCCAATACTATGGCGGCAAGTCCAGACGTTCGGCTTTCGGTTCTTCGAAACAGAGCGCATCTACAGCCTCAATCGCTGCTCGTCTATCGCCTCCGGCCCCGTCAGAACGATTCACAAAAACTTGAGAGTTTGACTCTGAACGAGCTGCGACGGAGGGTTCGTCAGAATCGTGTCAGCTTCCCTTCGCAGGTGCCTGCCTTCGCAAAACACGACCGTCCCGACGTGCAGGTAAAGGCCGTTCAACTGTACTTTCTCTTCGGATGGAGCTGCAACAGGATCGCGCAACGGTATGGCCTTCTTCGCCAACGGGTGCAGCAGATCTTGTCGACTTGGAAACGCCGCGCCATCGAGATGGGATATATCCAGGAGATTCCACCAGCCAAGGACACTCCTCCAGCCGCACCGCCGCAGGCTCGTAAGCGAATCCAATAACGTAAGACTTACTGCGTGTAAGCTGCGTACTCATTCACACGCCACTTAGTCGCGCCAACAGTTAATGCTTCTCAGCGCCATAAGTTATTTCGATGAGAGCACGGTGGAGTGCCCACCTGGCGTCTAAGTGCCCGGTGGGAGCTGCATATCAACACAAAGTCCTCATGACTTCCTAACGAAAATTTCATATCCTTTATGACTTTTTCACATCCTTGGTCGCATACTAGTCCAACAAGTGATTCATTAACGATCCGTTGTTACTTGAGCTGGAGCGTTTCTTTCTAGAGTCAGCGCTCGTCGCGATGGATCTGTTCCGCGCCGCCCACGTCAGGCCAAGCGGGTTGGCACCCCAAGTCTAGTGTCCGCCATCCGTCACTTAGAGACGGCTTCGTAATTCGCTTCAATTTCGACTAACAAAGGAGCATGGAGACATGCAGAATCGCGTGATACGTGTGCGCATGCTAAACGTAGCTGTTTTCACAGCGGCAATGGCGGGTCTCGTGACCGGCCAGCTTTTGACTGCGCAGACCGCTTCATCGCCGCAAATCATCGCCAGTGCGGAACCTCCGCCGGAGACCACCACGACGGCGCCCGCGCCGTCCACCACGGGCGCCGCACAACAGTTAACAGTTCTCGACGAGCTCAGCGCCATGAAGAGGCGTATTGAGAAACTGGAAGAAGAACTCAAGGCGGCACGGGGCGAGACCGACACCGCGTCGCCCGCCGCTCCCAACCGCCTCAGCGGCACACCCCGTGCGGTGCTCGCTCCCGGGACACCGGACCCATCGAGAGCAGTGGCGGCGGTAGCCGATCCAAATCCAACATCTGGGGCTCTTTCCGCGGCCGATCAAAGTTCCTCGCAGCCGGAAACTCCACCGGCCGGTGCGGCTCCAGCAGAGCCTGCAGTCGACTTACAGACCCCGTTCGCGTTCGCCGATTTTACCTGGATGCTCTCTAATTCCCGCAACCATGATGAGGTTCTGGACGGTAAGTATTTTTCGGGTGAGTTCAGAGTCGACACTAACTACATGTACGACTACGAGCACCCCATTGATCACACCTTGATTGGAACCACCGAGGGTGAAAGAACCGGGGAATTTGTAATCCAGGCCCTCAATATCGGCGGCGACTTTCACGCCGGCAACATGCAGGGACGTATCCTGACGCAGTTCGGCGCCGTGTCCACAGCCGTGCCGCGTAACGATGCCAGTTACAGCCAAGGCCAGTGGGATCTGAGCGATGCCTACCGGTATTTGTCCGAAATGTATGCCGGCTACCACATCAACGTGCAGCACGGCCTGAACATCCAAGTAGGCGATTTCCTCTCGTTCATCGGCCTGTTCAGTTACTACAGCTTCGATAACTGGATGTATCAACCGTCCTATGTGTCCTCTAACACGCCATGGTTCTTCACCGGTATGCGGGCGCAATGGTTCCCCACTAACAAGCTGAAAATCGAGCCCTGGTTGATCAACGGCTGGCAGACTTACGCCAAATACAACGGCCGTGAGGGTGTCGGCGGCCAGATTCTGTGGAGGCCGACCGCCAATCTCGACTTTGTGTGGAATACCTACACGCTCGGCCGCGATACGCTCGGCAACAACAATCGCTCGCGCTATCACGAAGACGATAGTCAGGAATGGAAATATTACGAGAATCCCAATAGGTTCATGCACCGCATGGCCTTCACGGTGACTGAGGACGTCGGATGCGAAACGGGCGGGACGGCTCAATCGGGCCAAAACGTGGTGTGCACGCACGGCTACGTCAACGGCCGAGGACCTTCGCAAAACTTCTTGGGCATCATGGCATATCACCGCTGGTGGTTCGATAAAGACCGGTTCGCCGCGGAAGTCGGCGGCGGCGTCATGTCCAATCCCGGACGTTACCTGGTGCTTTTGCCGCCGATCAACGGCGCGAATGCAACCTCCGGCACGCCCTACTTCCCCGAGGCTCCGGGCCTCCCGTTCAAGGCTTACGATTTCCAACTCGGATTCGACTACCAGCCTAGCCAGTGGGTGACGTGGCACGTTGAGTGGACCCAACGCGGGTCCAATGTTCCGTACTTTAGTGGTCCGGGCGGCATCACTCCCGATGTGGTTCCTGGGACCTATGTGAATGTCGGTCCTCCCGGCTCATACGTTCCTGGGTTCACGCCGGATCTTGTAAAACAAGAGCGCCGCTGGATCTTCGCCTTGATGGTGAAGCTCTAGGCGAGCGGAGCAACCAGACCGGGCAAGGTGTCCCTGTTTAGACACCTTGCTAACTTTTTCCGGAAGGAAACACTAACATGCATCGAACAATCGCATTTTGCCTCTCCCTTTCTTCAACCCTGTTACTGATAGCGGGAGACCCGTCCTGGCAAGGCAAATCCATCGCGCAATGGAATGAAAAGGACGCCAAGCAGGTGCTGGTCAATTCCCCGTGGGTGAAGCGAGCCGCAGTGAGCCTCCTCTTTCAACCCAGCGAAGACCAACTCCGCGCCGGAGGTTACATGGGTGGCGGGAAGGGTGTCGGTTTGGACAGTCTCGAACTTACAACCTTGGTCGGAGGCGGAAACCGCCATCCCAATTCCGTAGCCAAGAAGCCAGGCAGTCTGTTGGTGCGATGGGAGAGCGCGTCTCTGGTGCGCAAAGCGGAAGCGAAGTTAGAGGACTCCAACGCTCCCGGCTGGGACGGCGAGTATTACGCGGTTGCGGTCTATGGCGTGCCGGTGGAAGCCGGCCGGTTGGATGAGCCCGGACGGGCTGGAGAGCTAAAGAGACTGGGGCTTTTGAAGCGCGAAGGAATGAAGGATGTGAAGGCAGCCAAGGTTGAGATTACTGCGTCGGGCGCCGGCCTCGCCACCGTGCTTTATCTGTTCCCACGCACCAGCGCGATCACTCCAGACGAGAAGCGCGTTGAATTCTCAGCGCAGCTCGGGCGCATGTTCCTGGCCCAATACTTCTACCCGAAGGACATGCAATATCAGGGGAAGCTCGAACTTTAAGAACCCGCATCCGGAGAAGACAATGATCTACAAAACTCATTCCAAAAAGTATCCAGCCATTCTACTGACGGCGGCTCTCGCAGGATTCATTCTCGCGGCGCAAAACGCGCAACCGCAAACGCCGGCGGAAGCTCCCGCACCGGCCCCAGTGGCCGCTCCCGCGAGCGAGAGCTGGAAGAGCAAACCGATCGCCAGTTGGACCGACCGCGATGCGGAACAGATTCTCGAAAGATCGCCTTGGGCCAAGATGACAGTTGCCGGCATCGCCCGCCGCCAGAGTGAGGACGAGCGCAGAGCGGGCGGCAACATGGGCCAACCTACTGGTGTCGGCTATGACGGCATCGACGACCGGCGAGTCCGCCCGGTGCTGCCGCAAAACGTATTCACCGCGGCTCCCACGCGTCCTTCCAAGGCCCAGATCATTCGTTTGCTGGTCCGCTGGGAGAGCGCTATGCCGGTTCAGGCCGCGGAGTTCAAGCGCGGTGAAGCCACGCCGCCGACATTGTCGACTAGCGGATACCTCATCGCTGTCTACGGGGTTCCATTCACTGATGCAAACGGCGATCCGCTGAGCCTGGCGAAATTCTTTAAGGAATCGGCGTTCTTGAAGCGCGAAGGAAAACCGGATGTTAAGCCGCTCAGTGTGGAAGCATTCGAGCTGGAACACAGCGTGGCGGTGGTGTACCGCTTTCCGGCTTGGGCGGAAATCGGCAAACGAGACGGCGACGTGCAATTCATTGCGTTGATCGGCCGGCTCCAAGTGTCGCAGACCTTCAACGTTGAGGAGATGCAGTTCCAAGGCAAGCTCGAACTCTAGAACTATTCTCCCCCGGAGGACGACGACATCTTGATGCAAAAGCCACGCTACTGGCTTGCGGCGGCCACGGCCGGGTTGTGCCTGTGCTGTTGCGCCGCTGCCTCAGATCCGAACGCGCCCGGCGATATTCAGGGCATCACGCGAAACCCCACCGGCGAGCCACTTGCGAACGCGACAGTGACCATTCACAGCGTAAATGAGAAATCGGACCGGACGGTAACTTGCGGCGGCGACGGGTCATTCTGGGTAGAACATCTCAAGCCGGGAAAATATGAGCTCACCGCCAAGACAGAGAGATTCGTTAGTCCCAACGCATCGCTTGTGGACCTGGAACCCGGTGCGGTGGCGAAGGTGGAGATGCCGCTGGTAGAGAGCGCCGCAATCGCCCCGCCAAAAACGAATGCGGTGCCGCAGGGCTTCTGGAACCGGCTGGCGAAGGCCTATGCGGACGATTGGCACGATCGCACTCCCGGCGGTCCGGACCCTGGATTTCGCGGCTATCCCGCGCCCGAATCCGATCCGCCCTATCCGTTCACGGTTTGGCCCTACGGCGGCTCTCCCGTCATAGGCCAGCCCAATCAAACCCCGCCTCCGCTGATGCAAGCCCTCTACAGCGGTCCGAATGGAGATGCTTGGAAAGCCAGTAACATCCAGATCTACGGCTGGGCCAATACCGGATTCAATGTCAGCACATCGGATCGCGGGAGGTTCGCAAACGCCCCGGCGGCTTACGCCCAGATTCCCGATTCCATTCAATTGGATCAGCTCACTCTCTACGTTGAAAAAGTGCCGGATACGATCCAGACCGATCATTTCGACTGGGGCTTCCGCTTCACCAACATCTACGGGCTGGATTATCGCTTCACCACTTCAAAGGGCATTTTCAGCAACCAACTCATCGGAGAGGACAACAAGTACGGATACGATCCTGTAATGGCTTACATCGACCTATATTTTCCGCAGGTCGCCGACGGCTTGAACGTGCGGATCGGGCGCTACATCTCGCTGCCGGACATCGAGGCGCAGTTAGCGCCGAATAACTACACTTACACCCATTCGCTAACTTACACCTACGATTGCTACACGCAGGACGGTGTGAATGCCACCTTCAAATTCGGCGATCACTGGATGTGGCAAGTCGGATTATCCGCCGGCTGCGACGCCGCGCCATGGACATCGGACGCCAAGCTCACGGGAAATACCTGCTTGAGTTACGCCTGGAAGACGGGCGGGGACGAGATTTACGCGTGCGCGAATTCGCTGAACAATTCCAAGTATGCTTATAACAATCTCGCCGCTTACTATCTAACCTGGTATCACAAGATCAACGCTAAGTGGCATACCGATACCGAGTCCTGGTATCAGTACATGCGCGATGTTCCCAGTGTATTCGGCTCAATCCCCGCGGAAAGGGGATCCAACGGCGCTTGGTGCAACGCGGGACAGCAAAGCTGTTTCGCACCCGAGTGGGCTATCGTGAACTACGTCGAGCGACAGTTAGGCAAGAAAAATTACCTGTCTATCCGGAACGAATACTTCGACGACATCAAAGGTCAGCGGACCGGCTATAAAACCCCTTACTCCGAGCACCTGATTGGTTGGGGACATTGGATTGGAAGTACGATTCTCCTTCGGCCCGAGATCAGTTATCTGCGGGCCTACGACTATCCGGCCTTCGATAGCGGGACGAAAAAGAACCAAATGATGGTCGCGGGAGATCTCATCTGGTTCTATTGAAATTCCTTATGGCATCTATCAAAGAAATCGTCTTTATGCAGTCTTAATGTGTAGGCGAGCAGGTTGGAAACAAGTGTAAGTCTATGATCCGCTAAGTTGATCGGCGCTCTTCTCGAGATGAACATGCTACGCCATTCCGACTAAGCAAGCTCCTCGCCCTTATGCGACCTTTATGCCTTTTTCACAGGGCCAACCGCATACTTGATGCCGGAATAGACACCCACTGAACAATCTGATGTTTCGCGCGGCGGACAAGACGACGCAATCCGTGTGCGAGCAGTAAAAGTCCCGAGGAAAGAGGTGGCATGGAAGTCAAGTTTCATAGGATTGCGCTCGGTGTCATCGCGGCGGGCGTGCTGCTCTCGGCGGCGTCTCAAAGTTTGAGAGCGGAGGATTCGCCCGTTGGCAGTTCAGCCACGCCCACGAACGATCCCACTGCCGGAGACCAAGCTCCCGCAGCGCAGTCTGACCCCTCTTCGCCAGGTTCGGGCGCCACGGCGCCTTCCGGAAACGCTGCTGTCGCCACCACGCAGAAAGGATTTTGGGCGCGTCTGGCGCAAGCTTATTACGACGATTGGCATCCACCTGCCGGCAGCACCGTGGATGCACCCAAGTACCGGGGCGATCCGATGCCCGAAAGCAATCCTCCTTATCCATTCAATGTCTGGCCGATTGGCGGTACCGTTTGGATCGGTTACCCGAACGCAACGAATTACCCACTTACTACCGCGCTCTACGGAAGCAAGCATTGGGAGTGGCTGAAAAAATCGAACATCCAGATTTACGGCTGGGCCAACGCTGGTATGAACTTGAGCACCAGCACGGAATCCCAAGGCGGCAAGTATGCCAATTCGCCCGCCGCTTACAATCAAATACCGAATTCCATCCAGCTCGATCAGCTCACTATGTACATAGAGCGAGTGCCCGACACCGTGCAGACCGATCACTTCGATTGGGGTTTTCGCTTCACCGCGCTCTACGGTCTGGACTATCGCTTCACCACGGCTGACGGCTACTTCAGCCAGCAATTGCTGCACGAAAAGCCGGATGGCACACTTGGAAATCAATACGGCGCCGATCCAGTGATGTTCTACCTCGATTTCTACTTCCCTCATGTAGCCGACGGGATGATTCTTCGAGTGGGCCGGTACATTTCGCTTCCCGATATTGAGGCGCAGTTAGCGCCGAACAATTACACTTACACCCATTCGCTCACTTACACCTACGATTGCTATACGCAAACAGGCGCTAACGCCACCATTAAGTTCAGCAACTTCTTTACTTTTCAGGCCGGCGTGTCACCCGGGTGCGACACCACCGCCTGGAAGCCAAGCGCCCAGTTAACCGGTAACTTCTGCGGCCAGTTTACTTTTCGCGACGGTCAGGACGACGTTTACCTGTGCGCTAACTCGGTGAACAAGGGCGACTACGGTTACAATAACCTGGCTGCTTACTACGCCACCTGGTACCACAAAATCAACGATAAGTGGCACATGGATTACGAGAGCTGGTATCAATACGAGAGCCACACGCCTAATATATTTAGTCCCGCGGCAGCGTCTTTGCTGATAACCAATGCCAATGGCGCCTGGTGCCAGACTGCCGCGCAACTCACTTGCTACGCTCCCGAGTGGACTATCCTCAACTACACCACCCGGCAATTGAAGTCCCATGACTTCATCGCCCTGCGCGACGAGGTGTTCGACGATTTGCGGGGACAACGCACCGGCTACAAGGGCCTTTACGTCGAAGATGGCATCTCCTGGAACCACTGGATCGGCAGCACGATCGTCTTTCGCCCGGAGCTTCGATGGGAGCATAATTTCGATAACCTGGCCTACGACGGTGGCACCCGGCACAGCCAATTCATGTTCGCCGCCGATGTCATCTGGTTTTACTAACTGGTTTTGCTCGTCCCGGCCGGACGCTGTAGGATCAGGTGAGGAGCGCTTCGATATGACAAAACGAATTTTTGTTGCCATCGCAACCTCGTTGATGCTGATTGCAGCAGGATCCGTCGTGGCTCAGGACTCAGACCCCAAGGCCGAAGCCCAAAAGGAGAAAAAACTGGCCGCTGGAGAACGGGAGGCAAAGAAGATGCTGCTCCTCATGGACACCGACAAGAGCGGCAAAGTCTCTAAGCAAGAGTTCATGAGCTTCATGGAAGCTGAGTTCCAACGGATGGACATCAACAAAGACGGGGAACTGGACGTGAAGGAGTTGACGGATTCACGAGTCCAGGTCCGCACTCGAGGCAGATAGCTTCTGACCCCGGAATAGCCGGAAGATTAACCGCATCTAGTCGAAAGATAAAACCATTCGCGTTGAAATGTAAGCACTTCGTCACTCCGTTTTTATGCTTTCTTCACATCTTTTGACCTACTCTAGCTAACGAGTATCCAAGCTGCATCGATAGCAGGCGATTGATCGCCAACAGGCGATCCGGCATACTCCACGTTCGCTTTACCGGCAGATCCTCCGAAGACAACTGAGCATGTGGAACCTCCAACAACCGAATCGGCGCTGGTGCACTTGCTGCCTGCTGCTGACGTGCTGGGCGCCCAGCGCGACGGCGCAGCCGCAACCGCACAGCCTTTCCTGGCAGGAGGTCCGCGATAAATTTCAGGCCGACAATCCAACCTTGCGAGCCGCGCAGATCGGGATCGATGAATCCCGCGCGCAGGAGATCACGGCATATTTGCGGCCCAATCCCGATCTCACCGGCACGTTCGACCAGATGAACTTTTTTTCCACTCAGCCCCCGCCCAGCGGTGGACCGGGTATCTACAGCCCGTTCGCCTACGCGCTGCCGTCGGCCTCCATCACCTACCTGCATGAGCGGCAGCACAAGCGGGAATTGAGACAGCAAAGCGCGCAGGAAGGAACGGCCATCACTGTCTCACAATACGCCGATCAGGAACGCAACCTGCTCTTCAATCTGCGCACCGCGTTTGTACAGACGCTCCAGCAGAAGGCGATCCTGGATCTGACGCGCGACAGCCTGGCGTTCTACAACCGTTTACTGGACGTCAGCAACGAGCGGCTCAAGGCCGGTGACATCGCGCGGGTGGATTTCCAGCGGTTAGAGTTGCAGCGGGTGCAATTTGAGACGGATGTTCAGACCGCGCTGGTAGGATTGCGCACCGCGAAAATCCAATTATTGATGCTGCTCAACGAGCGCACACCGGTGGAACAGTTCGACGTAACCGGAACGTTCGATTTCAGCACGGAGGTTCGGCCGCTCGAAGACTTCCGCAATCTGGCGCTCGACAACCGGCCGGACCTGAAAGCCGCCGTGCAGGCCATCGAGAAGGCGCAGACGGACCACAAATTGGCTGTCGCCAATGGCTCGGTCGACCCTACGTTTGGCGCCGATTTTGCCCGCAATCCGCCCATTCCGGTATACCTCGGCGTGAACGTTACCATTCCCCTTCGGATCTTCGACCGCAATCAAGGCGAAAAGCTGAGGACACAGCAGGACATCACCCGCAATGAGCGGCTGCGGGACGCGGCCAGCGCGCAAGTCTTCAGCGACGTGGATTCCGCTTACGCCACTATCGAAAGCAATCTCACGTTGTTGCGGCCCTACAAGGAAACTTACCTGAGGGATGCTACTGAAGTTCGTGACACGGTTTCGTTCGCCTATACCAGGGGCGGAGCGTCGCTGCTGGATTTCTTGCAGGCGCAACAGGACTATCGCAGCACCCAACTCAATTACTTGAACCTGGTGGGGTCTTACTTGACTGCCGCTGCGCAGTTGAATCTGTCGGTGGGACAGGAGGTCATTCGATGAATCGCAAGGGATGGATGCTCGCTGGGAGCTTTGTACTAATTGGGAGCATTGTATTAACTGGATGCGGAGCGAAGGTACAGGCGGATGGCAAGCAAGAGGCGCCCCCGCCGGCTCAAGTAGAGAACGAGACCGACAGCAGCATCTTCAAAGTAGAGAACACCCAGCAATTTCCGGTGGTCACGGCGGGCGAGCACGATACTGCGCCCGAGCTCAAAACCACTGGCTCGGTGAATGCCGACGTTTCTCGTAACATTCCCGTGATTTCGCTGGCTTCGGGCCGTATCGTTGAGATCGACGCGCGGCTGGGCGACGCGGTAACCAAGGGCCAGTTGCTATTAAAGGTGCAGAGCCAGGATATCGCTCAGGCCTTCTCCGATTACCGGCAGGCGGTGGCGGACGAAGCGCTGGCCAAAGCGCAACTGGACCGGGCCAAGATATTGCTGGACAAAGGTGCGATTGCGAAAAAGGACGAGGAAGTGGCCGAGGATGCCGAAGTGAAAGCCAAGGTGACCACCGAGACCGCTGTGGAACACCTCCATGTATTGGGCGCCGACATGGAACATCCCAGCTCCATCATTGAGATTCATGCGCCCGTCTCGGGCGTAATTACGGATCAACAAGTGACCGCCGCCGCGGGGGTGAAGACGCTCGACAATTCCCCGAATCTGTTCACCATCTCCGATCTTTCGAGAGTCTGGATTATTTGCGATGTCTACGAAAACGACATGTCCTTCGTTCATCTCGGCGAATATGCCGACATTCACTTGAACGCTTACCCGAACGTGATTCTGAAAGGGCGCGTCGACAACATCGCCCCCACCATGGATCCCAATATTCGGACCGCAAAGGTGCGGTTGGAAGTGGATAATCCCGGCTTGCTGCGCTTCGGGATGTTCGTCACCGCCACGTTCCAAGGGATGCAGAAGGAAATGCACGCGACAGTTCCGGCCACTGCTGTTCTGCACCTGCACGATCGCGACTGGGTTTATTCGCCGGCCGGGGACAAGCAATTTCGCCGCATCGAAGTGCAGAGCGGAAACATGCTTCCGGGCGGCCTGCAGGAAATCGCCACCGGAATTAAGCCGGGACAGCAGGTCATCTCGAACGCCCTGGTTTTGCAAGCAACCGTGGAGCAGTAATGATACGTAAGGTAGTCGATTTTTCCCTCAATAACCGCTTCATCGTTCTGGCGATCGCTATTTTGCTGCTCGCTTGGGGAGCCATCTCGTTCCACAATCTGCCGGTGGAAGCATATCCGGACGTGGCCAACAACTATGTCGAGATCATCACCCAATGGCCGGGCATCTCGGCCGAGCAGATCGAGCAGCAGGTAACCATTCCGCTCGAAATCGCCATGAACGGCATCCCCGACGTGGTGAATCTGCGCTCGTTTTCGCTGTTCGGGCTTTCCGATCTGAAGCTGGTCTTTGAGGACGGATCCGAGAATGCCTGGAATCGGGAGCGCGTACTGGAGCGTCTGGCGCAGGTCAACTTGCCGCCCAATGTGAATCCGCAGATGGGTACGGACTGGAGCCCCGTCGGCCAGATTTACTTCTTCACTTTGCGCAGCACCAATCCAAAGTACGACGTGATGGAGCTGAAGTCGCTCGAAGATTGGGTGATCGAAAAGAATTTCAAATCCGTCCCCAATGTAGTCGATGTCGCCAGCTTCGGGGGCCCCACGCGCGAGTATCAGGTGCGTATCGATCCGGAGAAGCTCATCTCCTATGGATTGAGTATCGGACAGGTGGAGCAGCAACTCACCAACAACAATGCCAACGCGGGCGGCAGTTTCATTGAGGCCGGGCTGCAGCAGGTGAACGTTCGCGAGGTCGGAATGGTCACCACTGTGCGCGACATTGCCGACACGGTGATTAAGACGCAGAGCGGAACGCCGTTGCATATCAGCGATATTGCAACCGTGGCGCAGGGGCCCAAGATACGTCTGGGCCAATTTGGCCGCGCTATTCGCCGGGAAAATGGCAAGATCGTCAACAACGATGACGTGGTTTCGGGGATCGTTCTACTGCGCAAAGGCGCTGATTCGGACGACGTGCTCAAGGGAATCCATGCCAAGGTGGACGAGCTCAACAACTACATCCTCCCCGCGGGCGTGAAGGTAATCCCATTCATCGACCGCAGCGAGCTGGTGGAGTTCACTACCCATACGGTGCTCCACAATCTCACCGAGGGCATCATCCTGGTGGTCATAATTTTGTTCCTGTTCCTGGGCAATACGCGCGCGGCGCTGATTGTTGCCGTGACCATTCCGTTTTCGCTGCTGTTCGCTTCCATTTGCCTCAGCCTGCGCCATATTCCGGCGAATTTACTCTCCCTGGGCGCGCTCGATTTCGGCATGGTGGTGGACGGCGCCGTAGTGATGATCGAAAACATCGTGCGGCACCTGCACACCCAAAGCTCGGCGGACGGCCAGCGCATGTCGGTTTCCGATCAGATTCGTACCGCGGCTCATGAAGTGCAGCGGCCGGTGTTTTACGCCATCACCATCATCATCACGGCCTATATTCCGATCTTCACGCTGCAGCGGGTGGAGGGACGGCTTTTCAAGCCGATGGCTTGGACGGTAGCGTTCGCACTCCTGGGAGCCCTTCTATTCTCGATCATTGTCTCGCCGGTGCTGGCCGCCTTCTTGTTCCGTCGCGGAGCCAAGGAGTGGCAGAACCCGGTAATGCGGCACCTCACGGTGCGCTATCGCAAGGCCGTGCGCTGGTCCATTCGCGAGCGCTGGGTACCGGTTTCGGTCGGTATTCTTGCGTTCGGCGCCATGGTCTTTCTGGCTACCAGCGGCATCATCGGTTCGGAGTTTTTGCCGCATCTGGACGAAGGCGCGATGTGGGTGAGGGGAACGTTTGCGCCCAGCACGGGACAAACCGAGGGCGTCCGCGTGGCCAATCTGGCGCGCGTGTCGCTGGCGTCGTTTCCCGAGGCCACCATCGTTACCAGCCAGGTGGGACGGCCCGATGACGGAACAGACACCACTGGCTTCTTCAACACGGAATTTTGCGTCGACCTGAAGCCGAAAGAGCAGTGGCGTCCGGTATTTCACCAGGACAAGGAAGAGCTCATCGCCGCTATGAATCGGGAAGTAGAAAAAATCCCGGGAGCGATCTGGAATTTCTCGCAACCCATCGCCGACAACATGGAAGAGGCCGTGAGCGGCGTCAAAGGACAGCTCGCAACGAAGATTTACGGCGACGACTTGAGGACGCTGGAGGACAAGGCGGACGAAACCGTAAAGGTGATGCGCACCATTCCCGGCATCGAAGATCTGGGGGTTTTTCGCCTCCTCGGGCAGCCCAATTTGAATGTCACGGTGGATCGCCAGCAAGCCGCGCGGTTTCAGCTCAACGTGGCCGACATCCAGGATGCCGTGCAGACTGCGGTGGGCGGCAACGCGCTCACTCAGGTGCTGCAAGGCGAACAACGCTACGATCTGGTAGCCCGCTATCTGGAGCCTTACCGCGACACCAGAGAGGCCATCACCAACATCCGCTTGCTCTCGCCCACCGGCGAGCGAGTCTCACTCGCACAACTCAGCAACATCCAGATGAGAGACGGCGGCTCGGAGATTTATCGGGAAGGCAATCAACGCTATGTCGCGGTGAAGTACAGCGTGCGCGGACGAGACCTGGGAAGCACGGTGGAAGAAGCCATCGCCAAAGTGGGCAAGCAAGTCCAGTTGCCGCGCGGCTACAAAATCAAGTGGGAGGGTGAGTACGAAAGCGAGAAGCGCGCCGCCGCCCGCTTGTTTGTGATCGTGCCGCTCACCATTCTCATCATCTTCGTCATTTTGTACACCATGTTCAAGTCGCTGAAATGGGCCGCGCTCATCATCGTTAACGTCATGATGACTCCGCTCGGCGGTATGGCGGCTTTGCTGCTAACGCACACTCACTTCAGCGTGTCCTCAGGCATCGGATTCCTGGCGTTGTTCGGCGTCTCGGTGCAGACCGGCGTGATCATGCTGGAATATATCAATCAACGGCGTGCCCGAGGACACTCCATTGAGGAGGCTGCGGTGGAAGGTGCGGTCCTCAGGCTGCGGCCCATCATGGTCACCAGCCTGGTGGCGACCTTGGGATTGCTCCCGGCCGCGCTCTCGCATGCCATTGGTTCGGACTCGCAGCGGCCGTTTGCAATCGTAATCGTCGGCGGCCTGATCTCCGGATTGCTGCTGAGCATCTTCCTTCTGCCCACCTTGTACGCCTGGGTTGCGCGCGAGGGCGACGTCCTTCCGGCTCCAGAGGCGCATTTGGAAGAAGCTCACTGACTCCTAACGGTACATACTGAAAGCGGAGGAACAGCGGAAGGATGACCAAGCAAGAAGTGCGTGCACGGATTGAGGAACTGGCCATCGTGCCGGCGGTTCGCGCCGCCAACGCCGACGACGCTCTGTTCGCCGCTGAAGCGGTTTCGCGCGGCGGACTTCCCATCGTCGAACTTACCATGACAGTCCCCAATGCGAACGAGTTGATCGCTCGCCTGGTGAAGAAACATCCGCACATGGTGGTGGGAGCCGGGACGGTATTGGACTTGGAAACTGCCCGCGCCTGCCTGGCGGCCGGAGCCAAATTCATCACCAGTCCGGGGTTCGACGTGGAAATCGTCGACTTCTGCGTCAAGGCCGGAGTCATCGTAATGCCTGGAGTGCTGACACCCAGCGAAATCATCTCGGCGAGCAAAGCGGGGGCCGACTTCGTCAAGATATTTCCCTGCTCGCAGGTCGGTGGCGTGGATTACCTGCACGCCTTGAAAGCCCCGTTTCCGCAGGTATCGTTCATCGCCTCGGGTGGCGTCAATCAACAAACCGCCGGGAAATACCTGGCGGCCGGAGCCACGGCTGTGGGAATTGGCGCCGACCTGGTGCCTCCGCGCGCCATCGCCAACCGTGAGTCCGGATGGATTGAAGAGCTGGCCCGACGATACGTCCACACCGTCAAGTACCTGCGCCAGCCCGATTGACTTCGGCCTGAGTGCCCTCACCCGGCCTGCGCGCCTTCACTCCGGCCAGCGTTTCCTGGCGCAGGATTTCTCCGCAAGTACCAGTGAACAGTACCTTTACTGGCTTTCAGCTAAGGTGTTTTTGGGATCCTCGCTAGGCCCGCTTTTCGCGCAGAAGTCCCCGCTGATCGCGATAAGCAATACATGGGACGTAATTCAAGGTTTCCCAGCGCCCAGGGCGGGGTCCGACGGTTTTCGGGCTCTGCGTGGACGGCTGTACTTCTTCTGTCCGCGGCGACCGGTCAGGCCGCTGGACGACAACTCCTGACGGGACATGTCCCGCAAGCTATAGCTGAATCAAAGGTTGAGGGCAGGATGCCGGGCGCCACGCGAATCAACCTGGCGGTGGGACTGCCTTTGCGAAATCAGGCGGAGCTTGAGAATCTTCTGAAGCAGCTTTCCGACCCACGAAGCCCGAACTTCCGGCAGTACCTTACCCCTGTCCAGTTTGCCGAACGCTTCAGCCCCACCGCGGAAGACTACCAGGCGTTGGCCGCCTTCTTTCAAGCCAACGGCCTGGCCGTGATGGCCACGCATCCCAACCGCACCATTCTGGATGTAAGCGGGACGGTAGCGGATATCGAGAGTACGTTTCAGGTCAACATGCTGTACTGGAGCCATCCCACGCGCGGCACCTTCTTTGCGCCGGATCGCGAGCCGAGCGTGGATGCCGGAGTCACTATTCTCGATATCACCGGCCTGGATAACTTCGTGCTCCCGCGTCCCATGGATCTTAAATCGCTTCCTTTGGACGGCGCAACGCCGCTGACCACCGGCTCAGGCCCGGCGGGTCTCTACATCGGCGGGGATTTTCGCGCCGCTTACGCCCCGTCTGTCACGCTGAACGGCTCCGGCCAAACCATCGGTCTGTTCGAACTGGATGGTTTTTACTCAAGTGATGTGCAGGCCAATTTCCAGCGGGCGGGTTTGCCCCCGGTGCCGGTCGAAACGGTGCTGCTGGACGGCTTCAACGGCACGCCAGCCAGCGGCAACATCGAAGTGACGCTCGACATCATGATGGCCGCTTACATGGCGCCGAGTGCGACCAACATCATCGTTTACGAAGGCACCAACTGGAACGACGTGCTGAACCGGATGGCCACCGACAATCTGGCCAGCCAGTTGAGCTCGTCCTGGACCTACAGCCCGACCAATGCAACCACCGAGCAGATCTTCAAGCAAATGATTGCGCAGGGGCAGTCGCTATTCCAGGCCTCGGGCGACGGCGGGGCGTACAGCGGCGCGATATCGCCGCCGGCGGATGACCCGAATATCACCGTGGTGGGCGGCACCAGTTTGACGACCACCGGCCAGGGAGGGGCGTGGCAATCGGAGACCACCTGGGTGGACTCGGGTGGAGGCGTCAGCACTACCTGGTCGATTCCCAGCTATCAGGAGTCCGTGAATATGACTGCGGCGGGCGGTTCTTCTGTCATGCGCAACATCCCCGACGTAGCGCTCACCGCGGACATCCAAATCTTTCTGATCTGCAATAACGGGCAAGCGGTAGAGGTGGGGGGCACCAGCGCGGCAGCTCCTCTGTGGGCCGGCTTCATTGCACTGGCCAACCAGCAGGCGGCGGGGAGCGGAAAGGCTCGGGTCGGGTTTCTCAATCCCTTGATCTATGCCATCGGCACCGGATCGAACTACCAAACCGATCTGCACGACATCGTCACTGGCAACAACGATGGTTATACCGCAATGCCCGGTTACGATCTCGCCACCGGATGGGGCAGTCCTGCCGGCCAGCCCCTGATTAACAGCTTGACCGCGACATCGAATACGCCGGCCTTCAGCTTATCGTCGTCTGCTTCCGCTCTTTCCATCGCTCCCGGGACCAGCGGCACGAGCACTATCACCGTCACTTCACAACCGGGCTTCACCAGCGCTGTGAACCTGGCCGTGACTGGATTGCCCGCCGGAGTAACGGCGACGTTCAGCCCGGCGAGCACCATGACCGGGAGCACGCTAACGCTGCTTGCGAGCAGTTCGGCAGCGGCAGCGACATCCACGATTACGATCGCTGGAACTTCCGAAGGCCTGACCGGTACGGCGAGGATGGCGTTGACCGTAAGCGCGTCGCCGGCATTTAGCATCGTAGCGACGCCCACCACACTCAGCCTCATGCAAGGGGGCTCCAGCACCGGCTCCATCGCCGTGAACGCGCAAAACGGATTCACCGGAACCGTCTCTCTGGCCGCTTCGGGGCTGCCCCCGGGCGTGACTGCTTCCTTTGGCCCCGCCAACTCAGCCGGCGCCAGGACGCTGACTCTGGCCGCAACTAATTCCGCCTTCGTGGGCGCTTCGAGCATAACCATCACCGGAACTTCCGGGGGCCTGAGCACCACGGCGACGATCCATCTGACGGTAAGCGCGGCCATGGGCTATACGATCGCATCGTCGCCAGCCAGCTTGAACGTTCCCCAAAGCGGCAGCGCGGTGAGCACCATCTCTGTGACGCCCGAAGGCAACTTCAGCGGCGTGGTAGCTTTTTCGATTAGCGGTCTGCCCCCTGGTGTTACGGCCACGCTCAGTCCGGCGCAAGCCACTCGCACCACGACTCTCACTTTGCATGCCGCTGCGGGCGCGGCGCCCGGAACGTCAACCGTTACGGTGACGGGCACGTCCGGCACAGCCAGCAGCACAATTTCGATCGCCATCGACGTCACGGCTCCGGCCAGCTTCGCGCTTTCAGCGACGCCGGCCAGGCTCAGCCTCAGCCCCGGCACGAACGGGGCGACCAGCATCGTGGTCACTGGCCAGAACAGCTTCAACGCCACGGTAGCGCTGGCCGTCTCCGGACTTCCAGGCGGGGTTACCGCGTCTTTCGCTCCCGTGACAGCGGGTCACCAAGGCTCGGTCACGTTCGCAGCCACCATCAACGCGCCACCCTCTACCGCGACGGTCACCATCACCGGGACGTCCGGCTCCCTCGTCAGCAAAACCACCGTCACGCTCACCATCGCGCGGCCGCCTACGTTCTCCTTATCAGCTTCGCCGGCGACTCTCAGCGTTGCGCAGGGAGCCACGGCGAGCAGCACTCTTACTTTGACTCCGGAGAATGGATTCTCGAACATCGTGACGTTGAGCATTTCCAGTCTGCCGAAAGGCGTGGTGGGATCATTCAGCGTCGGAACCACACCCGTCAGTTGTATCCTCACGCTCGCGGTGACAAGCTCGGCGTCAACCGGCCCATCCACCGTGACCCTGACAGGCAAATCCGGCAGCTTGAGCCAGACCGTCGTAATAGCGCTCACCGTAACGCCGCCCGCGAGCGGAAGTGCGGCAGTGAATATGGCGCCGGCTTACAACGTGATGGGGCTGGTAACGGACGGCGCGGAATTTTTGAGCAGCAGCGGCCTGGATGGCGGCGGGCGGGCGTATTCCGGGAATTTGCTCGGGACCGTGCAGACTGCCGGCGGCGCGCCTTTTAAACTCGGGGCGCCCAACGCGCCGGGCGCGGTGAGCAGCGCGACCATCCCTCTTCCAGCCGGCAACTACTCTTCGCTCAAGCTGTTTGCGACGGGAGTGAATGGCAATCAGCTCTCACAGACGTTTCAGGTTACCTATACCGATGGCAGCACTGCATCGTTTACTCAAAGCCTGAGCGATTGGCGCACGCCCCAAAACTATTCAGGCGAATCCAATGCCATCCAGATGCCTTATCGCGATAACAGCACCGGCACTCGGGACGCGCGGCAGGTGATGCTCTACGGTTACACCTTCAATTTGTCCGGCGCCAAGACCGTCAAGTCCATCACGCTCCCGAATAATCGGAATGTAGTGGTGCTCGCCATGAGCCTCACTGCGGCCACCGGGGAATCGGCCAATAGCGTGGGAGCTACCGAGAGTTTTCACAAAACGGAAATCACCCTATTCCCCGCGGCCAATCGCGTGGAGCGATAGGACCTTCGAACAAATCGTGCCTGTTACAATTCGCCTGTTACAATTCATGGATGCGATATCTGCTGTCGCTTTGTACAGCTTTGTGTCTTTTCGCGCAACCCAGCACGGACCTTGCTCAGGCTCTCAACTCGTCGCGCCAGCGCATCGACTCTATTGACGACCAAATCGTGAAGCTGCTCAACGAGCGGGCCCAGGTGGTTCGCGAAGTGGGGCTGATCAAGAAGCAGTATCATGCGCCGGCCAGTGCACCGGGCCGCGAAGAGCAGGTCCTGCGGCGCGTATCCGGCAATGCCCAGGCGCCACTCACACCTCCGGCCGTGGAAGTGGTCTACAAGGCGATTCTGCATGAAATGGCGGCCATGGAAGCCGCCGAAATGGAAAAGCTCTCCAATCCCCGCTAGCGCGGCTTTTTTGCTCGTTCGGCACTGCCCAAGCCCGCTTGCATGCAGCCCGACAATAGGAATAACATGGACTCGATAAGAGAGGGGCTTCAAATGAGGATATTGCAGGCCGCCCGTGCCAAATTGTGCTGCGCCGCCCTGATGGCCGCAGGGATTTTAGCTGCCGCTTGTCCGCTTCTGGCGCACCACTCGTTCACCATGTTCGACATGACGAAGCGGGTGACACTGGTCGGCACGGTCACCTCTTTTGAATGGACCAATCCCCACTCCTACATCGAGATCGACGTTCCGGATGAAAAGGGAACCGTGAAGCACTATAGCATCGAGATGGGCAGCCCCAGCATCCTCATGCAGAGCGGCTGGAAGTTCTCGAGCCTGCATGCCGGCGACAAAATCACACTCATCATGAACCCCATGAAGAGCGGCCAGAATGGCGGATTCCTGTCGACCGCGACTTTGCCGGATGGAAAGGTGCTCAGCAACGGACCGCGGCAGGAGCCTCCACCCGCGCCGGCGCAGAAGTGACCCTTCACGGAGAATCTGAGATGAAATCAAAGATGCTTCGTTGCGCCGCGCTGCTGCCCATCACTCTGGCGATGGTCCAGCTTGCGATGGTCCAGGCGCAGCCGGCCAGCCAGCCAACGGATCTCACTGGCGTGTGGGGCATATATCGCGGCGGACCCGGCTCGGACCCGAAGTTCGCAGCGCCCGCGCCCGGTCCGATTGTCTTGAAGCCCGAGTACGACAAACCGTATCAGGAGAAGCGCGCCAGAGAGTCCGCGGCGGCACAGCGCGGGGAGCAACTGGACTCGAGCGGCGCCCGCTGCATCCCTTATGGCGTGCCCAGCATGATGGCCATCGCCATTTATCCGGTTGAGATCATCCAAACCTCGAAGCAAGTCACGATTATTTCCGAAGCCTTTAGCGAAGTGCGCCGGGTTTATCTCGACCGGCCCCAATGGAAAATCGAAGACGTTGCGCCAGGTTACTACGGCCGCTCGGTGGGGCACTGGGAAGGCGAGACGCTGGTGGTAGACACGGTCGGCATCAAGCCCGCGGCTTCGGGTTATCGAGGGATTCCGCACAGCCCGCAGATGCGTGTCACGGAGCGGATCGCTAAACTTTCGCCCGAAATCCTGCACGACCAAATCACCATTGACGATCCCGTGATGCTCGAGAAGCCGGTTACCTATACGGTCGCCTATAAGCGCATGCCCGCCGATTACGAGATGGTCGAATTCGTGTGCGACAACAATCGTGAATATGTCGACGAGAAGGGCATCGTTCGGCTGAAGCTGCACGACAAATAATAAGGAATCATTAGCATGCAGAAGCGATTTGGAATCACATTAGCGGCTCTGTTCGCGCTGGCGCTGGGCGCGCTCGCGCAAGCTCCTTCCGTCGCGGCCGCTCCGGATCCGCAGCTTGGGGCACTTGCTCCCACGAACATCAACAAGCCTCGTCCCAAGCCGGGTTTCGATATTACAGGAACCTGGCTGCACGCCTTTAGCCGCGACAATCCCTTCACTTTCGCGCCCCCGGCCGGATTCAAGCTGACTCCCGAGGCTCAGGTGCAGTACGACGCAGCCAAGAAAGCCCGGGCCGAAGGCAAGGCCTATCACGACGACATCGGCCAGTGCTGGCCCGCCGGATTGCCATTGATCATGACACGCGTGTGGGCCATCGCGATGATCCAGAAGCCGACCGT
This sequence comes from Bryobacteraceae bacterium, assembly GCA_050010415.1. GTDB lineage: Bacteria > Acidobacteriota > Terriglobia > Bryobacterales > Bryobacteraceae > Palsa-89. Next base: position 1,438 of record JBEKLB010000011.1, on the reverse strand, counting down.
GATTTTCATGGTCAGTGGTTTCATGAATAGCACGCGCATCATTTACCTGGATGGACGCAAGCATACCGATCCCGATATCGTCATCCCTAGTTTCAACGGCGAATCCGTCGGCCATTGGGAAGGTGACACGCTGGTGGTGGATACCATCGGCTTCGTCGACGACCATCATTGGCTCGACAGTGGCATCCCGCTCAGCGACAAGACGCACATGCTGGAACGCATGCGGCTGCTGAACGATGGGGCCACGCTCGAGATCGAATACACCATATCGGATCCAAAAGATTGGGTCGGCGAATGGAAATGGACCAAGCGCTGGAAGCGCGTGGACGATACCGATATCACCGAAGCGTCGTGCCTGCCGGATCTCAACGCTCATATGCCGAGCGTAACGTCGAAATCCGTGAACATTCACTAGAAAGGGATTTTATGAGAAGGTTACTGATCGTGTCTGCCTGTGCGATGGGGCTGTGGATGTCCGGGGTCGCTTATGCGCACCATTCGATGGAAGGTTTTGCTCGTGACAAGAACATCACGCTGGTCGGAACGGTCAAGCAATTCAAGTGGGCAAATCCGCACTCCTGGATTGAATTGGAAGTTCCCAAGGAAAATGGCGCCGTGGAAACCTGGAACATCGAGATGACGGCCCCGTTTGTTCTGGTGCGCGCTGGCTGGAAATCCAGTTCGCTGAAGCCGGGTGACAAAGTGACGGTGGTGGGGCATCCGCAAAAGAGCGGTGAGCCGGGGGCCCTGTTTGTTTCCGTCACAACAGCCAGTGGCGAGACCCTTACAGACCGGCCTCCCGCGGCGCCGGCTGCCAAGTGAGACGGCGTTTCTATTGCATCGCCCTCCTATTGGGCAGCGCGCTGTTCGCCAAGGGCGCGGACGGCGCCTGCGATCGCGAATGCCTGCGCGGATTCGTCACGAAGTATCTGAACGCGTTAGCCGTCCACAAGCCGGCGGATCTTTCCGTGACTGGCAATGTCCGATTCACCGAGGATACGGTCGAGCAGAAACTGGGCGAAAGTCAGCTCTGGCGCAACGCCTCGGCCCTTCGCCCTTATCGGCTGGACATCTTGGATGTCCGCGAAGGAGTGGCCGCCTCGCAAGCCATCGTCGAAGAAGCCGGCATGCCGGTGATGCTGATGCTGCGGCTCAAGATTTCCGGCGGAAAGATAGCCGAGGTGGAAACACAGGTAACCAGAAACAAGGCTGAAGGATCGCTTTTCAAGCCTGAGGCCCTCAAGGCCCCGAGCGGCGCCATGCTCTGGGTGCCCCCCGATGCAGAACGCAATTCGCGCGAAGAGGCGAGCAAGATCGCCGAGCTTTATCCCGCCGGTCTGAAGGCGGGCAGCTTTGTTACCGTCAATACGCCTTTCGCCCCCGATGCTTATCGCTTCGAGAATGGAAGCCTGATGGCGGGGCCGGGCTGCACATTCAT
>JBEKLB010000010.1:0-35024 GCA_050010415.1 Bryobacteraceae bacterium | reverse complement strand
GCGGTCACGCGCCAAGGCAGCTTGCGCCGGTGGCGCGGCCGGCGCGGAGAAGCGCCTCAATTTATCGGGACTCGGGATGGACGACAGCCTGGGGTTCATGGGGCGCAGCGTGCCTGGAATGTGCGCCGAGCTGGCAAACTAGCAACTGGAAGTTGCTCAAATGCTGAGGGATCGCCATGGGCTTGACAACGGCTTCGTTATACTATAAATATAGATCGAGCCATCGCTGGCTCTTGAAGTTTATCTACCTATAAGAAGCAAAGTACCTAGCATGACAATTGAAGAAGTGGAATCTCGCCTTATGGAGGGTCTCGCGAAGCTGCGATCCCCCCAGTACAAACCGTTGGAAACCCTCCTTCAGCCCCTTATTCCGAAAGGTTATCGAGTTAAAGTGTCCCTTGTCGAGAAAGCGGACAAAACCGGAAAGACGAGGAAGAAGCGCAGAACTGCCTCAGCGGATAGTTGGTCTCCTGATCTCGGCGAAGTACGAATTTACTTTGAACCGGAGACCACGAATCCCGATGCGATCGAGATCGAACAGGTCCCGGAACTGGCGGAGCCGTCCGCGAACACACCAGTGTGGGATCTAATACAGGCTCTGGATCGAGCCGAGTCTCGGCCCGGCTACCAATTCATAGCCCTGAAATGGTTTCGCGACGTGGCGCTGCCGGGAGAAGGTTTCGATTGGGCACAGTCAGACTCGGTGCGGCAGAACATTTTGCGTGAAGCCATCGAAAGACGTCTTATCTTGACAAGCAAGGTGCCAAATCCGAAGTCTCCTCAGTTCCCTGTAACGGCGATTCGCCTGAACCGGCTCCTTCCGGAGATTCAGGCGATTCTGGGAGAGCGGGTTTCGGATTCCGATTTCAGTCCCGCTGACATCCGGGGAGAGCAGTTATCGGCAACGATTTTGCGCGAAAGGCGTTAGCCGTTGGCGCTTTACTATCTAGAGACCAGCGCACTCGTCAAACTGTATGTTCGAGAGCCCGGCACCGAGCGCTTACTTCGCCTGACCGCCCGGATCAATAATCATCGCTTTGCCGTGCTTGTATTGTCGCGGGTGGAAATGCATTCTGCGGTCCGTCGACGGCAGCGCGAAGGCGACATTGACTCGGCGCTTGCAGATCGGTTGCTCAGTCAATTCGAGCAGCATTTGGAATCGCGATTCGTAAAGCAGATATTGAACGACCAACTCATCGATCTCGCAACCAGCCTCGTAAATAGGAACGCATTGCGCGCTTATGACGCCGTTCAACTAGCAGGCTGTCTGATACTTAAGCAAAGCGCCATCAGCGATGAGCCGAGCTTCGTTTGTTCCGATCAACGCTTGCTCCAAGCAGCGGAAAATGAGGGCCTCGCCTGCCTGGATCCAACCGGCGATGCCGTCTGAGGTGGCCCTTAGCTACCCTGCGACACTCGCCGCGTAAGTCGGTTTCCGCCGCGCGTTCATCTGCTGTTCCCAGGCAAACGCCAGCTTGATCAGCGTCGGCTCGTTCCAGGCCGTGGAGAAAAAAGAAAGGCCGATGGGCAAGGCGCGATAAAGGCCGGCGGGGACCGTGATGTGCGGGTAGCCGGCGACGGCCGCGGGCGTGGTGCAGCCGCCGGTGTCGGTATCGCCGTCGATGTGATCGATGAGGCACGCTGGGCCTGAGGTCAGGGTCACGATAGCGTCCAGCTTGTGCTGGGCCAGCAGCGCATCGATCCCCTCCTGCCGGGAAAGCCGCAGGCAATCGGCATGCGCCTTGAGGTACGCGGTCTCAGTCAGCGGCCCCTTCGCTTCCGCCTGGATAAATAGCTCCTGGCCGAAGAAGGGCATTTCGCGATCGCGATTCTTTTCGTTGAACGCGATCAGCTCCTCCAGCGTGCGTGCCGGACTTCCTGAAGGGAGCCGGGAAAGATAGCGATTCAACCCGTCCTTGAATTCATAGAGCAGCACCTGGCTCTCGGGAGCTTCCATTTGTCCGTGCGTTGCCAGGTCGGCGGGGTCGATCACTTCCGCTCCCGCCTTCTTCAGCGCGTCGATGCAACCGTTCAGGAACGCATCCAGGGGCGCGTTGTTTTCGAAAAACTTGCGCGCGATGCCCAGGCGCGCTCCGCGCAGGCCTTTGGGATCGAGGAAACGAGTGTAATCGGGCGCCGCTTTACTTTCCGCGGTGGCTGAGTCTTGGGGATCCATCCCGGCCATCACGCCCAACAAAATCGCGACATCGCGAACCGTTCTCGCCATCGGTCCGGCGGTGTCCTGGCTCACCGAGATGGGAACGATGCCGGATCGGCTGACCAGTCCGACGGTCGGCTTGATCCCAACGATGCCATTGATGGAGGAAGGCCCGGTGACCGATCCATCGGTCTCGCTGCCCAGGGCCGCGGCGCAGAGACTGCTCGATACCGCGGCGCCCGAACCGGAGCTCGAGCCGGACGGATTGCGGTCCAGCGCATAAGGGTTCTTGGTTTGGCCTCCGCGTCCGCTCCAGCCGCTGGTGGAATGAGTGGAGCGGTAGTTAGCCCACTCGCTGAGATTGGTTTTGCCGAGAATGATGGCGCCGGCGGCGCGCAGCCGTGCGGCTACGAACGCGTCCTGGGGCGAGCGCCAGTCGGCCAAAGCCAGAGAACCGGCGGTGGTGCTGATCGGGTCCTTGGTTTCGATGTTGTCCTTGAGCAGGATCGGGATGCCGTGCAGCGCTCCGCGCAATTTGCCGTTCTTGCGTTCCTCGTCGAGCTGGCGGGCGTTCGAGGCAGCATTGGGGTTGAGCGCCAGGACGGAGTTGAGCTGGGGGCCATGGCGATCGATGGCGTCGATCCGCCCGAGATAAAGCTCCACCAACTGGGCTGAGGTCCACTTGCCTTGTTCCAGGCCGGAGCCGATGTCCGCCAGGCTGACTTCGTCGAGCTCAAAATCGCCGGGCGCTGCTGAGCCGGCAGCTGGACTTGCTGGCACATATTGACAGGCTGTCTGGGACACTGCCGCGCCGCCGATCGCGGCCGCCAGGAAGGAGCGCCTTTTCATGCGGAGCCTTTTCATGCGGAGCGCCTTTTCATGCGGAGTATGATAGCATCTGTCGTCGGCCGACTCCCGGCCAACAGGAGGACATTAACATGTCACTTTCGAAACGATCTTTCGCCGAGTTCATTGGAACGTTCTGGCTGGTTTTTGGTGGTTGCGGCGCGGCCGTCCTGGCAGCCGCTTTCCCCGGGTTCGGGATTGGATTCGCCGGCGTGGCACTGGCATTCGGCCTGACCGTAATGACCATGGCGTTCGCCATCGGGCATGTTTCGGGATGCCATCTGAATCCCGCGGTTTCGGTAGGGCTGGTGGTGGCGCGGCGCTTTCCGCTTTCGGAGCTACCGGCCTACGTGATCGCACAGGTGCTGGGCGGCATCGTTGGATCAGGCGTGCTGTATTTGATCGCGAGCGGCAAGGAAGGGTTCAGCCTGGCTGGCGGGTTCGCCGCTAATGGTTATGCCGATCATTCGCCCGGAGGGTATGCGCTGGGAGCCTGCCTCTCGGCCGAAGTGGTGCTTACGTTCATGTTCCTGATGATCATCCTTGGCGCCACCGACAAGCGCGCACTTCCCGGGTTCGCACCCATCGCGATCGGGCTGGGGCTCACCCTCATCCATCTGATCGGGATACCGGTGACCAATTTATCGGTGAATCCCGCGCGCAGCACCGCTCCGGCGATCTTTGTGGGCGGCTGGGCTCTTAGCCAACTGTGGCTCTTTTGGGTGGCGCCTATCGCGGGTGCCGCAATTGCAGGCGTGGTCTACAGCGTGTTTGAGACCAAGCCTGAGCCGATGGTCAGAGAAGCAATGTCCGGCCGCTGATGGCTCAGGCCGCGATATTGAGTTCCTGAAGAAACTCAAGATCTGCTTCGGTAAGGTCGATTTCGACGGGGGACTCCAGCCGAGGTTCCGGCACTGCATCCGGCTGGTTCTCCTCCGTCGGACTGATGGTAACGGTGGATTCCAGCATCAAGCACAGGTCATAGCCGCCCTCCCTCATTTCGGCGATGATCTCGCCAATGCGGCCGGATTCCGAGACCGCTTCGTCAATGGCTTCCTGTAGCTGAGCCAGTAAGAAGGATTTTTTTGCCGATGTCATGCCCTTCTTAAGGCAAGTGGGGTTCCAACATTGAAGTATAGTTGTATCAATAACTTAAGATGAAGACCATGACAGAATGTCGCTGCGCCAAGACACTCAGTACGCCAAACTGACCTACCCCATACATACTACAAAGTCATAGTGTACTAGGCCCTCCCGAACCAGAGGGCTCGCTCCGCGTCTTGTATTGTTCCCTACAAATTTGACGCTGTTTTGACGACAACTGGTATATGCCTTGCCTTATACTAGCTCCCGAATAGCTATTTGCTTCAGAGTTGTTGAGCGTGTCTTGTCGGTTAGGGTTGTGCGAATATCCGTGTACTTGAAACCGGAAGATCGCAAGAACTCCGAAGATCGCACAGTTCAAAGGAGAAGAGAGAAAAATGGAATCCAAGGCGCCTTGTAAGCGGCTTTTGGTTGGCACGTTGTTGTGTCTTCTGTTCATGACAGCAGTTCCGTACCTGATGGCTCAATCGGCGGGAACGTCGGCCTTAGCCGGAACAATTACAGATCCGTCGGGCGCTGCTATCCCGAACGTAACGGTCACTATTACCAGTAATGGCACCGGCCAAAGCCGCACCGCCACCACCGGCCCGGACGGCAACTACAGGTTCAACTTGTTGCAGCCCGGAAATTACAGAGTGTCGTTCGCCGCCAGTGGATTCAAGACGGGCGAGGTCGCCTCGGTGCAGCTGGCTGTTACCGAGACCCAGCAACTGGACCGGGCGCTGGAGGTAGGCGCGCAGGCCGAACAGGTCACCGTCGAAGCCGCGGCCGAAACATTGCAGACGCAGAGCTCGACGCTCGGAACCACGGTCACGTCGCAACAGGTAACCGGACTTCCACTCAGCAACCGCAATTATACGCAGCTCCTCACCATGGCGACCGGGGCGAACGCCAACGTGAACAACGCCACCACCATCGGCAAGGGAACGCAAGACATCTCCGTGAATGGCGCCGATCCGGGCAATAACAATTACCAGATGGATGGTGTCTCCATCGTCAACACATCCAATACGGGTTCGGCGAAGGATTGCGGCATTTACACCGGCATCGGTATTCCCAATCCCGACGCGATTCAGGAATTCAAAATCCAGACCTCCACTTACGACGCCAGCTACGGCGGACATCCGGGCGGAAACGTGAACGTCGTCACAAGGTCTGGCACCAATCAGTTTCACGGCAGCGTGTGGGAGTTTTTCCGCAACACAGACTTGAACGCCAACAGCTACTTTGACAATCTGGACGGCGGCGGCGTGAAGCAAGTCCTGAATCAGAATCAAGTGGGCGGTTCGGTCGGTGGACCAATCAAGAAGGACAAGTTGTTTTTCTTCGCCGATTATCAAGAGACGCGGCAGAAGAACGGGATTTCGGCCGGTGGCTCCAGCACGGTCAATTTGTTCCCATTGCCGACCGATCGCACGGCGGCTAACGTCGGAGCGGCCTTGTGTCCATCGAATCATCCGGGGAACACCGCGTATAATACTTTCTTTGACGCCGGAGTTCAAGTCGCATGCGACGGCTCTAATCTCAGCCCGCAGTCCCTGGCCTTGCTGAATGCGAAGCTTCCCAATGGGAGCTTTTACATTCCGGGCAATCCGAACGGCGTGTACGGGCCAGTTACTTATTCCTCGCCTGCCACCTTCACTGAACATCAACTGATCGCCAATGCGGACTACATCGTCAACAGCAAGAACACTCTTTCAGTGAAGTATTTCTGGACAGCCGATCCTCAATTCGCGCCTCTCAGTGGTACCGACGTGCCGGGTACGCCGGTGACCAGCAAGTATGACAACATCAATTCAGTTGCCAAGCTAACCACATTGCTGACCTCCAGCATGGTCAACGAACTCCACGCAGCCGGACAGCGCAATGGCCAGCACCAGTCCGACACCACCGTGCTTACGCCACAGTCCATAGGCCAGGCCACCATCGTCCCGACTATTAGCGAGCTGCCTGTAACTGTGATCTTTAACGGCCCGGGTCTCAATGGAACGCTCGCTCCCAGCAACAGCCCGACCGATCAGATGGAATATGGCGACCAGATTTCCTGGTCCCACGGCAAGCACACCATTCGCGTCGGCTATGAGTACCAATACGCGCAGTGGCCCATCACATTTGAGGGCCTGGAACGCGGATTTCTGTTTTATGGAACCTTCGCCGACTGGGCCCTTGGTCTGCCGGGCTGTCAAACCGCAGGTTGTAGCGTTGCCAATCCCGGAAACACGAACGGAGCCGGCGGCAACATCTTGGAATGTTTGTACTGCGTTCGCAGCGGCCCGAACGGAATTGTTCACAACTACGTCGAGGGCAATCAGACTGCTTTCGTTCAAGACGACTGGAAAATCAGCCCGCGCTTGAGTTTCAACCTGGGCGTTCGCTGGGAGTACGACGGGAGTTATTCGGACAAGTACGGGAACCTCACCAACCTTTCGCTGGCACAATTTGCAACTGTTCCCGTTCCACCGACCGGACCCACTACCTCCGGTCCCGGTCTGGTTGGGTATATAGTGCCGAATAACTACGCCAATCACTATCCCGCGCCTCCAGCTGGGGTGGTGACAGCGGGCAACAGCGACTCAGTCACCTCGGGGCCTCCCAAGGACAACTTCGCCCCGCGCTTTGGGTTTGCGTGGCAGCCTGGGAAAGAAGGCAAACTAGTGATCCGGGGCGGCTTCGGTTTGTTCTACGATCGCATCGGCGGTGGATCATTCGTTCACGCGGTGGAGCAGGGCTATCCCTACGCTGTGACGCTCGACTATAGCGGTTCGGGTTCTGCTCCCTTTAGCAACGCGAATCCTTATCCCTCTACGCCGCTGGGAACGTTTGCGTCCCGGTGGGTGAATTTCGGGGGATGCCAGCCATCGTGTCTGTTGGGCGCGCCAAATTCCGCCATCGACTCGCCCACGCTCGACATGGCTCTTCACACCCCGCTGACCCGCCAATATAACCTCAACGTTCAGTACGAATTTGCGCGGTCATGGGTGTTGGAAGTGGGTTATGTGGGATCCAGCTCCATCAACCTGTTGGATCAGTATCACTCGGTCAACGTGCCATTGCTCGCCAGCCCTAGCAATCCGATCAATGGAATTACCGTGAATACGGTGGCAAATGCAGAATTGCGCGTGCCGTATCTCGGCTATACACCACCCGGCGTCGACGAAACGGCGTTCGACGGCGTATCCAACTACAACAGCCTTCAGGTGACCCTGAGAAAGCAACTCTCTCGCGGCTTCCTGATGCAGGCGTCCTACACCTACAGCAAGGATTTGAGCGATATCCAGTCCATTCTGTCAGGCAGCGGCGCCAACAGCAATCTGCCCACCTCGCTGGCACAACAATATGGTCCAGTTGGCTTCAGCCATCCACAGCGCTTCGTCATCAACTACAGCTACGATCTGCCGTTCGGTAATCCCTCGGGCGCCCTTGGTCTGCTGGCCAAAGGCTGGAACGTATCCGGCGTCACCACGGTTCAAAACGGCACGCCTTTGACGATTACCGATCAAAATGGCGGCACCGTGTACGATCAGGGAACCTATGACACGGCCCGCGCGCAAATGTGTCCGGGAGCGACCTATGGTTCCATCGCCACGCACGGCAGTATCACAAATCGCCTGGGCGTGGGCCCCGGCAGCACCGGCTATTTGAACATTAACGCTTTTTGCCCAGAGCCGGCCGCACCGAACTCGGTGGCTGCGGGAATATACGGTGTTCCCACCCTATACGGCAACAGCGGTATTGGAACTATTCTTGGTCCGGGAAATTTCAACTTCGACATCTCCCTGATCAAGACCACTCACATCACTGAACGGCAGATGATAATATTCAGAACCGAGTTTTTCAATGCGTTCAATCATCCTCAGTTCTCTAATCCGGTAGCTGATGATTTGGCCGTGTCCACGCCAAGCACGTTCGGACAAATCACTACTACCTCCGTGAATCCGCGCTTGATTCAGTTCGCCTTGAAGTACATCTTCTAATCGCTCGAGGTTAGCGAGAGTAAATTCGGCTCTGGGCGTGATGAACGCTCAGGGCCGAAAGTTTTTTGGGTCCATCAGTGCGCCGCGGAAGGCTGAGCCGCGGCGTGCTTCGGGCGTCGCATGATGAACGGCAGCGGGCTCAGGCAGGCGATCATCACCGACATGACGAAGAAGGCATTCTTGAAGCTAACTGCTCCCGCTTGGCTTTGCACCGTGAAGTAGGCCATCGCCATGGCCTTCTTCGCAGCCGTTGCGGGGTCGAAGCCCTGCGCCGTGAACATGGCCGTAAGGCCGTTGAGGAAGTTTCTGAAATTCGGATCGCCCATGCTGGTGTGAGACGCGAAGGCCACCTGGTGCGTCTGGTTCTGACGCGTCAGAAAGACGCTCAGCCCAGACGTTCCGATGCTGCCGCCGATATTTCGCATGAAGCTGGAAATGCCGGAGACCTGGTTGTTCTTCTCGCGCGGGACACCCACGTAGTTCAGCGTGCTGATGGGAATGAAGATCAACGGCATGAAGATGACCTGAAAACAGCGCAGCAAAACAATGGTAGTGAAATCGATCTGGAGATAGATGTTGGTCATCAATCGCAGCGCGAAGGATGTCCCCAGGAATCCGATACAGATGAGCAGACGCGGATCGATCTTGGTGGCTACCAGGCGGCCGGACACGAACATCATGACCATCAGCACGAAACCCGCCGGAGAGAGCGCCAGGCCCGCCAGCTCAGCCGTATAGCCCAGACTGCTTTGCAGAAACTCGGGAATCAAGACCGTGGAGCCGAACAAAACCATTCCGAGGACGAAAGAAAACGCGACTGCGGTCCCGAAGTTGCGGTTCTTGAGCAGACGCACGTCGACAATGGGATTGGGGTGATACCACTCCCATAGAAAGAACGCGGCCAGCATCGGAAGCCCGACGCAGGTTAACGCGGTAATCAGAGGGGAAGCGAACCAATCCGATTCCTGGCCCTTATCCAGAACAAACTGGAAGCAGGCTATGCCCATTACCAATAGACTCAGCCCGATGTAATCGATGCTGATACCGGAAATCTTCCTTTCTCTCAGCCAGGGCGGATCTTCCACCAGACGGCTGGTGAAGAAGAGCGACAGCAGGCCCACCGGCAGGTTAATGAAGAAGATCCAGTGCCAGTTAAAATTGTCGGTGATCCAGCCGCCCAGCGTGGGACCAATGGCCGGCGCCATCACCACGGCCATGCCGTAAACGGCGAAGGCCTGCCCACGTTTGGCGGGAGGGAAGGTATCGGCCAGGATGGCTTGCTCGGAGGGTTGCAGCCCGCCCCCGCCAGCGCCTTGCAATATTCGCGCGACGATCAGGAACGGCAAATTGGGTGCGATGCCGCACAGAAACGACGACACGGTGAAGAGCACCACGCACGTCATGTAGAAGCGTTTGCGCCCGAAGACGGTGGAGAGCCATCCGGACGCGGGAAGCACGATGGCGGCCGAAACCAGATAGCTGGTCAGCACCCAGACCGCTTCATCGTAAGTGGCGCCGAGCGAGCCGGCAATGTGGGGGAGTGAGACGTTGGCGATGGAAGAATCGAGCACTTCCATGAAGGTCGCGAGAGTGACCGTGAGCGCGACGGCCCAAGGGTTGTGCGACGGCTTCCAATCCTGATGCGATCCGGCGGGGGTCATCTTTAGCCCCCGATGCGGACGTCCGGTTCCACCGACATCCCAGGGCGAAGCCGATCCAAACCGTTTTGATCGGGCTTGAAGCGCAGCCGCACAGGGATGCGCTGCACCACTTTGACGTAATTGCCGGTGGCGTTTTCGGGCGGCAGGACGCTCGCCACCGCGCCGGTGCTGCCGCCGATGGTTTCGACGTACCCTTCAAAGTCCTGGCGCAAAGCGTCGACATGAATGCGGGCCGATTGACCGGGATGGATATTGTGCATTTGTGTCTCTTTGAAGTCGGCCGTGACCCACAGATCGCCGATTTGCGCGATCATCATCAGTTGCTGGCCGGCATTGATGCGCTGGCCAATTTCGGCGGATCGCTTCAGAATGATGCCCGCGGCGGGGGCCACGATTTTCGTGTAGCTGAGCTTCAATTCCGCCTGCTCCAACATAGCTTGGGCGGTCTGCTCATTGGCTTGCTGCGATTCGACATTGGCCTGCCGGATGGCCAGTTGCGCGGGTGCATTGGTCTTGTACTGCGCCAGGCGGGTTTTGACTTGCAGAAGCTGCGCTTCGCGCTGTTGCACCGTGCGACCCGCAGCTTCCACTGCTGCCCGATTGGCATCCACGGTAGCATCCTGGGCCTTCGCAGTGGCGGCCACCTGATCGAACTCCTGCTGCGAGACCTCTTCATTCTTGATGAGCATTTGATAGCGAGAAAGGTCGGCTCTGGCCTTGGCGGCGTTGGCTTGCGCTTCGGCCAGCCGCGCCAGGGCGGATTCGCGATCACGCTCGGCAACTCCAACGGTGGCTTCGGCAGTGGCGACGTCGGCTTCGGCGCCGCTGATATTGGTGCTGCTTTCGGTCTGAACAATCGGAACGTTGGGCCGTTGCGCCGTCACCTGGCTACGGGCCAGGGCAACTTGAGCGCGGGCTTGATCGATCGCCACCTGGAAATCGCGCGGGTCCAGATCCACCAAAGGGTCGCCCGCCTTAACTATCTGGTTGTCGTCCACGTACACCCGCGTGATGGCGCCGTCGACGCGCGAGCTGATGGCGCTCAAGTGTGCTTCCACCTCGGCGTCGTCCGTGGTTTCGAATTGGCGGGACTGGAGCCAGAAATAAAGGCCTGTGCCGGCGGCAATCGCCAGCACCAGGAAGAAGATGATAAATGCGCGTCCACGGCCGCGTGTTACCGGCGGCTCGGGCTTCTTGTCAGGGGCAGGGGGAGGAGTAGTGCTCATGGGCGTGCTCCGCTCAACAAACCAGGCAGGTCGGTTTCGGCCTCGCCCATGGCGCGGGACAAGGAGATGCGGGCTAAATCGAAGGCAAATAAACCGGAAATATAATCGCTTTCGGCGCTGGCCACCTGTTCCTGCGCTTGCACCACTTCTACCGTGGTTGTCACGCCGGCATTGAATCGATCGCGCGCTTCGCGCAGCGTTTCATTCGCGAAGCCCCGATTATTCTCGGCGAGCCGGACCTCGCCGATCGCGGTTTCCAGTTCGATCAGAGCTGTGCGAACTTCCTGTTCCACGCGGCCGCGCTGATCGGCGAGTTCGGCCTGGCGCTGATGCAGCGTCGCTTCAGCCTGTTCGATGTCGGCCTTGACGCGGCCGCCCTGGAAGACCGGGACATTAATCGCCCCGACCACGGAATACACGCCGTGATTGGAAATCGGAGTGGGGCCAAGCACTCCATAATCCGCGGTCAGCGAAGCGGAGGGAAGGCGCTCGGCGTGAGCGGCGGAAACCACGATTTCGGCGGCATGCACCTGGCTAGCTGCAGCCTGTAAATCCCAGCGTTTCTGAAAAGCCTGCTGGACGGCGCCGGCGGCTTCCGGTACCGCGGACGGATTGAACGCCAGAGGATCGCTGAGCGTCAACTCGCGATCGAGCGGCAGCCCGATGAGACGCGCCAGAGCCAGTTTTTGTTTGCGCAGATCGGACTGCAGCGCGGTGAGCCGCTGCTCCTGGCCCTGCAACTCGACCAACGTGCGGGTGACATCGATGCGGGCGTTGGTGCCGGCCTCTTTTCGCACTTCAGCCTGATGATAGACCGCTTGTGCGTTCTCCACCTGAGCGCGTTGCGATCCCACCCGCGCGTCGGTGGCGACGGTTTGAAGATAGGCGCCGGCCACGGCCAGCACCACGATTTCGCGCGCATCGCGTGCCGAGAGATTGGATGCACGCTCGCTCTCCTGGCTGGCATGCCAATTGCGCCGCGCAACGGGATCGTAGACGGATTGGCTCAGATTCGCGAGCAGTTGCGAGTATTGAAATGGACCGACCACCGTGGGAATAGAGAAGCCGAGGCCAGGAGGCAGGTTGAACTTGAATCCGAAAGCCGCCAGATTCACCTGTGTGCTGGTTTCGCTGGCATCGATAGAGAGATAAGGCAGAAGGTTGCTGAGAGCGTTGAGGCGCAGGGCTCGCGACGCGCGGGCAGTGTCGTCGGCGGTGAGCACTCCCAGATTCGCGGCAAGACCCAGCTTCACGGCGTCGTTGAGGGTAACCGTGACCGGTCCGGCGGGAATCTTGTCGCCTTGCACGCTGCCCTGGAAATCGCCGCCGATCTGAATGGAACTGTTCACCACATTGGCGCCCGGGCTGGGAGCGGCCTGCTGCTCGGTTGTGACCGAGCCTGGCGCCTGGCGTCCGGATTCCGGCAATTGCAGCGCGGGGGTTGATCGCTGGGCTCCAGTGCCTCCGAATTGGGCCCAAGCGAACGAGGCGGCCAGGCCGGTTAGGATGATGGCGCGAAATGGACCAGTCACATTTTCAATCTATCATATACATACCTGCATGTATATAATGTAGGAGGCATGGGCGTTGCGGCCTTGAAGAAACGCGAACAGACCAAGCATCAACAAAGAACCGAAGCTACGCGGCGTGCCTTGCTCGAAGCGGCCCTGAAGATTTTCGCCCGGGATGGTTTTGAGGCCTCGCGGATTGGGGACATCGCGGGCGCTACGGGCCACACGCGCGGAGCTTTCTACGCCCACTTCTCGAGCAAACAGGATTTGTTCTTCGCGCTCTTCGAGCAACAACTCGGTGACCGTTTGCAAGATTTGCGATGCATGCTGGAACAATGCCCGGATAGCGAGGGGCGGTTGCGAGCGTTGCGCAGATTCTATGTGGGGCGTGTATCCGATCGCCAGTGGGTAATGCTGGCACTGGAGTTCAAGCTCTTCGCTCTCAGGCATCCCAAATTGCGTGCCCGGCTGGCGCGGACGCATCGCCGCATCCGGGAATCGCTCAAATTAGAGATGATCAGCAAGCTGATTCCGGAACTGATGAAGTCGCCCCGTGAATCGCGTGAAGTGCGGAGAGTAGCTCTGGAGGCGGTGCTCAATGGCCTGGTGCTCGAATACGCGTATGATCCGGAAACCATTTCCCAAGCGCAGGCCACCTCCGTGCTGGGCCACGTGTTCGATGTTCTGATGGCTGCCAAGCAACCGTCAGTGAATGGATCGTTATAGTGACGGTTCAGAGATTAGCGGTTCGGGCCACTTCGTACCAGGCTGAGCCGTCGGAGATGAACTGCAGCGTGGCGGACTTGCCGGGCGATCCCATAATCGGGCCCGCGCTCTTAAAGTTATTCCCAAAGCTGACGGTTTTCCCACTGATCTGATCGTTCACGATGATCACCCACATGTGCTGGCCTGGCAGGCCGGCGGTGGTAGCTTGAATGGTGGCGCTGCCGACCGCATTGTTGGTAGTGGTTTTGTGAACGTCGCCCACGGTGGTCTCGAGCGTGACCACGCTCGCATAGGCCATGGTCTCCATGGACGAGATGAAGCGGCGAGCCATGACATCGCGGTCGCGGTCGTCCGTGACGCGCGAGGCGTTTCCTCCGCCCATCAGACGAAAGACCTTGCCGTCGTAATGAACCCATTGCGGCTGGCCTGCCGTGAGCGCGCCGCCGGGGTCCGTAACGCCGTCCGATCTCTTGATGCTGATGGGTCCCAGGGCGTCGACATTCAAGGAACATCGGTTGTTGCAGGCGACATCCACAGCCAGCACGAAAGTCATGCCCGTGCTGTAAGCCGCGAGCGTTCCACTGGAGATGCGGCAGGCGTACGCCGTGGAACCGGTGGCGGAGGAGCAGTAATTTTGCGTGCCATGGATATCGTCGCGCCGGGGGATAATCGCGGAATCGGCCGACGGTGTGCAGGTGATGCGGTTGCTTCCGTCAGGATGGCAGGACTGAATAATTCCGGTGCCCGACTCAAAGTTCAGCGTAGTTCCAGAGCCAACCGGCTTGCCTCCTACTTGGACTGTGATGTTTTGCGCGCAGGCCGCGGCCAGTGAAAGACAAAAGAGAATTGCGAGTTTCATTAGAAACCTCCTCGTTAAGCCGTCATTGTAGCGAAGAGGATTGGACGCCTAACTCAATTGGAGTTTAGCGGCTGCTGTCAGGAGATGCGCGTCCAGAGTCCACAAGCGGCAGTTGCTCAAACGCGCTGAAGCGAGCAGATGCATGTCGATCCAACCGATCCCGGCGCCAAACAATCGATGCCGCTCCAGGAAACCGAGGACTTCTTCGTTGTCGGCTTCAATCGCGGAAGGCATCCGCTGAAGATCGCCGAGAACGGTGGGCCTGGATCGAAGATTGCCGCAGGCAATTTCGCCGATCACGAACGGATGGATTAGTATCTTCCCATCCTCAATTGCCTCGCTGAGTTGCGCATTGCCGTGACGGAAATGATCCACCCAGACGGACGTGTCGGCCAGTATCATTGATCTACAGTCGCCGGACGTCGGCGCGGACCCGCTTCGAAATCGGGTTGCGTTCCGCCCAAGGCTATCAACCGGCGTCCCACTTCGCGAGCAATCAGCGCTTCCAGGCCGGCCTTGACCAGCGCCGTCTTTTCCTTGATTCCAGTGAGCCGCCGGGCTTCTTCAACCAGATGCTCGTCGATGTTGAGTGTACTTCTCATATGCATCATTATGCACCTCCTATGCATATTCTGTCAATGGCCAGCGTTACTGCGGACTGGCTGGAAACGCCATCAATCGATAGAGCTACAGCCTGATTTCCGGGTGGCAAAAACCCGCATGGAATCTGAGCGTTGATTTGCATCAATCCAGGGAAGCCGGGCGCGGGTCCGGCGTAGAATAATGGTGCGAAGTAGCCTGCAATGGTGAGCGTGACATTGCCAGTCCCCGAGCCCTGCCCGGTTGCATAAATCGAAACCACCGAGCCTCTATCCGCCGGATTCGTCGCCGAGTTGAGGCTTCCATCCTGATTCAGAGCCGCGGCTTGGCCGGTTGCGCCGATGGTGAAAATGCCGGGCGCAGCAGTGGCCACGGGAACAGAGCTGCGGGCGACTGTCACACCATCTACAACAATGCTCATAGTCGTCGGTGAGTTAGGCGTCAAGCTGCCTGGCGCGAGAGCGTTGATTTGAGTGGCGCTGGTATAGAACAGCGTTGTCGGCCGGTTGTCGAGCAGCAGTTGCGTATTCGCCGGGTCAAATCCGGTGCCGAAGACTGTAATGATCTCGCCCGGTGCTATGGGCCCGGCAGCCAGGCTGGCGGCATTTACAACGGCGACCGTCGCGGTTTCAGAGGCAGCCGCGGCAGGCGTCAGACTCCGGATGCGATTGTTGCCCGAGTCGGCCACCAATAGAGTTCCATTAGCCCCGATCGCTATGCCCGAGGGCGCGCTCAATTGGGCGCTCAATGCCGGGCCGCCATCGCCTGAAAATCCGAATGTGCCCGTGCCGGCGATCGCAGTCAATACGCCTGATGGGCTGAGCTGGCGAATCGCATTCGCGCCCGTGTCGGCGATCACGAACGTGCCATCCGATTCGATGGCCATGCCGCTGGGTGAAGTAAGTCCCTTCACTAGCGAACCCGCGGTGCCATCGGACGCAACACTCCAGATTTGGCTTGCGTCAGCGACATAGACGTTGCCGGCAGTATCCACCGCCACCGCCAGTGGCCCCATGATCTTTGCGAACGTGCTGGCTGTTCCGTCCGCCGCGACGCGGACGATTCGGTTGTTGCCAGAGTCGGCGATGTAAACCGATTCCTGCGTGTCAGCCGTATCAATTGCGACGGACACAGGATTGTTGAGCTGACTGGCGATGGTGGTGATGGCGCCAGCGGGCGTGATCTCCAGCACGTCATTGTTGCCGGTGTCGGCAATATATAAATTGTTCGACGCGTCGATGGCAATGCCACTGGGCGCATTCAACCGCGCAGCGACGCCCGTGCCGGCAAAGGTGCTGATCACGCCCGCGGAGGTTACCGTCCGGATGCGATTGTTGGATGTATCGGCGATGTACCAGTTGCCGTGAGAATCGACCGCGATGCCCGAAGGCGCATACAGGAGCGCCGCTGTAGCCAGACCGCCATCGCCGCCAAAGTACGGTGATGTTCCGCTGCCCGCGAGCGTGGTGAGGATGCCGCCGCTCGGTATCTCCGAGACGAATACTCCCGAGCTTAGGAAGATGTCGCCGGAGGGGTCGATCGTCACATCTCTGGCCGACGCGACGCCCGGAATCGGCTGGATCACCGTGCCGAAATAGCTGGCTGCCGCGACGTACAGCATGCCTGTGGAATCCAGAGCCACCCCGGTGGGCGCGGGAGTATTGAACACCGTAATGATGACGCCGTTGTAAACCTTTCGAACGCAGTTGTTGCCGCTGTCCGCGATATAGAGCTCGCCGGTTGGGTCAACCGCCAGCCCGGCTGGTGCGTCCAATTGCGCCAGCAAAGCCGAAGTGGCAACACCGGAGAATCCCGCAACGCCTGTCCCTGCCATGAGCGACAGAGTGCCGTCAGTGGTGACGCGGTAAACCTGGTTGGCTCCGAAATCGGAAATGTATAGCGAACCATCGGCGCCGAGTGCGACGTTGCGCGGCTGCGCCAGTTGAGTGATATTGGCCGGGCCGCCTTGGCCGCTGCTGTTGGCCGGCAACGTGCCTCCGCCAGCCACGGTCTGGATGGTGCCATCTGTCCCGACTTTTCGCACCCGCGCATTTCCGAGGTCGGCGATGTAGAGATTACCGGATGTATCGAACGCCAGGCCGTAGGGCTGATTCAGCAGCGCGGCATTGGCCGGTCCGCCATCTCCCGAAAAACCAGCCACACCCGTGCCGGCGACGGTTTGTATCAATCCATTGGTCGCAATCTTGCGCACGCGATGAACGGCAGCGTCAGCGAAATAGACGTTCCCAGCGCCATCCACCGCAATTCCTTCCGGTTGGCTCAATGCAGCGGATAGAGCGCTGCCGCCGTCGCCCGAGTCATCGCTTCCGGCGACAGTTTGAATGATGTAAGAAGCCGGCGTTGTATCGGCCGCGGGAATAGGGGCCGCGCCTAGCAAGAAAAGTACGGCGAGTCGATCAAAGCTAACCACAGGTACTCCTGATAGGAGTAATGTGTTGTCCCAATGGAAAACTCTCAGTGCGCTTCCGATGAAACTATCGTGAATAGGCTTATCGGCAAATTCTCGTGCTTCTTCGGATTGTTCCTGCTAGCGAGTACCGCCGGAGCCCAGCCTGCCCTGAGACTAAGAGCCTGGAACCGGGCGAATTCGAGGGGCGTATCCGCTCCCGTTTTTACCAGGACTCGGACGCCGGGGCGGTCACATTTTCTGGTGCAGTTCCCAACCGAGCCTGGAGCGCAACAATTGACGGCACTGGGCGATCGGGGCGCAACCGTACTTTCCTATGTTCCCGATGCCACGCTTTCGATCGCAATGAGCGATGGGACAGATCTGAGCGGGCTGGGGCTGCTCTGGATGGGCCGGCTGGTGCCAGCCGAAAAGCTGAGTCCGGAGTTGGACGGAATGCTCGGGGCCGGATTGGCGCCGCCGGTGCTGGTGGAATTTTATGCGGATGTTCCTGGAGATCAAGCGCGCGCGATTGCGATCCAGAGCGGCCTGGTAATCCACGAGAATCCAGATTTGTTGCCGCACCATCTGTTGATCGAAGGCACGGTCGATCAGGTGCGGCAGTTGGCGGATTGGGACGAGGTCTCGTATATCTTTCCGGCATCGGCTGATTTAATGAGCGGTGCACCAGTGCATGGTTGCGCTGGAGCCTTGACGGCTGCCGGTCCGGTGGCACAAGGGGTCCCGCTGGTAGGCGATGGGTGGGATGGGCCTGGACTTGGGAGCGCCAGCCTCAACTATTCCTTCGTGAATGTGACCCCGCAAGCGCCGGCGGATTCAATAGAGGCAGAGATCGAGCGCGCCTATGCGGAATGGGCGAAATATGTGCAAGTGACATTCACCCAGGCGGACAATCCCAATGCGGCCCAAACGCTCGCCGTCCTGTTTGCCAGTGGTGCGCACGGCGATGGCTATCCGTTTACCGGATCAACCGGCGTGATCGCGCATACCTTTTATCCGTATCCTCTCAATCCCGCGTCCATTGCAGGCCATCAGCATTTCAACAACGACATGAGCTGGAAGATCGGCGCCGATGTAGATGTATTTAGCGTGGCGCTGCACGAAACAGGCCACGCCCTGGGCCTGGGGCATTCCGACAGTCCAGATGACGTCATGTACCCGTATTACCGCCTGGTCTCGGCGCTGGCGCCGGGCGATATCGCGGCTGTTCAGCAGCAGTATGCGTCGGCCAACGGATCGATTAGTCCGGCCACACCCACGCCAACACCCGCGCCGGCAGCGGTGCCTCTGACGCTGACCATTCAACCGCCCCTTGCGACCACCAGCGCGTCATCCATTGCACTGAGCGGGGAAACATCGGGAGGATCAGGATCAGTGCAGGTGAGCTGGTTGACCAATCAAGGCCCAGCGGGAACTGCCACTGGTTCATCGATTTGGACCATCGCCGCGATTCCTCTTAGCGTCGGCGCGAATGCGATTACGGTAACGGCTCAGGACGCGCAGCAGGACCAGGCTGCGCAGACCGTGACAGTGACCAGCCAGCCACCCAATCCGCCGGCGAATCCTACTCCTCCGGCCAACCCCGGTACCGGCGGCAATACAGCGCCGCCATCTATAACCATCCTTTCGCCGGCCATGACAACTGTCTCAACATCGGCGACTTCTATCTCGATGAATGGCACCGCTCAAGATAGCGCGGGACTAACGCAGGTGACCTGGTCTAGTTCCACTGGAGGAGCAGGCATCGCGACCGGCACCACGAATTGGGCAACGGGGCCCATCTCGCTTTATGTGGGGATGACCACCATCATCATCTATGCCAACGATGTGGCAGGAAATCAGTCCTGGAGGTCCATCACAGTCACGAGATACTAACCCTACAACAATTCGGACATGCGCGAGTTCTCGATCAGGATGGTCTCGTCGCGTTCCGGCCCGGTAGAGATGCAGCCAACTTCGACGCCCACCCGGTCGCTCAGGAAACGGAGGTAGTCGCGCGCTCTCGCTGGCAGATCGCGCTCGCGCGATAGGCCGCGCGTCTCCGATTTCCATCCAGACAGCGTTTCGTAAACCGGTTCCACTGCCTCGAGGCCTCGGAACGTGGCGGGCATGGCCTTGACGTCCTTGTACTCGGTGCAAACCAGGATTTCGTCGAATTGATCCAATACATCGAGCTTGGTAATCACCAGGCTGCTGAAGCCGTTGATCATCGCCGTGTACCGCAACAGTGGAACATCGAACCAACCACAACGGCGCGGACGTCCCGTGACGGCGCCGAACTCGTTGCCGGCTTTGCGAATCCGTTCACCGTCCTCTCCAAGAAGCTCGGTGGGAAACGGTCCGCTGCCGACGCGAGTGGTGTAGGCCTTGGACACGCCGATAACACCTTGAATCGCAGTCGGCGGAACACCGGCGCCGGTGCACGCTCCGCCGGCGGTAGCGCTGGAGGATGTCACGAACGGATACGTGCCGTGGTCCACATCGAGCATCGTTCCCTGCGCGCCCTCAAACAGGACGCGCTTGCCAGCCCGCATGGCGTCGTTCAGCAGCTGCGCGGTGTCGCATACCAGCGGCTTGATGCGTTCGGCATAACCCAGGTATCGATCGCGAATTAATTCAAAGTCGATCGTTTCCTGGATGTTGAAGGTCTGGGCCAGGAGTTGCTTATCCTCAGCGAGGGCCGTATACATCTCGCAGAAGCTATCGTGCTCATAGAGATCCGCGATGCGTATGCCGCGCCTCCCGATTTTGTCTTCGTAACACGGGCCGATGCCGCGCGACGTGGTTCCAATGGGCACGCGATCCTGCCGCCCCTCCGACATTTTTTCGACGATGCGATGAAACGGAAAGATGACGTGGGCCCGATCGCTGATGGCGAGTTGTTTGCGAACATCCACGCCCGCCTGCTCCAGTTTGTCCATCTCCTCGATCAGCGCCGCGGGATCGATGACCACGCCGTTGCCGATGACGGCTTGGATTCCGGGCCTCAAAATACCGCTCGGAATCAGCTTGAGAACGAACTTCTTCGGGCCGATAAACACAGTATGCCCGGCGTTATGGCCGCCCTGGTAACGAGCCACCACTGAAAACTTCTCCGAGAACAAGTCCACCACTTTCCCCTTGCCCTCGTCACCCCATTGCGCACCCAGTACGACGATGTTTCCGATGTTTCCCATTTGGAGAGCAGCCAAAACCTTCTTATTGTACCGTGTGCTCTAATAGCTTCGCGGGTTATGAACGCAGCGCTCCCTTATAGCCGCCGCGAGCAACGCGGTTGGTACATGTATGACTGGGCGAACTCCACGTTCTCCAGCACGGTTGTGACGCTATTCCTGGGCCCGTACCTGACGGCGCTCGCGAAAGCTGCCGCTGGCGTGGACGGACGCGTTCATCCACTGGGCATTCCAGTGGATCCACGATCCTGGTGGGGCTATTTAATTTCTATCTCCGTGGTATCCCAAATCTTCACGCTGCCTTTTGCGGGAACTATCGCCGACTTCAGCCCGAACAAAAAGCGCTTGATGGCCCTGTTTGCGTATACTGGCGCGCTGGCGACGGCGGCGATGTTCTTTCTTCACGGCGACGAGTATCTTATCGGTGGGTTTCTCTTTCTGGTCGCGAATCTCGCCTTCGGCGCCTCCATCGTCGTCTATAACTCATTCTTGCCCGATATCGCGCCACCGGAACAGCGCGACGCAGTGTCGTCCACCGGCTGGGGGATTGGTTACCTGGGCGGCGGCCTACTGCTGGCTCTGAACCTGGCGCTGTTCACCAAAGCGAAAGCGCTGGGTTTATCGGAATCCATGGCGGTGCGGATCAATCTCTCGTCGGCGGGTGTTTGGTGGGCGCTGTTCAGTTTGATTCCCCTCGCTGCCATCCGCAATCGGCCTCCGGGGCGAACGCGCGGGCCGGGCGAAGGGGTAATGAAAACGTTCCAGGAGTTCGCGGTTACTCTGCGCGCCATGCGCCACTATCCGCAGACCTTGCGTTTTCTTGTCGCTTACCTGCTCTACAACGACGCCGTGCAGGCCGTGATCGCGCTGTCCGCCCAGTTCGGCAGCGATGAGCTGAAGATGCCGATGGCCGATTTGACCGGCGTGATTCTGATGGTCCAGTTCGTCGCGTTCTTCGGTTCATTTCTGTTTGATTGGATCGCGAAATGGATTGGCGCGAAACCGGCCGTGATTGTGAGCCTGCTCATCTGGACGGGCGTGCTGGTGTCGATGTACGTTTCGGTGCGGACGGAAACTCAATTCTTCGTGGTGGCCGCCATTGTCGCGATTGTGCTGGGAGGGACGCAGGCGCTCAGCCGGTCGCTCTTCTCGCGCATGATTCCCAAAGGCCGCGAGGCGGAATATTTCGGAGTCTATGAAATCAGCGACAAAGGAACCAGTTGGCTTTGTCCGCTGCTCTTTGGGCTGGCGCTCCAATTCACCGGCAGTTATCGGCTCGCCATCTTATCGCTCATTACCTTCTTCGCCGCAGGCCTGCTGGTGCTGCTGACAGTGAACATGCGCCACGCCGAAGCCGAGGCGGCTAACTGAGGCCAGCCGCTTTTTTCTGCTGATCCAGCACTTCCAGGAAAGCATGTTCCTGAATATCCAGCTCGTGCTTGTAACCCTGGGGATCGATGAACGGATTGGGGCCTTTGCCGATCTTCGGATATTTCTCCGCCAGATTGTACATCGCTGGATGAGAGCCCAATGGGACATCGCACGCGAGCGAGCGCAGCACTTGGAAGCTGTGCATATATTCGCCGGCCATGCCGGGCACCTCGGTGTTGTTCACAAGTTTGAAACCCGCGTTCACGCCGACGCTGCCGATGATCGCGATATCGTACGTTTTGCCGCCCTCTTCGGCCTTGGTTGTCCAGGTGGTGCAGCCGCGCGTGTGACCGGGTGTGAGACGGGCCACGAGCGTGGTTCCTCCCAGTTTCACCTCATCGCCATCATGTAAGGTTTTGTCCACTGGATGCGGTTTGTCACCAGGCCTCATTTTCATGAGAGCCGGGACGTCCTCCGCCATGGCCATCACCTTCGCGCCGGTCAGTTCTTTCACCAGGGCGTCGCCTTCCATGTGATCGGCGTGCGCATGGCTGCCGAGCAGAATTTTGGTGTCGCTGAATTTGAAACCCAGCTTTTCCACTGAGTCTCGGATGATCGGAACATTCTTTTCGAAACAACTATTGATCAAGACATTTCCCTGCGGCGTGACAACCAGAAACGACGCTAGGGACTCGGAGCCAACATAGTAAATGTTGCCGATCACCTTATGCGGCGGGAACTGTTTATAGAACTGATCGGGCGTGCCGACATTTCGCTTGAATAGTTCTTCGGCAGTCTGCGCGAACAGAGGCGAGGCGGCCAGACCGGCCAGCCTGAGCAAGTGTGCCCGGCGAGTGTGCATAGTGGTGCCAGCATATCAAATCAAGCCGGCTCGATGAGCCATTCACGGAGAGCGGCGCTCACTGCAGCAGGCTGCTCCAGCATCGACATATGGCCGCAATCCGGAACGATGACGAGCTGGCTGCCCTTGATCTTTGCGGACATCGCCGCGTGTTGCGCCGGCCCGCTCCAGCCATCCTCGCGGCCACAGAGCAGCAAGGCCGGGCAGCGAATTTGTTCCAGTACCGGGCTCGCGTCCGGCCTGGACAGCAGGGCATGCTCCTGTGCGGCGAAAATTTCCGGAGTTTTGCGCGACATCATTTCGATGATCGAGTTCACCAGCGCGGTATCGTTGATGCGGCGTGGGTGGATCATGGGCGGCAGCCATTGCGAGAGCATGGCAAACATACCCTGCGACTGCGCCAGCGTTACCAGCTCACCACGCTTGTGGGCTTCTTCTTCGCCGGCCGCTCCTGACGCCAGAGGTAAATAACCAGTGTCGAACAGCGCGATTCGTGCCACGCGACTGGGCGCCAAGCGGTAAATTTCGAGCGCGACGCGCCCGCCCATGGAGTGTCCAGCGACGGAGAATCGCTCGGGCGCAGTTCGAAGCACGGTTTCCGCCATGGCCGGAAGTGAATCGAGCGCGCCGTAGTCCGCGCAGGTACAATCGGCAAGGTCCGACAGCGCATCCATCTGCCGCTGCCAGACCGTTTGATCGCAGATCAAGCCGGGGAGCAGGAGTAGATGTTCTATGCCAGGTCCCCGGGGAGAATCGGCAGCTTGCGCAGCCGCTTGCCCGTCGCTCGGAAGATCGCGTTGGCCACGGCCGGAATAATGGTCGGTGTGCTGGCCTCACCGATTCCGCCAGGCGCGGCCTGGCTAGGCACGATGTGCACTTCCACCACCGGCATTTCATCGATGCGGAGCACATCGTAGTGATTGAAATTGCCCTGCACCACCCGGCCGCGCTCAATGGTGATGGCGCCCTTCATCATCGCGCTCAATCCATAGACGATGCCGCTCTGAATCTGCTGCTCGACGCCAGCCGGATTGATGACGTGTCCACAATCGACCGCGCAAACCACGCGATGCACGCGCAGTTTGCCTTGCTCCACCGATACCTCGGCCACTTGAGCGTTATAGCTGCCGATATTGTTGACCACCGCGATGCCGCGCGCATGGCCTGCCGGTAGCGGCTTGCCCCAGCCGCCTTTCTCCGCCGCCAATTCCAGCACGTTCAGCAGGCGCGGCGATTTTGCCAGCAAGCGCCGGCGAAACTCAAATGGGTCTTTGCCCGTAGCGGCAGCCAGTTCATCCAGAAAACTTTCAGAGAAGAACGTATTCTGCGAGAATCCGACCGAGCGCCAGTAGGTGGTGGGAATGTCGACATCCGGCGGATGATAATCGACGTGGAAATTCGGGATGGTGTATTCCAGGTCGATGATGCCTTCCACGCTGGTGCGGTCCACGCCATTGCGCAATCCCCCAAACGAAGGGCATACCACGCGTGTGTTCCACGCCACCGGCCAGCCATCGTTGTCTAATGCGCCGGCGAACTTGGCGTACGACGCGGGCCGATACAAATCGTGCTGCATATCGTCCTCGCGCGACCAGGTGAGCTTCACCGGCTTCCCAATGGCTTTCGAAATCTCAACCGCTTCTTCGACGAAATCGTCGCCTCCGCGGCGGCCAAATCCGCCGCCCAAAAAAGTGGTGTGAATCTGGATCTTGCTGGGAGGCAAGCCCGTGGCCTTCGCCGCCGCGCCCATAGCCGCCGTTTGGATTTGCGTGGCAACCCAAACTTCGCAACTGTCGGGGCGGACGTCGGCCGTGCAATTCATCGGCTCCATGGGAGCGTGAGAAAGATAGGGCACCTCATAAACGGCCTCGATTTTCTTCGCGCCGCTAGCCATCGCCGCGTTCACATCACCGTCGTTACGCGCAACAGCGCCGGGCTTTTCGGCCAGGTTCACAAACAGCTCGCGAATACTCGCGCTGCTCAGGTTGGCGTTCTTGCCCTCGTCATACTGCACTTGCAGCGCGCGACGGCCTTCCATGGCGGACCAGGTATTGTCGGCAATCACAGCCACGCCGCGCGAGATCTGGACCACTTGCAGCACGCCGGGAACGGCCTTGGCTTTCGTATCGTCGAAGCTGACCACTTTACCGCCGAAGACCGGGCAGCGCTGCAGCACCGCGTAAACCATGCCGGGACGCCGCGCATCCAGGCCAAATCCGGCCGTCCCATTTACTTTGAGGTGTGTGTCCAGCCGCTTGGGCGATGTTCCGATGAGGCGAAAATCCTTCGGATCCTTCACCGCGACTTTGGCGGGTACCGGCAGCTTGCCGGCGGCGTCCGCGAGACTGCCGTAGCTCAAACGCGCGTTGGTTGCGGTATTGATCACCTGTCCGTTTTCGGTGCGAAGCTGCGATTTTGCCACGCCCCACTTTTGAGCGGCGGCGTCGAGCAGCATGTCGCGAGCCGCTGCGCCTGCATTGCGCAGAGGGACCCAGCAGGTGCGCGCGCTCATACTGCCGAAGGTGCCCTGCAGCGGGCCGTAGGCCGGATCCACCGGCGCGAACTCCGTCCGCACCTGCTTCCAATCGCAATCCAGTTCCTCGGCCAGCAACTGCGACAACGAAGTCATCGGTCCTTGCCCCATCTCCGATTTGTGGATCGAAAACAAAACGATGTCGTCGCTGCCAACGTGGATAAAGGCGTTGAGTTTCGTCGATGTGGTGGCGGCTTCCAGCTTGTCGCTCACCGGCAGGTGAAAACCGATGAACAGGCCACCGGCCGTTGCGACGCCGGCTTTCAGGAAGCTGCGGCGATCGAGTTTGCGATTCGCTACGGCGCTCATGCGGCTTCTCCTTCTTCTTTACGCCGATCCGTGTTCGTTGCGGCCTGATACTGGGCCGCCAGGTGAACGGCGTGGCGAATGGCCTGGTACGTCCCGCAGCGGCAGATGTTGCCGTGCATGGCCTCGTCGATGTCCGCGTCCGTGGGGTGTGCCGTCTTCTTCAGCAAACCCGCGGCTGTCATGATCTGGCCGGACTGGCAATAGCCGCACTGCGGCACATCCACTTCAATCCAAGCGCGCTGCACGGGATGGCTGTTGTCGGACGAGAGGCCTTCAATGGTGGTGACGCTCTTACCGGCCACAGTTGAAATCGGTGTCACGCAGGACCGGATGGGCTGTCCATTAATGTGCACAGTGCAGCATCCGCACAGCGCCATGCCGCAGCCGAACTTGGTGCCGGTCATGCCCAGCGAGTCGCGCAAAACCCATAGCAAAGGCATCTGCGGGGATACGTCGACTGTCTGGGGCTTGCCATTCAGCGTAAAAGTGACTGCCATCGTGGGCCTCCTCTGAGCCAAATCTCTGTTTCTCTAGTATATAACTCCCGTATATAACTCCCGCTAGTCGCGACATCCGCCTCAGTGGTACGCTGGCTGTTTATGTTGTTGTCGGAAATCTTTGTCGGCCAGGGCGAACCGGCCTTCGCTGAACTGGTGCGCGCCATCTCCCTCGGCAAGCTGAAGACTTATCAGCTTTATGACCGAATGAAGGTCCGCTTCCATTTGGCTAAGCTCAATGCGGAGCATATGAAGAAGGCGACGCCCCGTTTTTGGGCGCGGGTCAACGAAAAAGACGAGGAATTTGCCACCGATCTGGGCCAGGCCATTCTGGTTTCGCATCTGGACATGATCAAGGCAGTGATCGACGATCTCGGAATTCCCAATCAGGATGGCTTCTTCGACAAAGACATCGACGGCTCGAAATATTTGACCGAGGGCTGGCAGCAACGGACGTACCAGAAATTCAAAGACTCGTATCCGGCGCCGGTGCTGCTGTTTTACATCAACCACCTGGCTTGGGAACTGGCCAAGAGCGAAGAAGTTTTCCTGGTTCCGGCTTAAGGTTGTATAAAACGATGAGCCAACAATTTTTTGACGCCATTCGCGCGGGAGACCACGGCGCTGTTGCCGCGCTGCTGGATGCCGACGCCACTCTGCTGGCCGCCAAGGACGACAAAGGGTTGGGCGCCTACATCGCCGCGAAGTATTCCGGGCGCAACGACATCGCGGCGCTGCTGCTCGATAAAGGCGTGGAGTTGGACGTGTTCGCCGCCTGCATGGCGGGTGCCAAGGAACGAGTGCACGAATTGACCGGCGGGAATCCCGAATTAATCAATGCTTATAGTCATGACGGCTGGACGCCGTTGCATCTGGCCTGTTTCTTCGGCCAGCCGGGGATCGCGGAAGCGCTGATCGTCCAAGGAGCCGACGTGCGGGCTCGGGCGCGCAACGCGATGCAGAATACCCCTCTTCACGCGGCTGTGGCGGGACGAAGCAAAGACGCTGTGAGGGCGCTGCTCGAGCACGGCGCCGATGTGAACGCGCGCCAGGAAGGCGGATGGACGGCGTTGCACGCCGCGTCGCAAAATGGAGACGTGGAGATGGTGCGGCTGCTCATCGCAGCGGGCGCGGATGTGCAGGCGCGCGCCGATAACCAGCAGAACGCGCTGGACTTAGCCTTGGGAAAAGGACATCAAGCGGTGGTCGATGTTCTTGATGAATACGCGTAGTGATCGAAGAGCAAATCCAAAAATTGAAGGCTGCGGCGCTCCAGCGGATCGAAGAAGCCAAGAATCTGGACGAATTGGAACAGGTCCGCGTCGAAATCCTGGGGCGCAAGGGTTCGCTCGCGCAGTTCAACCTGGGCGCACTTCCACAGGAAGATCGAAAGGCAGCGGGTAAGGCGCTCAACGCCGCCAAACAAGAGATCACTGGTGCGTTTGAAACACGGGAGCAGAGGTTTGCGTCGGAGGCGCTGAACGTCCGGCTGAAAGACGAATGGCTAGACCTTACGCTGCCCGCGCCCGGCGTTCGGCCGGGCAGTTTGCATCCGGTGACCATCATCCAAAATGAAATCGAAGACCTCTTCACCTCGCTCGGATTCGCGGTGCTGGACGGCCCGGAAGTAGAAACCGAATATCACAACTTCGACGCGCTCAACATCCCGCCCGAGCATCCAGCGCGCGACATGCAAGACACGTTCTGGCTTTCGAATGGGCATCTGTTGCGCACCCACACATCTCCGGTACAGGTGCGCGGGATGGAGAAGCTAGGGCCGCCGCTGCGCATGATCGCGCCCGGCCGGGTTTTCCGCAATGAAGAGGTGGACGCGTCGCACGAGCACACCTTCTATCAGTTGGAAGGCATGATGATAGATCGCAATGTCTCCGTGGCGCACCTGATTTATTTCATGAAGACGCTGCTCAGCGCCATCTTCCATCGTGAAGCCGTGGTGCGGCTGCGTCCCGGCTATTTTCCGTTCGTCGAGCCGGGCTTCGAGTTGGATATTCGCTGCCTGATCTGCGGCGGTCCTGGCTGTCCAGTGTGCAAGCAGAGCGGCTGGGTGGAACTGCTTCCGTGCGGCCTGGTGCACCCCAATGTCCTGAAAATGAGTGGCATCGATCCGGACGAGTGGGGCGGATTCGCTTTCGGACTGGGCCTGACGCGCCTGGCCATGATGCGCTACGGCATCGACGATATCCGCCTGTTTGCGAGCGGCGACTTGAGGTTCTTGCGCCAGTTCTGAGCGCGTGAAACATGAAATTTTCGTACCACTGGATTCGTGAGCTGGTCCCGGGCCTGGACGCCGAGCCCGCGGAACTGATGCGCCTGATCACGATGAAGACGGCCGAGTGCGAAGGGCTGGAGCAGGTGGGCGCGAAGCTGGCCGAGGCGTCGGTGGCACGCGTCAAGGATGTCCAACGGATCGCTCAAAGCCACAACCAGATCGTGGTTGTTGAGACCGCACGTTATGGCACAAAGCGAGTGATTTGCGGCGCGCCGAATTGCAAAACGGGGATGCTGACGGCGTACCTGCCGCTTGCGCCCAAACTGATTGAAGGCGTGGAGAGCGAGGGAATGCTCGCGAGCGCGCTGGAACTCGGCATCGGAAGCGATCACACCGGGATTGTGGAACTCGATAGCGAAGCGCTGCTCGCGCCAGACACCATCATTGAAGTCGACAACAAATCGCTCACGCATCGGCCCGACTTGTGGGGCCATCATGGAATGGCGCGGGAAGTGGCTGCGATCACGCGTCGGACGTTGAGCGATCCCGTGAAGCCCGATTCGCTGCCTAAGGGTGAGTCGCCGGTTGAGATTGCAATTGAGGATTTCGCTCTTTGCCCGCGATACAGCGCGCTTGTTTTCGAGAACGTGACGGTCCGGCCGTCGCCCTTGTGGCTGCAATATCGTCTGGAAGCGATCGGTCTGAACGCGATCAACAACATCGTTGATGTGACGAATTACGTAATGGCTGAACTCGCGCAGCCCATGCACGCGTTCGATGCCGAGAAGCTGCACGGGCAAACCATTTTCGTTCGAAACGCGCGATCGGGCGAGAAGTTCGTCGCGTTGAACGATGAGAGCTACACCTTGAGCCCGTCGAATCTGGTGATCGCCGATTCCGAAGGCGCGATTTCTCTGGCGGGTGTGATCGGCGGATTGCACAGCGCGATTGGGACGGAAACCAAGCGTATCGTGCTCGAGAGCGCGAATTTCCAGGCGGCTGGCGTTCGGAAAACGTCGGTGGCGCTGAAGCTGCGAACCGACGCGTCCATGCGATTCGAAAAATCGCAGGATCCGCTGAACACTGTCCGAGGCCTGGCGCGCGCCATCGAATTGCTGCGAGAAGTTTCACCGGGCATTCGCTTGGTCGGCGGTTTGGCCGATTCGCACGGCGAGTTGAAAACGCCGCCTCCGATCGAGTTAGCGGTTGAATGGCTGAAGGCCAAACTGGGCCGCGATCTGGATGCGCACCAGGTTCGCTCCATTCTCGAATCGCTCGAATTCGGGGTCGAAGAATCTGCTCCAGGGCATTTCCGAGTCACCGTACCGAGCTGGCGCGCTACTAAAGATATCTCGATCAAAGACGACCTCTTAGAGGAAGTGGGCAGGATGCTGGGCTACGAATCGATCACACCAACCGCACCGTTGATCGAATCCGTGGTGCCGCCCCAGAGCCCTTCGCGCCTCTATTTGCGAGGCGTCAGAAACATGGCTGTGGAGCAGGGATTCACGGAAGTGTATAACTATTCGTTCGTGACAGAAGAGATGGTGCGCGCTTTTGACATGGATGTTGCAGCTCATGTGGGCGTGACCAATCCCATCGCGTCCGATCAAACGCTGTTGAGATCGAGCTTGCTGCCCGCGATTCGCAGAAACATTCTCGACAACAGCCGTCACTTTCAGACCTTCCGATTGTTCGAGATCGGTCGCGAGATTCATGCCCGCAAGCGTGAGCTTCCGGAAGAAATCCCGCACTTCGTGGCCGCAATGTACGCGCGCGAAGGGGATGGCAGCGCGTCTCTGTTCGAGCTGAAGCGGCTGGCCGAATGTCTGATGAATGGATGCCAGGCACGCCTTTCCGAGCCGCGCCCGTTCGAGCATCCCGAGCGCGCCGCGACGATCGCTTGGCAGGGCGAAGACGTGGGACGGCTCTTTGAATTACACCCCTCGCTGGGCGTCGAAGGGCGTGCCGCGATCCTGAATCTGGATCTGTCGACGATGGAAAGGCTGAACGCACTCGAAGAGAAGCGCTACCAGGCTCTGCGGCGTTTCCCCACCAGCAACTTCGATATCACGGTGCAGGTGCCGCGCCGGGTAACGGCGGGACTCGTCGAACAGGAGCTTACGAAGGCCGCGGGAAGCAATCTCGTGGAAATCAAGTTCCTCTACGCCTACGCCGAGCCGCCGGTGCCCGAAGGTCACAAGGCTCTGACCTACCGGCTAACGGTTGGGGCGCAGGACCACACATTATCGCCCGAGGAGACAACCGCCATTTACGAGGCGATCCAAACGCACGTTCGTTCTAATGAACATGCATGGGATCGCCAAAGTACCCGATGATCCGCTCGGCGCAGAGGCGGCACGCCTCGATTTCGTCCGGATCGCGGCCTTCACAATGCAGCATCTGCTCGTCGCGCACGGACATGCTGCGTCCACAGACCCAGTCCTCGCCGTCGCGCGAGTGAATATGGTTAAAATCGGTCAAACAGGAACCCCTCGGGATTGGATACGTTGTCAGAATATCAGATCGGTTGCGGGTGCAATCCGGAGTTGATAGACTTGAGTTTAATCCCAAGGAGCGACGATTATGGCGAAAGTATGTGAAGTGTGCGGACGCGGGCCGCAGTTCGGCAACCGGATCAGCCACGCGCACAACGTAACCAAGCGCCGTTGGAATCTGAATTTGCAGAATGTGCATGCGCTGGTCCAAGGCGCCGCCAAGCACATTCGGGTGTGCACATCCTGCATCCGCAGCGGCAAGGTTCAAAAGGCCGGCAAAGTTCAAAAGTCCGCGGCCGCATAAGAATCCCAACAAACATTTTCGATGAAGTTCGTTACCTTTCAGGGCGCGAACGCCCGCGCTGAAGCGGGTGTTGTTATACGCGATGACGTAGTTGGCCTTCGGGCGGTGGGCTTCGCCGATATGCTCGCAGTGCTGGCGAGCGGCCATGAGGGGCGCGCCAGGATCGAGAGCTTCGTCCGAAGCCCGCCGGCCGGCTCCACTTTTCCACTGAATTCGGTTCGGCTTCTCGCGCCCGTTCCCCGTCCGCGCAAGTTGATTTGCATCGGGCTCAACTATCGCGATCACGCCGCGGAAGCCCGGCAAGAAATTCCCAAGGTCCCCACGGTCTTCGCCAAGTTTTCGAACATCGTGATCGGCCCCGGTGAGCCCATCGTACTTCCTGGGATTTCCCGCAAGCCGGACTACGAGGCTGAATTCATGTTCGTCATCGGCGCCGGCGGCCGGAACATCGCCGCAGAGGACTGGCAGCGCCACGTCTTCGGATACACGGTCTTCAACGACGTCAGCGCGCGCGACATTCAATCGGCCAGTTCGCAGTGGATGCTGGGCAAGAGCTTCGATACCTTCGCCCCGATGGGGCCGTATCTGGTGAGCGCCGACGAAATCCCCGATCCCCACGCGCTCGACATCAGCTTGAGCATTGGCGGCGAGGTGCTGCAGCATTCCAATACGCGCGAGTTGATTTTCGGGATTCCGGAGCTGGTTGCGTATCTATCGAGCGTAGTGACGTTGGAGCCGGGCGACGTGGTGGCCACCGGAACTCCGGGTGGGGTTGGTTTCGCGCGCAAACCGCCACGCTATCTGCAGCCAGGCGATGAAGTGATCGTTCGCATCGAAGGGGTCGGCGAGTTGCGCAACCCAGTGGTTGCGGAAGCCCCAGTCGTTGCGGAATAGCTAAGACGGCGGATCGCGCTCAAACAGCTGTTCCAGTTCGAGAGCGGTAGGCGTACCTTCCACCACCTGATGCATGTCATGCGCAAACGAGCGCATGGCTTCCAATAGATCGAACTCGCGTCCCAACACCACGTACAGTTCCACACCCGCCAGCAATAGCGCCGACGGCCGTCGCCGCGATCGGCGATCTCGCGCCTCACCTGCCGCAGCAGTTCCAGGGATTCGGGATTAGTTGGCCGCCAAGGCATGGCGAAGCCAGTGGGAGGGTGGCTCCCACTCAAAGGCACAGCGTTGCCGCTGCTAAGCTGAAACGCTCTTGCGGGATTCGCCGGCTTGAATCTGGATTTGGCGCCGCCTCATCTGTTCCGACACCGGAATTTGGATGTCCAGGATACCGTCTGGCAGCCGGCAAGTTAACTTGTCGACATTCAGGCCGCCTGGCAACGTCACCGCGGCGTAGAATTTCCCGTACGCGAGTTGCGCTCGGGCGTTGTTATCGACGGAACGCCGGAAATGATCCAACGTCTGCCGGGTATCTCCGGCCAGAAAACTACTTGTCATTAGTACACCTCTTGTCGAATTGCTTGACTTGAGAAGACCTCGTCTTTAGCAGGTTGCTGAAAAAGCCCGGCAGACTCAAGTCCGCCCTACACGGGCACACTTTATGTTATTGATAGCCTGCTGCTCTTACTTTTTGACACGCTGGAAAAACGCTCGTCGATCTCCACCTGATAACCGCTCGCCAGGCGATTGCTTTCATTCGCCATGCCCACCACGGCCATCACTTCGGCTAACATTGCGTCCGTCATACCGGCCTTGCGAGCCGCCGCGGTGTGCGATGCGATGCAATAGCCGCACTGATTGGTGGCGCTCACCGCTACGTAAATCATTTCCTTGGTCAGTGAATCCAGCGCTCCCGGCGCCATTATCTCTTTGACACTTTGCCAGGTGCGGCGCAGCGTGGCTGGATCGTGCGCCAGCGCCTTCCAAAAATTATTGATCCAGTCGCTCTGGCGCGTGGCCATGATGTCGTCATAGACCGCGCGAACTTCGGGGCTCGCGTCGCTGTATTCGATCAATCCCAGGGTTGCCATACACTCCATCGTATCGGTTCGCGCAATAATGGAAGTACCCCTTCATGATCCAAGAAACGATTCTGGAAGGTCTCACCTTCGACGACATACTTCTTCAACCGGCTCGCAGCGGCGTGCTGCCGGCCGACACCGATACGCGCACGTGCTTAACCAGGCACATCGCAATGAACATTCCGATCGTCAGCTCGGCGATGGATACCGTCACTGAGTCCCACCTCGCCATCGCGCTGGCGCAACAGGGAGGCATCGGAATCATTCATCGCAACATGACAGTGGATCGTCAAGCCGAAGAAGTGGACCGTGTAAAGCGCAGCGAAAGCGGCATGATTGTCGACCCCATCACCATTGAGCCGGAGCTCAAGATTTCCGATGCCCTGGCCCTGATGAAGCGCTACCGCATCTCCGGCGTGCCGGTAACCAAGAACGGCCGCCTGGTGGGAATCCTGACCAATCGCGATTTGCGATTTGAAACGCGCCACGATCTTCCGATCTCCGACGTGATGACTAAGGAGAATCTGATCACGGTTCCCGTCGGCACCACGCTCGAAGAAGCCGAAAAGATCCTGCATCATCATCGCGTGGAGAAGCTTCTGGTGGTGGACGATCAGTTCGCGCTCAAGGGCCTGATCACGGTGAAGGACATTCAGAAAAAACTGAAGTACCCCAACGCCGCGAAAGATCAGCAGGGGCGGCTGCGGGTTGGCGCGGCGGTGGGTTCCGGCGCAGATTTCCTGGAACGAGCGCAGGAGCTGGTGGCCAGAAAAGTGGACGTGCTGGTGGTGGATTCGGCGCACGGGCACAGCGAGCGCGTGATGGAAGCGGTGCGCATTATCAAACGCACGTTTCCTGAAGTGGACTTGATTGCCGGCAATGTCGCCACTTTCGAGGGCGCGCGGGACTTGATCGGCTTGGGCGCCGACGGGATCAAGGTCGGGATCGGGCCGGGCTCCATTTGCACCACGCGCGTGGTGAGCGGCGCGGGTGTGCCACAGATCACCGCGATCGCGGAATGCTCGCGTGCCACTCGCGGTTCGGGCGTGCCGCTGATTTCCGATGGCGGAATTAAGTACTCGGGCGACATCAGCAAGGCCATAGCGGCCGGAGCCGATTCCGTGATGCTGGGGGGGCTGTTGGCGGGCACCGAAGAGAGCCCGGGCGAAACCATCCTCTATCAAGGCCGCACCTTCAAGAGTTATCGCGGTATGGGATCGATGGGAGCGATGACCGCCGGATCGGACCGCTATCCCCAGGACACCAGCGGAAAACTGGTGCCCGAAGGAATTGAGGGCCGGGTGCCCTATAAAGGACCGCTGTCGGAGTTGGTTTATCAGTTGGTAGGCGGCTTAAAAGCCGGCATGGGTTATTGCGGCTGCGGCAACATTCGCGACCTGCAGGAGAATGCTAGGTTCCTGCGCGTCACTTCCGCGGCGCTGCGTGAGGGGCACGTTCACGACGTGATCATCACCAAGGAAGCGCCCAACTATCGCTTAGAGTAAGCGCTTGCGCTTGGAAACACTAGATTCCGTTGGCGCCCACTTGTCTTCCGTACAACACGTAATTGACGCTTTGGATAGAAGCGTCCAGATCGCTTTGTTGCTGCTGCAGTTCGGCGACCAATGCATCCGCGGCTTCCGCCTGACTGGTGGCGCTGGCCTGAATCTGAGCTGCCTGTGCCTGCGCGGTAGTGATCTCGTTGCCTAAATCAGTATTTTCCGTTTGGTAGCCGGTGATCTGCGTCTCCATGAGCCCGGTAACCGGATCGCTCAACTGGGTGAAATTGCTGGCCAGGGCGGCGAAACCCGAGTTGGCGGACCCCAGGAACTGGAAGGCGTCGGAAATTTGATTGTCAGAGAGCGCGTTGAAAGTGCTGGTGCTGAAATTCATCTGGCCGGTATCGTTGAAAGTAACTCCCAGATCGGAGAGGCTGCGGATGCTGCTGGAACTGCTCGGATCAAAGTAGGTAACCAGATCCTGCATGTCAGTGGTGATCTCATTGATGATCAGATCGCCCTGCAGCGGCCCGGCATTTTGTCCCTGTTGCGCCTCTACCTGAGTGACTAGCGTGTTGTAGTCGGTAACGAAAGTTTGGAGCGCGCTGCTCAGTTGAGTGGGGTCCGTTGCGAGGGACAAGGTTACCGATCCACTGGGGTTGGTGTTGAGCAGCGT
>JBEKLB010000009.1:0-36364 GCA_050010415.1 Bryobacteraceae bacterium | reverse complement strand
TGCCGCGCGCCTGCTCCGGACTCATGTAGGCGGCCGTCCCGAGGATCATCCCGGCGCGAGTGGGAGAGATGGTGAGTGTCGGCGAATTCGCTGGATTGGAGGGATCGGAAGATTGCGCCACTGCTGCGAGTCCGAAGTCGAGCACCTTCACCACACCCGCCGACGTGATCATTATGTTCGCCGGCTTCAAATCGCGATGGATGATGTTCTTTTCGTGGGCCGCTTCGAGAGCGTCGGCGATTTGGCGCGCGTAGTTAAGCGCTGTCTCTACGGGCAGAGGTCCTTTTAGATTCTCGCCCGCTACCAACTCCATCACCAGCGCGCGTTCTTCGACCCCGTAGATCTGCGCGATGTTTGGATGGTTCAGCGAAGCCAGTACCTCGGCCTC
Source organism: Bryobacteraceae bacterium (assembly GCA_050010415.1). Taxonomy (GTDB): domain Bacteria; phylum Acidobacteriota; class Terriglobia; order Bryobacterales; family Bryobacteraceae; genus Palsa-89. The sequence continues at coordinate 35,976 of JBEKLB010000009.1, read as the reverse complement.
ACGCTGGAACCGCGCCATGCGTTCCGGGTCGTCGGCGAGGGAATCCGGCAGCACCTTGAGTGCTACGTCGCGCTTCAGCTTGGTATCGCGTACCCGGTAGACCTCCCCCATCCCGCCTTGGCCGAGCAAGGATAGGACCTCGTAGTGCCCGATCTTTTCGCCCACGGACAGCGGCATATGAGTATGAACAAGTCTACCGCCGTGGATCAGAAAAGGGGGCCAACTCCTGGTTCACGGCGTATCCGGAAGTTATCGAACTTTGGCGGGAAGCGGCCATTGCTGGGCTGTGACGGATCGGCTGGTCTTTGACGGCGGCCGGGATAGTCATTCGACAGTGAGCGCCAAAACTGGCGGCCCGTTCCCCGAGGGCGGGCGACGATTTCGCGAGCGGGAGCGGGATGCTGTTGAGCGGGATGGGAAGATTGATGCGGGAGTAGCGTGACAGCTGAGGCGTGGTCGCGCGTGATATGTCCATAGGCGTTGGAGAAGCTCCCAATTGCCTGCTTGATCGAGTAAACTTAGCTGAAATTGCTTACGCCGATTTCCGTGGGGACCACTTACGAGATGCCGCCGAATTGTCCCAACAAGATCCGCCTCATATACGGAGTTGGGGCGGTTGGGGTGAGGTGAACCGATGAAGCTCTGGCTGCTTTCACTTCTCGTGTCCGCTCCAGTTTTCGCCCAGACGTATGACGTTGTGCTGGCAAATGGACGCGTCATCGATCCGGAAACCAATCTGGATGCAATCCGAAACGTCGGCCTCAATGGTGGAAGGATCGCCGCGATATCGGCCTCGCCGTTAACTGGGCGAACAACGGTTGATGCGAAGGGACTGGTGGTGACGGCTGGATTTATCGACCTGCATTCGCACGGCCAGGACGCCGAGAACTACGCTTATAAGGCGCGCGACGGTGTAACAACGGCTCTTGAATTAGAGGTTGGTGTAAGTCCCGTCGCATCCTGGTACGCCGCGCGAGAGGGCCGGGCATTAGTGAACTTCGGGGCGACCTCAGGCCACATTCCAGCGCGAATGGCGGTAATGCACGATTCAGGCACCTTGCTTCCGCGCGATGCAGCCGCCACTCGTGCCGCGACCGCGGGCGAGCGCCAAGAAACTTACGAGCTGGTTCGACAGGGTCTCGACGAAGGCGCGCTGGGAATCGGCATGGGTATCGCGTACACTCCCAAAGCAAGCCGGGAAGAGATCCTGGAGATCTTCGAACTGGCAGCGCTAAGGCGTGTTCCCGTTTTTGTACACATACGAAGCAGCGGACCGGCGGAGCCTGGCGCCGTGGATGCGCTGCAAGAGGTGCTCAGTGATGCCCTCGCCACTGGCGCGGCGTTACACGTTGTGCACATCACCAGCATGGGGCTGCGCCAAACGCCGGTGCTGCTTCGAATGATTGCGGGCGCCCAAAGGCGCGGACTCGACGTCACAACGGAAGCATATCCCTATACGGCGGCCATGACGGACTTGGGGTCGGCCGTTTTCGAGGAAGGCTGGCAAACTCGACAGGGAGATATTACGTTTGGATCTCTCCAGTGGGCGCTAACCGGCGAGCGCCTCACCGCCGAGAGCTTTGTGCGTTACCGAAAACAGGGCGGTATGGTCATTATTCACTCCATCCCAGAGGAGGTTGCTCGACTGGCGATCGCTGATCCAAATGTGATGGTGGCAAGTGACGGAGAAATCGATCATGGGAAAGGCCATCCTCGGGGCGCGGGAACGTTCGCTAGGGTTCTAGGACATTACGTTCGAGAAGAGCACGCTCTGACACTCATGGATGCACTGCGCAAGATGAGCCTAATGCCCGCTCAACGGCTTGGAATCCAATCCAAAGGTCGACTACAGGTGGGAGCTGACGCGGATATTACAGTTTTCGACGCTGATCGGGTAATTGATCGAGCGACGTTCGAGAACCCGGCGCAATACTCCGATGGCATACCTTACGTACTCGTAAATGGTGCTTTCGTCGTCAAAGATGGACAGTTGCAACAAAATGTGGCTCCAGGCCGTGGATTACGGCGTTGAGCCCGCCGGTTAGACAAATCTTTGTCTATCGAACTCTATCGAACAAAGTGTTGAATATCTTTGTTGTTGTCCTGGCACATGTACTCGATCATCTCTGTGTCCACCATGGGCTTCATGTGCAGTTGCACCGTCCAAGTCTTCGTAAACACTTTGGGGTCATCAAGGGTGACATCAATATCCAGGCTTCCGAAGTTGGGGCGACGGATGCGTTCGGTGACGCGCGCCTGGCTGGAGAAGAAGTTGCCCTGAGTGTCTAGCCAGGAATCGTCGCGATAGCCCGCCGATTCCACCACCAGCGTGTCGCCTTCCCAGTGGGCCACCGAGTAACCGTTCCAGGCCGGCGTCATGTCTTCTGGAAGCTTGCGTCCGTCGAAAAAGATCTGGCGGTAGCTCGCGTTGAATTCGTGCAAGAGGACAAGTTGGGTGGGCGTTTGGAAAATCTTCTGAGTTTCCGGGTAGGCCCAGGCCCGCGGATAATTGATGGGCATGCAAAATGTGTGGGGATCGATGTACCCGGCCTCCTTGGCACGGTTCTTAACCAGCTCCGCCGCCCAGGGCTGATAGGGGATCCCGCCTTTCAGATTCATCGCAAAATTGCCGAGTTGCGGAGTAATGGGCAGTTCCGAGCATTGAAAAAGGCCGATCGTGGGATCGCAGGGGCGTTCGTCGCGCGGAACCCACATCCCCGAGAAATCCGGCTTTCCGCCGGAAGTTTTGGGCGCCGGAGCGCGCAGATCCGGTTTGCCAGCAGGCGTGCGGGGGATTCCCGGTGTGGGTAGGTTGATCCATTGAGCGGCAGCAGGCGAAAAATGACCGGCGGCAGGCAGAGCCAGAAAAAGAGCAACCTTCAGAGCATTCATGGCTGCCGATTGTATCGATCGGGAAGAATGAAGTCAAAACGACGCGCCGACAAACGCTGCGCGCGTGTGGAGTCTCATTCACCTGGACGTACGACGGCCTATGCTCTCCGGTGGAAACGACCGACTCTCAATCGGCGGGATGCCGACAGACAATACGTCCGGATGAATTGTCCGCCGCACCTTCACACTAAACCCAAGATTGTGCGGCTATCCAGAATCTGGCCTTTCGTCCGTCGCCGATGGACCTGGACCGTTGAGAGCCCTTTCAACGATTCGTTTGAGCACTGGTAGATCGTCTTGGACAGTGTTCCAGACGATTTCGTCGGAGACTCGATGATAGGAGTGCCTCAGAAAGTTACCCATTCCTCGGTACGCTTTCCACTCAATCTCGGGAAAGGCATCTGGGCCTTCCATTTCCAGCCTTGTCACCGCTTCGGGAGAATTTGTATCTTGCGTTCGACTGCGGCCTGCGTTGTTTTGTCTCGCTGATAAGAAGCAAAGTCCATGTCCCGGATGAACTCCCCGATCAGGTCGATGCTCTCCAGAATGTCGTGAAGGTGTCTTTCAGGGTCACTAAAAGGCAAGAACGGCCTCCCGCAGGACCTGTTTCTTTACCGATTCCTTGAGCCATTCGGGCGAGGACAGATCGACTCTCGTTCCCAGTAGGTCGGCAAGACGTCCCTCGATTCTTCCCATCGTCAGCAGCGTATAGCGCTTGGTCTTGTCGAACTCAGCTAGCAGGTCGACATCGGACTCTGGCGAATTATCCCCTCTAGCCACCGATCCGAAGATAGCAAGGCGCAGTATTCCAGCGGCCTTCAACTCGGCTTCGTGCGCACGCAACTTGTTGATGACCTCGTCTCGTTTCATGCTGTCAGCCCTGACTTGTATTTTCGCGCATTCAGAACAACTTCGGGATGTTTACGTTACGCACAGGCGACACCGTCCAACGCTGCGCATTTGCGAATACCCATTGTGGCCGGCCGCCTAGCCGTAAAACGGCCGTTGCGCGGTGGATGGGGGTTTTTGACAGCTGCCGGGAGAGTCATCCGACATTAGGGCGTCAAACTGATGACCACTCCCCGATTCGCTGCAAGTTAGTCATAATAGTAGTGCATATGACCACCGTTCCTACAAACATCGCTCGGGATCTCTCCCAAGCCTTGAGCAGCAACAAGCATCTGCTCAGGTGGGTGGAGAAGATGGCCGAGCTGACCAAGCCGGACAGCATTCATTGGGTGGATGGTTCCGAGGAAGAGAACAAAACGCTCTGCGCCCAGATGGTAGGGAGCGGGACGTTTATCAAACTGAATGAGGACCTTTGGCCGGGCTGTTATTACGCACGCTCGGACGCGAGCGACGTGGCTCGCGTGGAAGACCGGACGTTTATCTGCTCGCTATCGAAAGATAACGCTGGGCCGACGAATAATTGGGTGAATCCGTTTGAGATGCGCAAGACGCTGAAGCGGCTGTTCAGCGGCTGCATGCGCGGGCGCACCATGTACGTGCTGGCATTCAGCATGGGACCGATCGGATCGCCGATGTCGCAAATCGGGGTGCAGCTCACCGATTCACCGTACGTAGTGGTGAACATGCGCATCATGGCGCGCATCGGTCTCAAGGTGTTCAAGGAAATCGATAAGGACGAAAAGCGCGTGGTGCCGTGCATGCATAGCGTCGGGATGCCGCTCAGTCCCGGCGATCACGATGTGCCCTGGCCGTGTAACGACGAAAAGTACATCGTGCATTTTCCGGAGACGCGCGAAATCTGGTCCTTTGGATCGGGCTATGGCGGCAATGCGCTGCTGGGCAAGAAGTGCTTCGCACTGCGGATCGCGTCGAACATCGCGCGCGATGAAGGCTGGATGGCGGAGCACATGCTGATTTTGGGCGTGGAGGATCCGAAGGGCGAAAAGACCTATGTTGCCGCTGCGTTTCCGAGCGCCTGTGGGAAGACGAATTTCGCCATGCTGGTGCCGCCCAAGGCGTTCGACGGATGGAAGGTTTGGACGGTGGGCGACGACATCGCCTGGATCAAGCCGGATGAGAGTGGACGGCTGCGCGCCATCAATCCGGAAGCGGGATTCTTTGGAGTGGCCCCGGGGACCTCGGCAAAAACGAATCCGAACGCGATGGCGACGCTCAGGAGCAACTCGATTTTCACCAACGTGGCGCTGACGCCGGAGGGCGGCGTGTGGTGGGAAGGCATGACGGATGAGCCTCCAGCCGAATGCCAGGATTGGCGCGGGAACCGATGGACTCCGCAGATCGCGAAGGAGACGGGCGCCAAGGCGGCGCATCCGAACTCGCGGTTCACGGCGCCCGCTTCACAATGTCCGACCATCGATCCGGCGTGGGAAGATCCGCATGGCGTACCGATCAGCGCACTGATCTTCGGCGGACGGCGCGCCACCACCATGCCTCTGGTCTATCAGGCGTTCAATTGGAGCGCGGGTGTGTATGTGGGCGCAACCATGGGATCCGAGACTACAGCGGCGGCGACCGGCGGCGTGGGCCAGGTGCGGCGCGATCCGATGGCGATGCTGCCGTTCTGCGGGTTCCTCATGGGCGATTATTTCCGGCATTGGATCAAGATGCAGCGGTCACTCAGCGAGACGCCGCGCATCTTCCATGTGAACTGGTTCCGCAAGGATGCCAACGGCAAGTTCCTATGGCCGGGATTCAGCGAGAACATGCGGGTGCTGAAGTGGATTGTGGATCGCGCGCGGGGACGAGCGCTGGGCAGAGAGACTGCCATCGGTTGGATACCGCGCTACGAAGACATCGATTGGAACGGGCTGGATTTCTCCAAGCAGCAGTTCGACGAACTGCAGGCCTTCGACAGGACCGCGTGGAAATCGGAAGTGATGGCGCACGAGGAGCTGTTCATCACACTGCACGACCATTTGCCGCCGGAGATGATTTACGAGCGGGAGTTGTTAATTTGCCGGCTGTAGCGCCGAGGCCAGCGATGGAAAAAGTCAACATCGGCGAGAAGCTGGCGCTCATTTCCGATCATTGGAATCCGCGCGTGGCCGGAGAGCTCAACGGCCAGCACGTCAAGCTAGTGAAGTTTCAAGGCGAGTTTGTGTGGCACGATCACGCCGGCGAAGACGAGATGTTCCTGGTGGTGCGCGGCAGTTTCCGCATGGAGTTTCGCGACCGGAGCGTGACGCTCCACGCGGGCGAGTTTCTGATTGTTCCGCGCGGCGTGGAACATCGTCCGGTGGCTGAGCAGGAAGTAGAAGTGCTACTGTTTGAACCGGCCGGGATCAAGCACACCGGGGATGTGGAGAGCGAGCTGACGGTGCACACGTACGAGCGAATCTAGAGCCGCTTCTCAAAACAGCGGGAAAGAGGATCGGGAGCGTGAGCGCCGTAGCAAGGGATGGGCTGGTAACCGGAGCTCTGGTAGAGAGCGATGGCTTCCGGCTGGTTGCCGCCGGTCTCCAGACGAATGATCCGATAGCCGCGCTGTGCGGCGATTTCTTCCAGCGCTTCGAGCATACCCCGGCCGAATCCGCGGCCACGATGGCTTTGGCGCACGTACATACGCTTCACCTCCACGGCGCCATCTTCCATGGGTCGAAGAGCTCCACAGGCGACGGCGACGCCCGCTAAGCGTCCAACCAGGAACACTCCGCCCGCTTGTCGAAAATTCCGGGCGTCGATGCCGTGAATCGGCAGGCCGGGATAGCGCGCGCCGAGGTCGCGGTCGAGCTCGGCGATCAATCCGGCGGTTTCGGCCGATGCGGGGTCCGTCTCAGTGAATTCCAACCGGTTCGGCAAATTCAATGGTCAGAATGAAAACTTCATCGCAAGTTGTACAATTCTCGGATCGAGCGCGCTGGTGATCTGGCCGAAGGTCGGCGTTCCGTAGGTCAACTGGAGGCCCGACGCTCCAGCCAGGTTGCTGGGAAGCGAAATGCCGGCGCGGAAACTGTTCGTTATGTTGAACGCCTCAGCCCGGATCTCAAACCGGTATCCTTCACGGATCGGAAACTCGCGGGAAAGAGCCATATCCAGCTGGAAGAATGACGGACCAGGAATGTTGTCGCGACCCAAACTGCTGAGCGTGCCAGGCGCGGGGGTGGTGAAAGCCTTGGGATTGATCCAGCAGCTCGGAGTGGGATTGGCGCATAGCGGATCGGACAGTATCTGAACCGGCCGCTCGGTGCCGGAATCTCCGTTCAAGGCGATATCGGTGGAGAGGATGGGCGTAACCCAGTACGCCGACAAGTAGTGGTAAATTCCCGAGACTTTCCAATCGGAAAGCACCCGGTTCGCCCAGGCGTTCTCGAGCTTCGGCGCTTGATAGACAATGTTCAAATTGAAGATTTGCCGCCGGTCGGAAGAGAATGTGCCGCCGATTTCGTTGGATTGGCAGTTGCTGCGGTCGTAGGCGCGGTTATTGGGAATGGCCAGCCCCGCACCGGCGTTTCCAGTGCTGTCGCCGATGGAGAGATCGCCGATACAGTGCGACCAGGTGTAGTTGGCGAAGGCGCTGACGCCCTTGCTGAAGCGCTTCTGAACCGAGAGGATCAAGCCGTTATAACTGGAAGTGGCTCCATCGTCCAAGGACTCGACGTCTCCGAAGCTTGGCGTCACCTTCCCGTTTAGCGTCTCTAGCGCATCAGGGTATCCGTTCAGCACAAACACGCGGCGATAATTCTGGTTCGCTGTACTGGAGCATGGTCCGGGGCGCGCGAGGCCGTATTGTCCCGCGACGCAGGTTCCGGGAATATACACGGCTGGGTTTACCTGATAAGAGTCCCACAGATGCTCGCTTTCGCTTCCCAGGTAAGTGGCCGACACCAGCCAATTGGTGGCGAATTGGTGCTGGATGGTCAGATTCCATTGGTTGGTCGAGGGAGTTTTCAGATTCGGCGGCAAATAGATGTAGACACCACCGGGAGCGAACGGAGCACTGGAGCTGACCGTGTATGGGTAGATGGCTCCGCCAGGAAGGGTGGCGTAGGGATTGCTAAATTGGCCCGACCAGATCTCGGTGCCGCCATAAGGCGGAGCGTCGGCGGAGTTCACCATTAACTCACCAGCCACGTAATCGTAGGAGATTCCCCAACCGGCCCGGATTACCGTTCTGCCGTCGCCCTTGGGGTCCCAAGCCAGCGCCACACGCGGCGCCCAGAGATTCCACTGGCTTTGCTCACCCTGCTTGCCGATGAAACCCGGATCCCCCGGATAAGAGAGGCCGGGAGGCGCATTCGTAAATTGCGTGCTCTTCACTCCCGCGATCAGGTTCGGCAGGTTGAAGTTGTACACCGAGCCATTGATCTCGGAGGGAGGCAGGAACGGTTCCCAGCGCACTCCGGCATTGACGGTGAAGTGCGAAGTGACCTTCCAGGTGTCTTGCACATAAGCATTCACGAACCACTTTTCCTGCAGCAGGTCGTTCGGCAGCGACAAAGAATTGGAGCTGAATTCTCCCAGCAGGAATGCGGGAAGGTTATTGAAGGTCCAGTTGGTTTGCGAATAGACGTTACCGTAGAACAGCATTTTGGACACTTCTCCACCACCACCGAAGTTGATCTGATGGTTGCCTTTCACCCAGCTGATGTCGTCGTTGAGCTGCAGTGGCGTGGTGTGATTATGAGCCGGGCCGCCGGTGCCGGGGCCAATAGTAAATGCACCGGTGACAGTGAAGCCGCTCTCGTGGGGCACATAGCCGCAATAAACCGGCACGCCGACATCGCAGGCCGACACATAGGGAGGCTCATTGCGAAGCACCGCGAGCCGGTCGACGGAAGCGCGGAACTGATTCACCAGCGTGGGGCTGAACAAATACGTGTCGCCCGCTACCCAGGACTGGTCGGAATCGTCCAACTCGCCCTGGGTGGTGGTGAGCAAGTTGGTCGGCGTGAACGAATACGAGGCCGGCCGGAAGTAGTGAGTGCGAATATATCGTCCGAACAGCGTGTTCTTGGCGCTGGTCTGCCAGTCGCCGCGGCCGACATACTGGTTTTCGTTGATGCGCGTATATAATCCGAAGCCGGTGTTGCCGCAAGGGGCGTTGGAGACAGGCAGCATGGACGCCAACTTGAGCGCGGCAGGATCGAAGAGCGAAGCCGGGATTACATCGTTATGAATTTGACTGGAAATCGCAGCGGGGAGACCGGCCAGAACCGCTGGGCTGAGATCCTGCGGGCAGGCGCTGAAGTTGCCAGCGACCATCGCGGGTGTCGGGACAAATGTGGCGGCTGTATTGGCGGTCGGATCCTGACGGGTGAGAGTGTTCTGGTAGCCAAAGAAGAAGAACAATTTATTCTTGATAACCGGACCGCCAAAGGTGCCGCCAAACTGATTGCGCTTGAGGGTATCGCGGGTAGGCGCGAAGAAATTGCGGGCATTCAGATCGCCGTTGCGCAAGAAGTCGAAGGCATCGCCGTGGAAGCCGTTGCTGCCGGATCGAGTGACGCCGGTCACGGTGCCGCCGGCATGGACGCCATTTTGCGCCGTCAGCGAACTGGTCTCAACCTTAAACTCGGCCAGCGCGTCGGGGAAAGGAAGCGGCATGTTCGACAGGTCCCACGGGTTGTTGTACACGCTGCCATCCAGCCAGAACGCGACGCCGAAGGCTTGTCCCCCGGCGATGACGAACTGCTCGGTGCCGGGGTAACCGCCGTTACCGGCGACGCCTTGAGGAATCACCGCTCCGGTGTATTGGATCAAGTCGGTAGCAACGCGGCCGTTCAAGGGCAGTTCGAGAATGCGCTGGGTCTCCATCACATTGCCGACTCCGGTGGCTTGCGTTTCCACTAACGCGGCGTTGGCTTCCACCTGCACCTGCTCGTTGACGGCGCCGATTTTCAGCGCTACGTCGATGGTGGGGTTGGTCGCGACCTGCAACTCGATGCCAGTCTGAATGTAGGTGCTGAAACCGGACTTGCTGACTTCGAGGCGATAGGGGCCGATGGGGAGATTCGGCAGTACATACACGCCGTCGGCGCCGGTAGGAACGCCGCGTACCACACCCGTGTCGGTTTGGGTGGCCTTGACCTCGGCGCCGGGGACGGGCGCACCCGAAGCGTCCTGAACCGTCCCTTGTATCTGAGACGTGTTTTGCGACTGTGCCCACGTTACGCCGACACTCAGTGTGCACACCAACAGGGTGGAGATAATCCTCATAAGAACCTCCTGGTTCCTTTGGGCGAAACGATATCACAGACCTTGATGCAGTGCAACTGTATCCATGATTCGGCCAGTGTTTTCGTAGGGATGGCGCGAGTCGCCACTAAACTGTTATGGCAGTGGCCGGGGACGGGCTTGGCCCGTGAGGGAGCGTTTAATGGTGGCCGGCTGCGCGGATAACGATCTCGCCATGGGGCGCCTCAACTTTTGGTTTGCGAGCCATGGCCTTCTCGTTGATGCGAGCGCGCCGTTCGGCTTGTTTCGATGCGGCCGCGAGATCGCGATCCTTGAACTCCGGCAGCACTTCTTTGGAGAAAAGCTCAATGGAAGAGCACAGCAGATCGTGAGGGATTTTTCCGGCCTGCGAGATGCAGAGCACCTGATCGATGCCGGCCTGCTCAAAATCGCGTAAGCGCTCCCGCAGCATGGCGGGCGTACCGACGCAATCCTGTATACGGCCCTCGGGAGGCGCGAACTGCTTGGGGTGGTTTTTGTACTCATCCCAAAGGTCGGTCTGAGCGGGACGGTGCTCGCCGAAAAAGCTGTAGTGGCCGAGTCCGTAAATAAAGAATCCGTAGCTTTCAGCGCCGATCTGCTCCACTCGATTTTGATCGGGATCGCACAGAAACGGCGCGGCAACCGCGAAGTTGGGATTCGCGGCGTAGCCGAGGGGCTCGCATTCGTTTTCAATCATTTCGTAATAGTCCTTCACCCACTGGCGGGCTTCGTCCGGTGACACAAAGGAAAACGTCAGCGCGCCCATGCCGAGCCGGGCGGCCTGCAGGATGGAGTTGCGGTTGGAACATGCCATCCACAGCGGCGGATGCGGCTTCTGCAAGGGCTTGGGCACCACGTTGCGCGCCGGCACTTTCACGAACTGGCCCTCATAACCAGTGAAGGGATTTTCCACCAGCATGCGGACGGCAACGCGCATGCCCTCCAGTTGCATGTTCTTCTTCTCAGCTTGCGGGACGTTAAATCCGCCAAGCTCCGTCTCGGTTGCGCCGGCGCCTGTGCCAAACTCGACGCGGCCGTCGCTCAACAGGTCGAGCGTGGCGATGCGCTCGGCAATGCGGGCCGGATGATTTATATACGGCGGCGTTTGCACGATGCCGTGACCGATTCGAATATTCTTGGTGCGCTGGCTCACGGCAGCGAGAAACACTTCGGGCGCCGAGGAGTGCGCATATTCTTCCAGGAAATGATGCTCAGTGGCCCAAACATAGTCGTATCCGCATTGATCGGACAGAACGGCCTGTTCGAGCGCGTTCTTCAGCTGGGTATGTTCGGAGTCGCTGGCCCAGGGCCGCGGGAGTTGGTGTTCGTAAAAACCGCCAAATTTCATGGGAGTTCGTGCTGCCGTCTGCCAAAGCTATTATTGTAGCGGAGCACGTCCGATTTTCGTCCTTACGTCGTCGGGATCGGCGGAACCACACGTCCGGGATCTTCCTCGGAGCAGGCGCTGCGTTACGCGCTCGCACTCGCCGAGGCGCAAGGCGCGGATGTGGAGCCTTTCGATGGCGCAAATATCAATTTGCCGATGTATGCTCCGGAATCCCCTGCCAGAGCGGACGGCGCGCAAAAGCTGATCGCGGCCCTGCGGCGCGCGAATGGAGTGATTCTCTCCACGCCGTGCTATCACGGATCGATCTCGGGTCTGGTGAAGAACGCGCTCGACTACACGGAAGACATGTCCCAGGATGCGGAGCCCTACCTGGACGGGCGCGCGGTGGGGCTGATTGTCCGCGGGCACGGTTGGCAATCGACAGGGGTGGTATTGTCGGCGTTCCGATCCATCGTCCATGCATTGCGCGGATGGCCCACGCCGATGGGTGTCGCGATCAACACGCTGGTGGAGCGGTTCGATGAAAAGGGCGCGGGAGTTGGGGAGCAAGCGGCGCGGCAGATGGGGATCATGGTGGGCCAGGTGATCGAATTCGCGCGGCTGCGATCGCTATTGGCGAGTTTGACCAATGAGGGTGTGGCGGCGTCCTAAGGTGCCGGGCAGGCTCCGTTTGAGACCGGCCTCATTTGACACCAGCTTGCGCCGAATGTAGGATCGAAGTCACTAAATATGTCCTGGCGAAATGAACTTCGACTTTCCTTGCTCGGCGCAGTTGCCGTGGCGGCCATTATTGCAGCGGCAAGCGCGCAAGCTCAACCTTACAAAGCGCCCCGGACCGCCGACGGCAAGCCGAATCTGAACGGCATCTGGCAGGCCATGAACACTGCAAACTGGGATCTGGAAGGCCACTCGGCGCAGGCTGGTCAAATTGTGGCGCTGGGCGCGACAGGCGCGGAACCGCCTGGCATCGGCGTAGTGGAGGGCGGCGAGATCCCCTACCTTCCGGCCGCCGCACAGAAGAAAAAAGAAAACTACGCGAACCGTCTGAAGCTGGACCCGGAAGTGAAGTGCTACCTGCCGGGCGTTCCGCGCGCCACCTACATGCCGTTTCCGTTTCAGATCGTGCAGACCGGCAAGGTGATTCTGATCTCGTACGAATACGACAGCGCGGTGCGAACCATCTACATGGATAATCCGGGGGAAGCTCCGGTGGACAGTTGGATGGGCTGGTCGGCCGGGCATTGGGACGGCGAGACCCTGGTGGTGGACGTGACTGGCCTGAACGATATGACTTGGTTTGATCGCGCGGGCGATTTTCACAGCGATAAATTGCACGTAGTGGAGCGCTATACGCCGGTCTCGGCAACCGTCTTGAACTATGAAGCGACCATTGAGGATCCCGACACGTTTTCTAAGCCCTGGAAGATCAGCATGCCGCTGTACAAGCACATGGAAAAGAACGCCCAACTGCTAGAATTCAAGTGTGTGGAGTTTGTGGAGGAGTTGCTGTACGGACACCTTCGCAAGCAGCCCAGCAAATAAGTTTCAGCGGAGGTTAGCTATGCGGCTCGCGGTGTTGGTCGTGTTAGTCGCCCCGATTTATCTCTCGGGTCAAGGGCTGCCGGTCGCGGCCAAGCCGGCGACGTCAGCGCCTAAGAGCTGGAATCCCCCGCACACGGTGGACGGCCAGCCGGATTTACAGGGTGTGTGGACCAACCCCACTCTGACCCCGTTGGAACGGCCCGCCGAATTGGCCGGCAAAGAGTTTCTGAGCGAGCAGGAAGCGGCCGATTTCGTGAAGCGGACGCTCAATCAGGTGAACAGCGATCGACGGGACGGCGGCGCGCAGACCGACGTCGGCCGCTCCTACAACGAATTCTGGAGGGATCGGGGAAACAATCTGGTATCAGACCGGCGAACTTCGCTGATCGTGGATCCGCCGGATGGAAGAATACCGCCGCTGACGCCCGCCGCCCAGAAGCGCGCGGAAGAAGACCGGGCTTGGATGCGAGACCACGCCACGGACGGTCCGGAAGGCCGATCGATGGCGGAACGTTGCCTGACTTGGACGACGGCGGGTCCGCCCATGCTGCCGGGACCGTACAACAGCGATTTGCAGATCGTCGAAGCGCCGGGCTATGTAGTGATTCTCAATGAAATGATCCATGACACGCGCGTGATTCCTCTGGATGGACGTCCGCACGTCGATTCCGGCATTCGCGAATGGATGGGCGATTCTCGCGGCCACTGGGAAGGCAACACGCTGGTGGTGGACACCACGAATTTCAACAGCGAGTATAGCTTTCGCGGGTCGGACACGAACCTGCACCTCACCGAGCGCTTCACCCGCATCTCGCCGGAAGTGATGCAGTACGAATTCACCGTCGACGATCCGACGGCATTTACCAAGCCGTGGACCGCGCGCATCCCGTTCAACAAGACATCGGAGCGAGTGTACGAATATGCGTGTCACGAAGGCAACTACGCGCTGACCGATATTCTGGCTGGGGCGCGCGCCGCTGAAAAAAAGCAGTAGCAGCATGGTCCGCGCGCCGGGCTTCTTCGCGATAGCGAACGGTGTATTATGTGGACTACGGCGGGACCTCCGATGCTCCCTGGATCAAACACCTGGATCAAACAAGGAGAGGAAGGGTTCACAATGACGCATCGGCTCCCATTAGTTTTGCTCGCGACGCCACTTTTTTGGGGACAGGCGATTTTCGCGCAGGCGGATCTTCAGGGAATCTGGAGCAACGCCACCATTACGCCGCTGGAACGGCCGGCCGATCTCGCCGGGAAACCGACATTCACTCCCGAGGAAGCGGCGGCTTACGAGAAGCAGGTGGTGGAACGCAACAATGTGGATCACCGGACGGGAAACGCCGACGCCGACGTGGCCAGCGCGTACAACCAATTCTGGTACGACCGCGGCACCAAGGCCGTGGGCACGCGGCGAACATCGCTGATTGTGGATCCTCCCGACGGGCGCCTTCCCGCGCTTACGCCGGAGGGGCAAAAACGAGCGGACGAGAAGCGGGAATGGATGCAGGAACACGCGACCGACGGTCCGGAGGGCCGCTCGCTGGGCGAACGCTGTATTCTGTGGGCCACAGCCGGGCCCCCGATGCTTCCCGGCCCATACAACAATAACTTCCAAATCATACAAACGCGCGACCAGGTGGTGATCCTGAACGAAATGATCCACGATACACGCGTCATCCCGCTGGACGGAAGCCCGCATGTAGCGAACAATATCCGCGAATGGCGGGGCGATTCTCGCGGCCACTGGGACGGCAAGACACTAGTGGTGGATACGACCAACTTCTCCGATGAATACTCCTTTCGCGGGTCCGACCGGAATATGCATTTGACGGAACGCTTCACGCGCACAACGCCCGACACTTTGCTTTATGAATTCACGGTGGACGATCCCACGGCGTTTACCAAACCCTGGACGGCGCAAATTGCGGTGACCAAAACGAAGGGGCCGATTTTCGAGTACGCTTGTCACGAGGGGAATTACGCGATGATGGATATTCTCGCGGGGGCGCGGGCTGCCGACAAGAAAAATCCGAAGTAAAGTAGAGAACATAGGGTTTTACAACAAGGGATTTAAAATAAGGAGATATGCCATGCGAACGAAGCTAGCGATGGCGATGGCCGGGTTGGGATTGCTGGTGAGCGCGGCGCCGATGTGGGCGCATCATGCGTTCGCAGCCGAGTTTGACGCCACCAAACCCCTGAAGCTGCATGGGGTGGTGACCAAGATGGAATGGATCAACCCGCACGCCTGGATCCACATCGACGTGAAGAACCCCGACGGCACGGTGACCAGTTGGATGGTAGAGGGTGGAAGCCCAAACACTTTGCTGCGAAATGGTTTTACCAAGAACTCATTGCCGGCTGGGACCGAGATCGTAGTGGACGGCTACCAATCCAAGGACGAGAGCAACAAAATGAATGGCCGCGACATCACGTTTCCGGATGGGCGCAAGCTCTTTGTAGGATCGGCGGGCCAAGGCTCGTCGCCGGATAGCAAGTCGGACAAATAGGCCTGTGGCGCACGCACTCCTGCGTGCCGTGTTCGCACTCTTGCGAACAAATTGAATGAAAGACTCGGCGTCGCCATGAGTGGCGACGCGGCACTCACGAGTGCGTGCGCCACAAGCAGTTGAGGAGACAGGATGCGATTCACCTGGTTCAACTTGATGCCGTGGCCGTACCTGCCGGACGACTTTCGCGAGAAGCATCGCTCGGTGTGGGTAGACATCGATCCGAATCTGTTCGATCCGGTAAAGAGCCACGAAGTCTACAACGGCTATCTCGATATGCTCGAATACGCCGGCACGCTGGGCTTTGACGGCATCGGCGTGAATGAGCACCATCAAAATGCTTACGGCCTGATGCCTTCACCCAACCTGATCGCAGCCAGCCTGGCGCGCCGCACCGACAACGTTGCGCTGGTGGTGTTGGGCGCGTCCATCGCGCTCTACAATCCGCCGCTGCGGGTGGCCGAAGAGTTCGCGATGCTGGACTGCATTTCGGGCGGACGCTTAGTGGCGGGATTTCCGGTCGGCACTTCGATGGACACCAACTACTGTTATGGAACCATTCCTGGTCTGACGCGGGAAAAATATCGTGAAGCCCACGAACTGATCAAGCGCGCGTGGGCGTCCAGAGAGCCTTTCGCTTTTAACGGCCGCTATACGAAACTGCGCTATGTGAACCCCTGGCCGCGGCCCATCCAACAGCCGCACCCTCCGATTCATATTCCGGGCGGCGGGTCGATTGAGACCTTCGATTTTTGCATCGACAATACGTATTCGTACTCCTACCTGAGCTTCGGCGGCTACATTCGCGGGCAGGCGCTGATGCAGGGCTACTGGGATCGCGTGGCGGAGCGCAACGCTCCCGATAGCTCGCCTTACCGCGCGGGTTTCGCGCAGACTATTTGTGTAGCGGACACGGATGCGGAGGCTGAGCGGCTGTATGCCAAGCACGTCAGCTACTTCTATAACCGCTGCCTGCACGTGTATCCGGGCTTCGCGGACGCGCCTGGTTATCGCACCATCAAAACCATTCAAAAGGGCATCCTTTCGCAGTACGCTCCGCAGACCATGTTTCAGGAGCTTCCGTGGAAGGAACTGGTGGACAACGGCAGCGTGATCGCGGGAAGCCCGGAGACGGTTACGCAGCGCATGCAAGATCTGATCCAGAAGCTGCACGTCGGAAACATTTTTTGCCTGATGCAAATCGGCGACATGCCGAGGGACAAGTGCATGCACTCGACGCGTTTGTTCGCCGAGAAGGTGATGCCGAAGCTGCGGAATCTCTTTCCGGAATACTCGGGCGACGGCCGCTTCTGGTGCAAACCGCTCGCCAAGCGCGCGACGCCGGGTGGGCTGCCGGTGGAATCGGAGCCGGTGGGAGCGGAGCGCTAGGCGCCGGGATATCGCAATGGAACTGAAAGCAATTGAAACCGAGCGTGTTCCGGTACGCTATTACGAAGCGGGCGCCGGCCGGCCGCTAGTGTTTCTGCACGGCGCGGGCGGGCTCGATATGGATTTGGGCTTCCTGGATTCGCTTGCCCAGAAGTTTCACGTGTATGCGCCGCTGGTGCCGGGCTACGGCGATAGCGAAGAGTGCGCCGAGCTGCGCGACATGCTGGATTTCACGCTGCACACCTGGGACGTGGTGGAGCGGCTGGGCCTGAAAGACCCGATTCTCGCGGGCCACTCGATGGGCGGCATGATCGCGGGCGAAATGGCGGCGATTGCTCCCAACGACGTTTCGCGTCTTGCGTTGATTGCTCCAGCGGGCTTGTGGATGGATGAACATCCGATTCCCGATATTTTCGCGATGTTACCGTTCGAGCTGCCCGGATACTTGTTTTACGACGCCGAGGCTGGGGCCAAGATCATGAGCGCGGGCACCAACATGAGCGATCCAAAATTCCTGCAAGCGTTCCTGGTGCAGAACGCGCGTCAGCTCGGCGCGGCGGGCAAGATTCTGTTTCCGATTCCGGAGCGCGGCCTCGCGTCACGGCTCTATCGCATCAAAGCCAAAACGATGCTGATCTGGGGCGAGGGTGACAAGCTGATCCCGCCCGTTTATGCGTGGGCGTTTCAGCGCGGAATTGCAGGGTCGGAAGTAGTGGTGATTCCGCAAGCGGGGCACGTGGCGCCCTTCGAGAAGCCGGCGGAAGTAATTGGGGCGATCGCGCGGCTGCAGTAGGCGCTCGCGTTCGCTCGCGCGGGGTTGGCTGGGGCGCAGTTCGTCGCGTCGCCGCATGGGATTGGCGACTCAGGCACGCTCGTGGCTATCGCGCCCTCATCTCGCTCTGATGCCCCGCTATTACCTAATGGCGTCTAATCGTGGAGGTAAGGTCTTCCTGGAGCTTCGATAGCATATCGTCTTCGCTAACCAACCGAACGTGATCGCTCCAAAAAGAGCGCCAGCGAATGCGACAAGGAGCAGCCTCATGCAGTTTACGAATTCTTCGACTCCGCCAATCCCGCGCGAGCGAATGCGAGCGCTCTACAGCGGCGAATCGGGACGCGCGATCGAGCGCCACATGTGCGCCACCGGGCTATTGTCGAAGCCCAGCCCTTCTTTCGGCTGCTTGAAGTTTCGTCCAATGATGTCGAGAAACTGATCGAGCTTGGGATTCACGTTCGGATCGAAAGCGTAGAGATCGTTCACCGTCACCATGCGCGGTTCCAGGTACCACTTGTGGCTGCGGACCATCTGGTAGGTAGCTTCGATATACGGCTCAGGCTTATAGTCGGAACCGAACATCCGGCGATAGAGGTCGGGGTATTCGTAACCGTGCTCTTCGTCGGCGTAGAAGCGCAGCGCCTGGTGATAGCGGATAGCGAACGAAACCTTCTCGGAAACATAGGGCTCGTACATTTGTGCGCCCCACCATCCGTGATCCACTTTGATGAGATCCTGCACCGTGTCGTGGAGCAGGCACGCCAGGATGATCTCTTCCGACATGCCATTCTGCATGGCGCGATTGGCGCTCTGCAGGCAATGGTTGGAGGTAGCCATGAAGCGCAGCTTGTAGAAATCGACCAGCGTCGGCCGTTCCGGCAGCGGCGGGAGCTTCTTCACATTGCCCACGCGGGAGACGAACAAGTTTCCGGCGCCTCGGCGAGACGGCTGCGTTTCAATCTGCGCCTCCACTTCGGCGGCGGTGGGGAACTTCTTCGCAGTCCCGGGCTGTGCCGCGGCCTGGTTAGCGACATTCAGTTGCAGCAGCATGTGATGTTCCAGCGCTTCGGCCTTGGCCTCGTCAGCCATGGCAGCCACAGCGGCCACGCCGCCCAGTCCCGCGAAAAATGCACGCCGGTCGATTTCCATGGTTCCTCCCTATCGCAAGAATAGAATATCGCACGAGGCTTGGTGCACACGACGCCTGGCGCAAAGAGGAAGTCGCGCCCTGATGCTGTATAATGCGGCCCAGACGAATCCAGGGAGAATGGGTGAGCAGGAGAGACCTCATGGACCGAATCGCGATCGTGGCAGCCTTATGGCTACTCCCAGTTTCACTGTCCGCTCAATGGCTCAACTATCGTACGCCGGGGATTCCCCGGACCGCCGACGGCAAGCCGAGCTTGACGGCCCCGGCGCCCCAGACGCCCGACGGCAAGCCGGATTTGTCCGGGCTATGGCGTCCCGAAGTGAACCCCTATTGGCTTGACGTGATACAAGATGCGAAGGACGAAGGGATCTTTCTGCCTGCGGCCGAGGCGCTCTTCAAAAAACGCGTCGCCGACTTCCGGCGGGACGATCCCGTTACGTACTGCCTCCCCGGAGGTCCCTCGCAGATTTTTTTCGCCGAGTCGCTGTACCGGATCATCCAGTCGCCCACCGTGGTGGCGCTACTTTACGAGGGCGGCGGCGGGAGGCATCGGCAGATATTCATGGATGGGCGGGAACTGCCCGAAGACCCGAACCCGACGTGGATGGGGTACTCGATCGGCCGCTGGGAGGGGGATACGCTGGTGATCGAAAGTGCGGGGTTCAATGACCGGAGTTGGCTGGATAGGGTGGGCCACCCGCATTCCGAGGACCTGCGCGTCACCGAGAGATTCCGGCGCGTGAATTTCGGACAGATGCAGTTTCAGATCACCTTCAACGATCCCAAGACGCTGCGCGGGCCGTTGACGCGCTCGCTGACGGTGAACTACGCGCCGGATACGGACATGCTGGAGGATGTCTGCAACGAAAACGAACGGGATACGGTTCATCTGGTGGGAAAGGCGACCACAGGGGTGCAACTCAGCCCGGCCGTTCTGGCAAAGTACGCTGGCACGTATGCGGTCCGGGAAGGGTATCCAACCACAGTGCGTTTCTTCGGTAGGGTCCAAACCGTCGCCGTGATCAATGGCCAGCTGTGGTTGAATGCTCTTCCTCTAATTCCGCAATCGGAGACAAGGTTTGATTCGTCAACCGCCGCTGTGGAGTTCTTCATGGACGCGAGTGGCGCGGTGACGCAAATGGCCTTAAGTGGAGCCGCAGGCGACGCGAGATACGACCGCAAACCCTGAGGGCGACCTCCGCGTGCCTCGGTCTACGAGGCGCCCATGCGTTGCCCTCGGCGGGGTTGCGGCCGTTGCGGGTTCGAGGACGCCACGTTCGGCCGGGCGACCCGCCCGACCATCCGCGTCAAGCAGCCTGAGACCGAGCACACGGTCTGCGTCGGCAAGCTCCAGACCCGGCTCGACGGCGGCGGCAAGAGCCCGAATGGGCAAGTCCTGAAAAGCCGGTTGCGCGAGATCCTATGACTCAATTCCCCCACCTTAGGAGCTGCCACGGTCCTGCCGCGCGAAACTGAAGCTTCACTGCTCGTTCCGGCTTGGACTCTGTGCGCGGGCGGACTATGCTTTCAACACTTGATGGAGCACCCGCAGCGCGTTGCCGCCAGCTATCTTCGCCACATCACCTTCCGATAGCCCCTTGGCGCGTAAGGCCGCGATCCAATCGGGTAGTTGCAGGTAAGTCGAGAACACCGGTTGGACCATGCTGTCCATGTCCGTCCCGAGACCCACGTGATCGACACCCACGGCATCGACTAGGCGCGTGGTCTGATCCACGAAGTCCGCGAAGGTTCGATTGGTGAATCCGAAAGGCCATCCACCGATCACGCCGCCGGTAGAAGCAACCAGACGGGCGTGTTCGACCGTGATGAGACGGGGATGCGGCTTGGACTCACTCTGCAGGTGAGAGTGCGATAGGACAATCGGCGCAGTGGTTGACTCGACCGTCGCCTTGACTGTCGTAAATGCCGAGTGCGCTACATCCACCAGCATGCCGAGGCGACTCATGTGGCGCACCACGTCGCGGCCAAAGGCGGACAGACCGTTGTACACCGGAGGCTGAGTCTGCAGATCACCCAGAGTGTTCTGCGCATAATGAACCAGTTGGAGGCTGCGGACGCCCCGCTGGTAAAGGTCGTCAAGGCGCCCCACGTTTCCTTCGAGGCAATCGCCTCCTTCACAAGACAGAAACGCTACCAATTGGCCGCGGTTGCGGGCGGCTTCCGCCTGCCGGACACTGAGGCGAGGCTAATTTTCTCGCGCGTGACGAGATCGTCGAGGTTTGTCAGTTGCCTCCTGCAGTCGGCCCAAGGTTCGCCGGCGGCAAAGGCCCGATTCACCACCCTCTCCCCCTTGGCATCGCGACCCAGTATCCTGGCATCGGCAGTGATACTGAAGAATCCAGCCGCCAGTCCGCCCTCGCGCATCTCGGAGATGGTTCTGTCAAAGGCTTTGTCGCCTTTGTATTCCGCTCTTCCACGCTGAGGGAAATTGCCGGGATGGCAATGCAGGTCGAAAGCCGGATGATGCTTCAGAAAATCGATGCCTTCCGGCGACTGCGCGAATAGCGACGGCCTCAGCAGCGAGAACACTCCCAGGTGCTTTAGGGCATGGCGGCGATTCATGTAAGAGGAAGCATATCAGGGTACGGTCGGATTAAGCGCTATCCGGAGTAATCCTTAACGATGAAAACTTTTGCTCACGGACCCTCGCGTTGGTTTTGGAGAGCCGCGAAGAGACGGGGGAGGTTTGGCGACGACCCTCGTTTCAGGTGATTCCTCTGCGCGGTTCAGGGAGTTATTATGGGCTGTCCCGGTCACAAGGGAATAGCTGGTGGGCGGAAAATGTACCTCGCATGGGTGGTGTTTCGTACTGGCGCTTCCAGCTCTCCGAGAACGGAGCAGGTGGCGAAATCGAGGCTGGGGGGATTTTGGGGAAGTATGGAAGCGGTGTTTCGCTGGTCGCACCGTAGAATATCGCAGAACAATTTCCGCAGCAACAATAGTATACTGGCCCAGCATGAGAATGTTGCTCGTGTTGACGATGGCATGCGCCTGGTCACTCACAGCGCAGGCGCCCGAGACATTTAAGACGCGTTTGTCTCCGGTGCCGGTGGACGCGAAAACGCGAGGGGACATCACGGGGGTGGGCTCAGTCACAGCGACTCTGACGGGCGCGAAGCTCTCCATCACAGGATCGTTCGAAGGGCTGCGATCCCAGGCGTTGGACGCCAAGGTTCATCAAGGGCCGGCAACCGGCGTGCGCGGGCCCGCCATTCTGGACGTCGCTGTTCCGCATGCCACCAGCGGCGCGGTGAGCGCCACGCTGGATCTAACGCCGCAACAGATCGAGAGCCTGAAAAAGGGCCAGCTCTACATTCAAATTGACAGCGAAAAAGCTCCCGACGGCAATCTGTGGGGCTGGCTTCTGCGCTAAGTGGCTTATGCGCTAAGAGAGCTCAGGCGCTCCGATTTGATAAGATGACAGCGCCGTGAAAACATGGGCGTTTTTGATCCTGCTCGCCGCCGGTTCGCTCCTGGCGCAACAAAGCCCGGGCTCCGTCTCGTTCGACCGCATTCTGCACGCGCAGAATGAGCCGCAAAACTGGCTTACGTATTCGGGAACCACGTTTGGAGAGCGGCATAGCCTGCTCACGCAAATCACTCCGGAAAATGTGGACAAGCTGGAGCTGCAGTGGGTGTTTCAAGCCAAGTCGCTCGAGAAATTCGAGGCCACTCCGCTGGTGGTCAATGGCGTGCTCTATACGGTGCAGCCGCCCGACGATGTATTTGCGCTGGACGCCGCTACCGGGCGCATTTTCTGGACCTACGCTTATAACCCGTCGCCCAAGTCGCGCACTTGTTGCGGGCGCGTGAATCGGGGCCTCGCCATCCTGGGCGACACCCTGTTCCTGGGAACCATCGACGCGCATCTGATCGCGCTGGACGCCAAGACCGGGCAGGTAATCTGGAACACCACGGTGGCCGACGTCAACGAGTTTTACTCCATCACGCACGCGCCGCTGATTGTGAAGGACAAGGTGATTGTCGGCACCGCCGGAGGCGACATCGGGATTGGCGGTATGCTGGCCGCATACGATGTTCACACCGGCAAGGAGGTCTGGCGCTTCCACACCATCGCGCAGCCGGGCGATCCGGGGCATGAAACCTGGGCGGGCGATTCGTGGAAGCACGGTGGCGCAGCCATCTGGAATACCGGAGCCTACGATCCGGAGAGCAATCTCACGTTCTGGGGCACTGGAAATCCCGCGCCCGATTGGGATGGCAGAGAACGCGCCGGCGACAATCTTTACAGCGATTCGGTGATCGCGCTGGATGCAGACACCGGCAAGCTGAAGTGGCATTACCAGTTCACACCGCACGACGAAGTGGATTACGATTCGACGCAGGTACCCGTGCTCGCGGACATCGAATGGCAAGGCGCGCCGCGAAAAGTGATGCTGTGGGCCAATCGCAACGGCCTGATGTATGTGCTCGACCGCAACACCGGGCAATTCCTGATGGGTAAGCCGTTCACCACGGTGAACTGGATGAGCGGGTTCGACGAAAAAGGCCGGCCGATGCGGGTTCCGGGCAAAGTGCCGACGCCGGCCGGCAGCACGATCATGCCAACGGTTCTGGGTGGTACCAACTGGTATCCGCCTTCCTACAGCCCGCGCACCGGTTGGTTTTACATTCCGCTATGGGAGAACTCGGGGACCATTGCGGTTGAGGGCGGACGTCCCAAAGCTACCGGAAACACCCCCATGGGCGCCGTGAATTTGCAGACCAACCTCAAGCTGGAAGAGGAAGGCTACGGAGCGGTGCGGGCCTTCGACCCCAAGACAGGCGATCGCAAGTGGGAGTTCAAGATGAACGATGTCACTTGGGCTGGAGTGCTTACTACGGAGTCCGATCTGCTGTTCAGCGGTGGACGCGAAGGCTACTTCTTTGCGCTGGACGACCGCACCGGCAAGCTGCTGTGGAAGGCATCGCTCGGGGGACAGATCAACAGCGGGCCTATGAGCTACGCTCTCAATGGCAGGCAATACATCGCGGTGTCGGCGGGCACGGCGCTGTTCATCTTCGCGCTCCGGCAGTAGGCGCAAGCGATCAGGCACTAAGCGCAAGCGATCAAGCGGAAACAGTTCGGACTGCCTTCAGGCGGTCCAGCATATCCATCA
This sequence comes from Bryobacteraceae bacterium, assembly GCA_050010415.1. GTDB lineage: Bacteria > Acidobacteriota > Terriglobia > Bryobacterales > Bryobacteraceae > Palsa-89. Next base: position 12,083 of record JBEKLB010000009.1, on the reverse strand, counting down.
GGTCATGTTGGTCGAGCGGCTTGCGCAAAAAGCCGGAGCAACCGGCTTGGGATGCCGAGCGCATTTGCGTCTCCAGATCGTCGGACGAGAGAACTACGATCGGCGTCCTGGCATTGCCGGTCTGCGTTTCCCAATCGCGCATGCCGCGGATGGCCTTGTATCCATCCAGACCCGGCATGTGAATGTCCATCAAGACGACGTCGAAGCGGTGCGTCTTCATCAAGTCGAGCGCTTCCAAGCCATCGCGCGCGCGCCAGACCAGTTCCTTTTGCAGAAGAATTCCGGTGAGCACAAAGCTCTCATCGGAGTCTTCGGCTACCAGGACGCTCAGAGAGGCGCAATCCTGTTGAGAAAGCTCCGCGGACTCGTCTTGATCGGTTCCGGTTTTCCAGGGAAGCGTGACCGCCAGCGCCATGGGCGCGCGGGCGTCACTTACAAATTCCACCGTCCCCCCGAGTTCACGAATGCGCTTTCCGGCCACGAGCGTGGCCACTCCGTAGAGCACTTCGTCGGCGTCTTGAAAGTTCACGTGATCCGCATCGCTGTTCAACCAATCGGCCACGCGCAGCGCGATGTTGGAGTTGGCGGGTATAATTTCGATTCGGACGCCGTCGCCATCGTCGGCCTGCGCGAGACTGACCAGCGCCTCGCCTTTGTGGCCGAGTTTCGATACCGCGACCAGAACGCGCATGAGCGCTTGCTCCACCGCGCGCCGGTGCTGGCGCACCGTGACGGGCCGGGCCGCCGATTCGAGGATCAGCCGGCTAGCGCTGCCGCCCGAGGCCAGGTTCAGCACTTCGATGATTTCTCCCAGGCACAGCGTGGTATCGAACTCCTCGGGCGGATCGAGAGCGGGTATTTCCGTCGCAAGCAACTCCCGGATGTCGTCGATACAGCGCAGCAGCCGGTCCGCGCCGCATTTGCTGTTCTCGAGGCAGCTCTGCCAGGCCGGATCGGGGGCCAGGGAGGGACAAAGCGCCATCAGGCCGAAGCTGGCCTGCACGGAATTGCGGGCCTCGTTGCACAGGTAATTCAATAGACTGAGGATGGTTTGGTTGGTCATATCGGTCTCTGATGCACGGATTCAAGAATGATGCACGGATTCAAGAATGATGCGCGGATTCAAGAGTCGGCGTCGCGCGCCGCGCTGATGGAAAAGTACTCCACGAAGCGCCGCACGACGCTGGGTTTCTTGGTGGATGGGCGGGTGGCGGCCATCTCAGCCGCAATACGGGCAATGTGCTTGCCGAGCCCGGAGGAAGCATCGAGGACGGCCCCTTTCTGAACGGCGCGTGAGATCTCACCGGCGCTGGCCGGCAGCAGATGGCGAACCGGCAATTGAATAATGCGTTGGATATCTTCGACCGACAGCGTGTTTCTGCGCTCCACGCAGTTGAGCACCACCGACACTTTGTCCGTCAGGCGAAGGTCCTGCAGCCAGGTGGCTTTGCGGCGCGCCACATGCAGAGCGCCGATATCCGGCGTGACCACCAGATAGATCCGCTTGCAGCGGAGCAGGGTCTCGCATTCCTGATCCTCCATGGTGCCCGGCAGGTCTACGGCTACTAGCGAATAGCGGCGCATGGCGAAATCCAGCAGTTCCATGAAGCGCTCGGTGGAAACGTGGCGCGAAAAATCCATGGGACCCGATCCGAGCAGATGCAGGTTCTTGATCTGAGAAACCAGGCTGGACCACAGATCCAAATCCAGATGATCGGATTGCAGCAGAGCATCGACAATGGTGTGCGCGCCTTCGGCCTTCAGCAAAAAGGAAGTGACGCCTAAACGAATGTCGAAATCGAGCAACAGGGTAGAATCGTTACTGAGTTGCGCCGCCAAGGCTGTAGCGTAGGTAGCGATGGTGGATCCGCCGCAGCCCGGCTTGGCGGGGATGAAGGCGTACAGCTCGGCCAGCAGTTCACCGGAAGAGGCGAGCGTGGAAGCCGCGCGCGCGGCCGCTTGCCGGATCTCGCGCTCGGTGAAGTTGGGAAGCACTTCGCGAACTCCGGCTTGCATCAATTGCAGCAATTCGTCGCGGCTGCCCCCGCCTCGTACCGCGATGAGGGCGAAGTGGGAATGGCCGTCGACCGCGCGCGCCACCGGCATGGCCAGCGGTAAATCGGCGAAATCGACGATCAGGATGCATTGCAGCTCCGGGCCGATGGTTCGCAGCCGGTTGGCGTCCTGGTAACTCAGGTCCCAAGCGGCTTCAAATCGAAGGTGACCGTCAAGAGACGCACGCACGTCTTTATGAAAAGCCGGGTCACCCGAAACGGTGGCCAAAATCACGGTTCCCTCCGCCGGCATGGAGCGCCAGCGAGCGGACCCCGGCCGTTATCTTGCGCCGTGGCAGGCATCCCGCGCCCGCTGCCGCTCGATTGGATGAGAGTGCTCACACAAGGCTTATCGGTAGTGGGGGCGGGGACAAGAGGCGGGGGATGGGTTCAAGGTTGGGTAGGCTTTGCCGATGAGCGCGCTATGGCCAATGAGGTGTTCGAAAAAGCACTTCGACACCCGCCAGACACCGGGCGTCTGAGCGGAAAGGTGCTGGTGGTGGATGACGACGAGCACTTTCGGGTGCTGGCGCGCGCCATTCTGGAACCGGCGGGATTCGACGTCATTGAATCGGAGGACCTCGATCATTGCCTGCGGCAATTGCGGCACCACGCCGTGGACGCGGTGATTCTCGACATGGTGATGCCGGTACGCGACGGTATCGAGGGGGTGCGTGAGCTCAAGCAACTTTTCCCCGAAGTCCGGATCGTTGCGGTGTCGGGAGCCGAGCAATCCGATCTCTATCTATCGGTATCCGCGCATCTGGGCGCGGACGCTTCGCTTGAAAAGGCGCGGGTCAGCGCGCTCTGTCCCTTGTTGCGGGTGGTTCTGGACCGCTAGCTTATGCCACTCGAAAAGCTTCCGCTCTGGAAAAAGAAATGGCCGGATCTGTCTCTTCGGACCAAGTGCCTGGTGCTGATCTCAATCCCCGCGGCGGCCACGGTCTTAATGTTCGGCGTCACAAATATACTGGCGGAGCGCAACTCAGCGAGCGTTGGGCTGGTCGACCGCGCGCGTGAAACGGCGGAAGAGATCGAACGCCTGCGCGCGGCCGATCTCGAAACCACCGCCGAGGCGCGCGCCTACATCATCACGGCCCAGGAGTCCTTTGCGAGCCTGGCGCGCGCGTCGCTCTCAGCCTTTGAATCCAGCCAGCACAAGCTTCTCAACCTCACTGCCGATAGCGCCGGGCAACAGCAGCGCCTGTGGCAGGTTGCCGCGATCGAGCACGCTCGCGTGGAGCGGATGTTTGGCGATTTTGCCCGCTTTCGCTCGGGCGCACTGCCGCAGGATCAGTTCCGCAGTGCGGTGATCCAGGTGGAAGCCGAGCGGGGCAAGAAAGAGGAACTGCTCCAGTTGATGGAACGCGACAACGCGCGGCAACTCGATCTGTTCCGAGGCAAGGTGGAACAGTCGCGAGCCCAGCAGGGCGCTATCACCGGCATTTGCCTTTTTTTCGGACTGCTGGGAGGGGTAGCGACCACGCTGCTCTTCGCACAAGGCATTACCAGCCGCATCGCCCATGTGCAGCGAAACGTAGCGCAGCTGGCCTCAGGAGCGGCGCCGCGCCAGCTCGCCGGACAGGACGAAATTGGAGCGCTGAACGCGGGACTGATGAGCGTGGCCGAGACACTACGGCGCAAGGGGGTGGTGCTCGAAAACGCACTGCATGGCATCGCCGAAATCGACCCGTCGGGGCGCTATTTGTGGCTGAACCGAACTTATGCGGAGATGGCGGGCTGTTCCCAGAGCCACAAACCGGCCGATATCTCAGCCACTCTGCAAGTGGACGACCGGCCGAGAGTGCATGCCGCCATCGCGCTGATGCGGATGAACGGGCGGGCCGAAATCGCCGCGCGCATCGAGCCATCCGATGGCGCAGGCACCGAGGTTGGAATGACGTTTCTCGCCACGTCGGACGATCCCGTCTCCAGCTTCTATATCTTCCTGCGCGATATCTGGGCCGGCAAAAGGGGCGACACCGCGCTGATCCGCGCCAAGGATGCGGCCGAGGCGTCCAACCGCGCCAAGTCCGAATTCCTGGCCAAGATCAGCCACGATATCCGCACACCGCTCAACGCCATCCTAGGCGCGGCGGACCTGCTTTCGCAGACTCCGCTTAGCTCGGATCAAAACGAATATGTGAGCATGTTCCAGCGCAACTGCCGACGGCTGGTCGCCCTGATCAACGACTTTCTGGATTTCTCGCGCATCGAAGCTGGAGCGGTGCGCGTCGAAAGGGCGCCCTTCCGCATTCGCGAGACGGTGGACGATGCGGTGGCCACGTTCCGCGACACCGCGGCGCGAAAAGGGATCGCGCTCGGAGTGGAAATCGATCCAATGGCGCCCGCGTGGGCGCTGGGCGATCCCTTGCGCATCCAGCAGGTAATGGTCAATCTGCTGAGCAATGCCTTAAAGTTCATCATCGCCGGGCGCGTGGATGTGAAGGTCAGGGTGCTGAGCGCCGCGAGCGCGGGCGACCGGCTGGGCTTCGAGGTGTGCGACACCGGCCCCGGCATCCGGCTGGAGGATCAAGACAAGATCTTCGCGCGGTTTGTGCAATTGTCCAATCAGAGCAACGGCCAGCGCGGAACAGGCTTGGGACTTACGATTTGCCGCGATCTGGTGGAACTGATGGAAGGAGAGATCGGCGTGGTCAGCCGCGAGGGCAGCGGAAGTACGTTTCACTTCAGCCTGCCGCTAGAGGCAGTGGAGCCTGCACCCGGAGATACGGTTCCCGCCGAGCCCCGGCCGGCCGAACTCGCCTCCGGAGACCCGATCAGTATCCTGGTGGTCGAGGACACCGAAGACAACCGCTTGCTGGTCGAGCACTATCTGCGCAACGAGCCGGTAAAGCTTCGTATCGCCCTGAACGGCCAAGAAGCTTTGGACGCCGTTCGACAGGGCGAACAATTCGATCTGATCCTCATGGATATCGACATGCCGGTGATGGACGGTCTCACGGCCACCAAGCGGATTCGGGAATGGCAACAGTCGCAAGTCCGGCGGGAGCCCGGACGGGCGCTGACGCCGGTGGTGGCACTGTCGGCGGACGCCATGCGGGAAGCCGTGATGGCCAGCATGGAGGCCGGCTGTGTGGCGCACGTCGCCAAACCAATGGACCGGGAGACGCTTATGAAAACTATCTACCACTTCGCGCCGGCTAAAGTAGCTCAACCCGCGCGGACCATTACCATCTCCGAGCAAGTGATGGCGCTGGTTCCTCAGTATCTGGCTTCCAAAGAGAAGCAGATTGAAGAGGCGCGCGCGGCTCTGGCTACTCGCGATTTTGGTCCCATCCGGCGCTTTGGACACAATTTGAAAGGCACGGGACGCGGCTACGGATTCCCTTCCATCGAGGAAATGGGAAGAGAGATCGAACGGGCGGCTACCGAAGCCGACGCAAGCCGCATCGCTTTGCAATTGGACGCGCTGCACCGGTTCGTCACCGAATCGGCAACCGCACTTACCAAATCCTAAGGGGGGTGCCTAGCGGAAGGCCGGCATCTAGCGGAAGGCCCAGAGGGCCGCGGCAACCAGGACCATCAGCCCCACCATCGCCCATCCGATGATGGCCTGTTTCCGGCTGACCGGGCTCGTCTGGCTGGCGGACTCGGCAGGAACTAATGCAAGCTCTGCTTCCTCAACATCGGCTATCGGCTCAGCTTCTTCGGTTGGGTTGGCGGATGCGAGCAGCGCGAGAGTCTCTTCGGGAGGGGCGCCAGTGGATTCGGAGCCGAACTCCTGAATTCGCTCTTCAATTCGTTCGCAGAGCTCCCTTGGATCCTGAGCCAGGCGTTCTCGTGCCTGCGCCGGCAGGTTCGCGATCACATCGCTCGGAGTGGATGGAACGAGCGGCCTTACGATGTCATAACCCAGCACGTCGGCCAGGCGGCAGGCCACGTGAACGATGCGCAACAAGCCCAGTTCCATGCCCTCGCAAGGGTCATGATGGCGGCCTGCTATGAGGGCCATTTCGGATGGCAATCCCCAGCTCTCGGCGAGCAAGCGGCCCGCTTCGGCGTGGTGCGCGCCGAACTCCTCTTCCTCAAATTCGAGCACATCCAGGCAGCGCTCGGCGGCGTAGCGGATCACCCGTTCGTACTCCTCCGGGTACGCCACCAGCAAACCGAGCCGTCCGACATCGTGCATGATTCCGGCGGTGAAGGCTACACTCGCGAACGCGTCACAGGCTTCGGCAATCTCTTCGGCCAGGACCGCGGTTGCAACGGTATGTTGCCAGCAACGCCGCATGGTTTCAGTTTTCAGGCCGCCTTGCGCGTAGGCTGCGGTGGCGTGCGCGAGCGTGATTTGGCGCGTGGTATCGAGGCCCAGAAGTGCGACGGCGCGCCGGACGTTGGTGATATCGGATATAAACCCGAATTCGGCCGAATTCACGCGCTGCAACAAGCGTGCGGTGAAAGTGGCGTCGCTACCGATCAGGTCCGCCACTTCGTTGGTATCCACGGCGGGGTCTGAAAGCAGGCTCAGCAGCTTCACCGCTACGGGCGGAAAGGGTGGCACTTTTTTCAAGCTTGCGGAGATTGCCGCGGCAGACCTTTGCATGTTCAGTTCAACCCGTCAGGCTACTTATCGTCGTTCTACTTATCGACGGTTTGGCATTACGCCATTAGATGCTTTAGTTTCAAAGTGTTTCGACGCATCCGGCAGCGGGTCGGCCTAGCGGGTTGCTGAAAAAGCCCGGCAGACTGAATCAAGTCCGTCCTACACGGGCACACTTGTGTTATTGATAGCACGTGTAGCGTAGGCGCCCACGCCTGCGGTTCGCGCATGTGGAGGGGCTTTTTCAGCAACACTAGCGGGCCAAAGCGTCGGCCAGTTGTTTGAGGCGCAGTTGAAACTTGGCCAAATCGGAGCCGGGGCTGAATTCGATGACGCCTGCCCGGGGGGTGAAAACGACGGAATGCGTTGCGCCCTTGTCTTGTTCGAGGAAGTTCTCAGAGAGCTTGCGAACCACCTCACTCGACATCTCGATCGCATTTCCGGGCGCGGTGCTCAAAATGGCTGCGAACTGATCCTTAGCCCAACGGCCAACGATGGCCGAAGAAGGAAGAATGTTCTCGAAGCGCGACTGGAAGCCACGCAAGGCGCCGTCGATGACAGGAGCCGAATAACAGTTCTGCAGCCCTTCCAAATTGCGAACCACCACCAGCAACACCGAAAAGGGGCTGCTCTTTTTGATGAACTCCTCCATGCGGTTGGAGATGCGCTGACGGCTCTCGAGCGACGGGTCAGCGGTTTGCGAACGGCGGGCCGACTGGACCTCCTGGTGCAGCAGGCGAATCTCGTCTTTCAGCTGCGCGATGGCCAGTTGATTGGAGGACCGCATCTGCTCGATGCTGGCAGCTATCTTGGTGGTAGAGGCGCGGATGGCGCCGCGGATCTGAAGAACGTCGTCACTCAGGGCACTCTGGTTGAGAGCATTCAGCTCTCGTTTGAGGCCGGACTCGAGGTTGACTTCACTTTCGGTAATGGAGCCCGCAAAGGATTCCAGGGCAGCCGCGGCAGCCTGCACCTCCCGGCGAAGCCGCTGGACTTGGTCACGGGTCTTGTCGCGGTAGTCCTTCAGCTCGTTCTCGAACGAGGTTTGGACCGTCTCCAACTCGCTCGCGGCCGCGTCGGCATGCAGCTGGTCACGGAGCGCCTGTAACTGAGCGCGAAAGTGCGAGACTTGAGTGCTATCCAACTCGATGGCGTTCTGCCCGGTGGACCGGAGCGCCTGTGAATAGCAGTTGACGGCGGCGCGATGAAGTTCCGCTAAGCGTTCGAGTTCGGTAGCGGTTTTGCGCAGTGAGATCATGAGTGTGGCGGACTCTTCCCCTCCCTTATCGAATGAGGCGGCCAGGTTTTTAAGGATTTTTTTGAGGGCTCTAAGGAAGATCTTCTCTGCGGCGCCTTCACATGTATACTGAACGGATGTTGCGCTCGCTCCCTGTGGCAGCCCTCCTTTGCGCTATTTCTACGCTTGCTTCGGCCCAGTGGTTCAACGTCCGGACGCCCGGGACGCCCCGGCTGCCGGATGGGACGGCGAACCTTTCGGCGCCCACGCCCAGGACTCAGGATGGTAAGCCGGACCTGGCGGGCATCTGGAAGCCTTCCCCACCCTACATCGGCAATATCGCCTCGGACCTGAAGCCCGGCGATGCTCCGTTCCAGCCCTGGGCGGCGGAATTGTTCAAACAGAGACGCGCCACCGAGAGCAAGGAAGATCCTACCGGCAACTGCATTCCGGGCGGCGTCCCGCGGTCTGACGCGGTTCCCTACCCTTTCAAGATTGTCAACAGCGAGAAGATGGTGATCATTCTCTATGAGGCGGTGCATAGCTACCGCCAGATTTTCACGGATGGCCGCGAGCTTCCCAAAGATCCTAACCCGACCTGGCAGGGTTATTCGATCGGGCATTGGGAGGGCGACGATTTCGTGGCGCAAACCGCGGGTTTCAATAATCAGGGCTGGCTGGATAACGACGGTCGTCCGGCCACCGATGCCCTGCACGTGACGGAGCGCTTCCGGCGGAAGGATTTTGGAGATATGGATATTCTGGTCACCATCGACGATTCGAAAGCTTATACCAGGCCCTGGAATGTGACGCTCCCGCTGAAACTGCTGCCCGATACGGACCTGCTCGAATACGTTTGCAATGAAAACAACAAAGATCTTCAGCATTTGGTAGGTAAATAAAGCATGAGCCAAATTCTCCCTTTTACATGCGCGGCGCTCTTGAGCGCTGCCTCGCTGCTGGCCCAGGCCGACCCCATCAGCGCCGACGCCCGGCAGAGCTACGCGCTGGTGAAAGACAGCCTCCTCAAAGCCGCGGATAAAATGCCGGCGGAGAACTATTCGTTCCGCACGGTTCCCGAGGTGCGCACGTTTGGCGAAATGATCGCGCACGTGGCGGATGGCCAGCTATTGATGTGCCAGGTGGCGAAGGGCGACAAAACCACCGCCGATGCAAAGTTCCCGCCGCCCAAGACCGCCAAAGCCGATCTGGTGGCTGCGCTCAAGGCGTCGTTCGATTATTGCGACCCGGTGTACGCGTCCATGACTGACAAGGCGGGTATGGCTCCAGTCAAATGGTTTCGTTGGGACATGACACGGCTGGGATTGTTGAATTGGAACATCGCGCACGATAACGAAATGTATGGGATTATCGGCGCCTTTTTGCGCATCAAGGGACTGGTGCCTCCATCGAGCGAAGGGCGGCCGTGATCACGCGGCCTTGCGCCAAAGGCGGACCGACCTCTTTCACCACGATCTCCACATGAGATCCTTTCACCGTAACTGCAACGTGGCCGTAAAACCAGCCTTGGTCGAAGCCGTGGCCTTTCAATTTGCCGCCGGAACTGGGCGCCTCGATATACGTGACGCCATCCAAGCGTTCGTGAACGTATTGATGCCCGTGACCACTCACAACGAAGTACACACCATACTTCGTGATCAGTTGATGAAAGGCGAAACGGCCGTTCTGAAATTTCACTGGAATAAGCCACAGGGGTTTGTGGAAGAAAATGAACTTGGGGTCGCGATCGCGATTTTGCTCCAGATCGCGCTCGAGGAACTGCATCTGATCGTCGGGCAGGCTGTCGCTTAAGTCCGGCGACTGGCTGTTGTCGAGCACCATGAAATGCGCGTTCTGATAGTTGAAGCTGTAGAACCTCTGTTGTCCCGTCTGGTTGTAATACATGGCAAGAGACGCCCGCGACCAGATGTCATGATTGCCCGGGGTCAGGTAGAGCGGATAGCGGTAGCGGCTCCAGAGCTGACGAAGCGCCAGCCACTCCGATGCGGCGGTAGAATCGTTGCCGCCCTGGATCGAATCGCCCACATTGACCACAAAATCGGGATGCTCGCCGTCAATCTCTCGCCAGACCTGTTCGTAGACGCCGGTCTGAGCGTCGCCGGTGCGATCGCCGAGGATGGAGAAGCGAAAATCGTTCTTGGGGGACTCGGCGGCGGCCACCAGAGCGACGATCGCGAGCCCGGCGAGCAGAAGGCGTCGCGGAGTACCCATGCGCGCGATTGTAGCAGTTGACTGTAGAATGAAGTCATCTACCGAAACCGAATGTCCCGTATTTTCCCCGCCCTCGCCAGCGTTCTGCTCGTCCTATGCGCGACCGGCTGCAAGCGCGCCATATCGGACAACGTGGCGGCCACGGTGAACGGCCGCCTGATCACCTACGCGGACCTGGATAAGCAATATCAGGCGCAGTTCATGTCGTCCGCAGAGAAGCCCAGCACCGACCAGATGGAGATTCAGAAACTGGAAGTGCTTCGGACGCTGGTCGACAACGAGATCATGCTGCAGCGCGCCGAGAAGCTGGGCTTGATGGCCACCGATGCCGACGTAGAGTCGAGATTCGCCGAACTGAAAGCGCCCTACACGCAGGAGGAATTTCAAAAGCAGCTGACAGCGCGCAAGATGACGTTGGACGACATGAAAGCGCAGTTGAAGCGCGACCTGAGCATCACCAAGCTGTTCAATAAAGAGATCACATCGCACATTTCGATCTCCGACAAAGACGTCACCGATTTCTACAACGCCAATAAAAGCAGCTTCAACTTTCCGGAGCCACAAGTGCATCTGGCGCAGATTCTGGTGTCGCCGATGCCCGACCCGAACGTCCGGAATCTGAAAAACGACAAGGCGCAGAACGACGAGCAGGCGCGCAAGAAGATGGAGATGCTGGTAGCGCGGCTGAAGCAGGGCGAGGATTTCGTGACGCTGGCGCAGAATTTTTCCGAGGATCCCACCACGGCTCCCAACGGTGGAGACCTGGGATTCGTGCCCGAATCGGCGCTGGAGAAAGCCAATACGGAGATTCGCGCCGCCATTCAGACCGCGCCGGCGGGTCAGGTGACGCCGGTGGTGAAGACGGCCGAGGGTTACCGGGTATTCAAGATTTATTCCAAGGAGCCGGCCGGCCAGCGCGAACTGACCGATCCACGCGTGCAGCAGAACATCCGCGAAACGCTGATCAATCGCAAGGATCAATTGCTCCGCGCCGCCTACTACGAAGTGGCTCGCGACGAAGCGCAAGTGGTGAACTACCTGGCGCAAGCGGTGGCGCAGACTAAAGACGGGAAGTGAATATGGGGAAATATACCGTTGTCGTCCACGAGGATCCCGAGGGCGGGTATTGGGGCGAGGTCCCGGCATTGCCTGGCTGCTATTCGCAGGGCGACACCATTGATGAGCTCAAAGAAAACATCCGCGAAGCCATCGTTGGCGTACTCGAAGTGCAGAGGTAGCGGGACAGGCGGCCAGAGTCCGAAGCGGGGACTTGCTGCACGAATCGCGCGCGATGCAGGCGTCGGCCTCTGAAGTCAGCCCGAAGCGCAAGTCACGAACCACTTGGAGCACACGACAGCTCAGCCCTGGGGCAACAAATGGCAAAAGGACGCCAGCCAACGATCGACTGCGACAGCCAATGTGGGGATTCAAAGGATCATTGCCGGGAATAGATTTCGGTCCAGGGTTCGATAAGCTGAAAGTCGTTCACCGGAGAACCCGGGAAATCCACATCACTGCGTATGGTCAGTGTTTTTGAATCTGAGGACAGCTCCCATCGTTCTCTTGTGTGTATTTGAACATCGGGACCCTTGGGTTGTGGACGCGTTACCACAAGTGTGTCCAAAACAAGGGATTTGCCTTTAAACCGGGCCGCGCATTTGCCCCTCGGACCGCCGGGACTGTTGTACACTCCTTCGGTCCCGTCAAGCGGGGTGTTGTTGACGTTCTTTAGTCCCTCGGTTGTCCTCGTTATCTCGATCGTAGATTCGGTTTGCACCACCTGAACTGTTTGGGATGTTCCTTTCTTAAACTTGAAGGCGCCCTTGCTGCCGGTTAACAAATACGACCCTGAGAAGTTTGGCTTGTCGCCCGCAGCCGCTGTTACCGGCGGAACGAGGAAGTCGGCTGCGAGGTTTCTGAACTCGTCGTTTTTCCAAAACGCCTTGAATGAATCGTCGGTCATGGGGTCGGGCAACTTCTCCCCAGGAATCACGTT
>JBEKLB010000008.1:0-36368 GCA_050010415.1 Bryobacteraceae bacterium | reverse complement strand
ATACAAGGCGTTGTCCATGACCCGCAGCATCGGCCTGTTGCAGGTGCGGCGGTGAAGCTGCAGGCGGTTACTTCGGATTATTCTCAAAGCGTGCTAGCCGACGATAATGGCGAATTCTCGTTCACCACGGTGCCGGTGGGCGACTACAAAATCACGGTCACCGAGTCTAAATTCGAGACTTCCGAGCAGACCGTCACCGTGAATTCCAGCTCGTCCCCAGTTCTCCACTTTCAACTGGCCATCGCGGCCTTGAATGAAAGTACCGTGGTGGTGGGCGAGGCGGGAGTGGCGAATATGGATTCAGTAACTCCCACCACTCTGGTAAATCGTGAGGACATCGCGCAAACTCCCGGCGCGGACCGCACCAACAGTATGGCGATGATCACCGACTTCACGCCCGGCGCCTATGTGACCCACGACATGCTGCACATGCGCGGCGGGCATCAGGTGGATTGGCTGATCGACGGCGTTTCCATCCCCAACACCAATATAGCCACCAATCTGGGTCCGCAGATCGACCCCAAGGACATCGATTATCTGGAAATTCAGCGCGGCAGCTACGATGCGGAATATGGAGACCGTACCTACGGAATATTCAATATCGTGCCCCGCAGCGGCTTCGAGCGTGATAACGAGGCCGAGCTCGTCACCAGCTTCGGCAATTGGTACCAGACCAACGATCAGCTCAATCTCGGAGGGCACACCCAGCGCTTCGCCTATTACGTGAGCGTTAACGGGAACCGCAGCAACTACGGTCTGCAGGCTCCGATCGGACAGGTTGTTCACGATGCGGTGAACGGCTACGGCGGGTTCGCGTCCTTAATTTTCAACGCCAGTCCGTCTAACCAATTTCGGCTGGTCGCCTCGCTGCGCCAGGATTACTATCAGATCCCCATCGACCCCAATCCCAACTCATCCGGAAATCAGGTTTATCCCAGTTACGGGCTGCGCGACAGTGAACGGGAACCCGATGGTTATCTCACCTTCTCCTGGATCCACACGTTTAATCCAAACCTGCTGCTTACGGTTTCTCCTTTCTATCATTACAACCAGGCCGCCTATAATAGCGGGCCGAATGACGTGCCCGTGATCTCGACCGTCGATCAGACCGCCAATTATGCGGGCGCGCAGGCGAGCTTGAACGTAACAGCATTGAAGAATAACGACATTCAAGTAGGAGTGTATGGATTCGCCCAGCACCAGAACAATTACTTCAATAATGTATTTACGGATTGCGCTCCGAGTTGTCAGAATTTCGGCCCGTCTACGGCTGCGGTTACCGGCGGCTTGATCGAAGAGTACATCAGCGACCGGTTTAAAGTCACCTCCTGGCTGACGTTGATCGCGGGCCTGCGCGAAACGCATTTCGACTCCGGCTCCACGAGCGGTGGTCAGCCGGCCGTCATCGAAAACGCGACGGACCCGCGCTACGGAATCGCCATCCGGGTTCCGAAAATCAACTGGGTCTTTCACGCCTTCTATGGCGACTTCTATCAAGCGCCTCCGCTGTTGACGGCAACCGGCCCTTTGCTCGACTTAGCCAGCAGCCAGACTCTCACCTTCGCGCCGTTACGCGGCGAGCGCGATCACGAATATCAATTCGGCGTTTCGATTCCCTTTCGCGGTTGGGTGCTCGAGGAAGATAGTTTTCAAACCCGCGCAACGAACTGGCTAGACCACAACAATATTGGCGAATCGAACATCTTCTGGCCCATCACCTGGACGGCCGCTCTCATTCAGGGTTGGGAAACCACACTCCGTTCCCCACGCGTCTGGCGCCGCGCGCAGTTCCACGTGGCCTATTCGAACCAGATCGCACAGGCAACTGCGCCCATCACTGGAGGCGAAGTCTGCCCTGTTCCCGTGACCCCGTCGTGTCCCGTTGCCATTCCGCCCGGATATTCACCGGTGGATCACGATCAGAGGAACACGTTGAACATGGGCGTCAATGGCCGGCTTCCCTGGCAGGTGTTCGCCTCCACGAATGTCTATTACGGCTCGGGATTTACCAACGGTTTGCCGGATGCACAATATCCCGGGAACTATCTGCCGCAGCACACCACGTTCGACATTTCGCTCGGGAAGAGCTTTGGTGAGAAAGATAAATACAGGCTCTCGTTGACGGCTCTGAACGTGGCGAATCGACGCGTGCTGCTCGATAACAGCCTGACCTTTGGAGGATTCCACTATAACGACCCGCGACAAATTTATGTAGAATTCCGTTATCGATTTCATTACTGACGACAGGTTCCAAGGGAGCTATGCAGAGAATGGGTCGCTGTCTCTTTTTTTCGCTGATGTTGATCTCCTGGAGTTCGGGCTACGCACATGCGGAGCTGACGCGGCTGGAAGTTCAGAGCACCAAGCCATGGCTTGGTGGACGCTACGAGAAGCTGCAGGGGCGGGCTCACTTCACCATCGATCCGAAGAATCCGGGCAATCGGCGAATCGTCGACATCGCGCTCGGGCCGCGCAATGCGGAGGGTGGAGTTGAGTTCTCGACCGACTTCGTGATGGTGCGCCCGTCGGACCCCAAAAAGTCGCGTCACGCTGTTCTGGTGGAGGTTCCCAATCGAGGCAGAACTCAGGCCAATGGATCGTTCTTTTCCACCGCGCCCGGCTCGAATTTCGACCTGCTGAAGCTCGATGAGGCTTCCTTCAGCGATGCATTCGTTTTCGATCAAGGCTTCACGGTTGCCTGGCTCGGATGGCAGTTCGATCTGCCGAATGGCCAAATTCGCGCGCAATTGCCTACCGCTGACGTCCATGGGCTGGTACGACAGACGGCTATCGGCAACGGTGTGAGCCGCGCGTGGTCCCTGGCCGGCCCGGACTCGTATTGCGCGGCCGACGCCGATCAACCGGGCGCGAAGATGATGGTTCAGTCCCGGATCGACCAGCCGGGCGAGACCCTGCCGCGTTCCGCATGGACTTTTGCGCGCACGGAGAGCGGGTCCCTCATGCCCGATGCGTGCCAGATTATCCTGCACGAGCCCATGAAGATGGGCCAGATCTACGAAGTTGTTTACCAGGGCGCGAACCCGGCCATCGCCGGATTGGCCCTGGCTGCGTTTCGCGATTTTGCGGCGTATCTGAAGTCGGACGGAACCGCGACGCGGGTGCTAGGCTATGGCTATTCGCAGAGCGGACGGTTCCTGCGCGACTTTTTGTATCGCGGCTTCAATGCCGACGAGCATGGCAAACCGGCCTTCGACGGGCTGTTCATCGCGAGCGCGGGAGCGGGCCGAGGCAGTTTCGACCATCGCTTCGCCATGCCTGGCGAGGCCGGAAATTCGGTGCTCAGTATTCTGCGGCCGGTGGATCAGCCGCCCTTCGATGACGCAGGGTTGCTCGAGACCGAGCTGCTGTCGAAGACTGTTCCGAAGATTTTCTATACTTACAGTTCGACGGAATATTGGGCGCGTTTCGGATCGCTGGCCTATACCAACCTCGACGCGACGAAGGAACTGCCCCTCAATCCGCAGGCGCGGCTTTACTTCTTTCCCGGTACGCCGCACTCGCATGGGCCCTTCCCGCCGGTGAAGCAAAGAGGCGCTTCCTGGGCCAATCTTGCGAATTATGCGAGCTCCGGATGGTCGTTCCGAGCGCTGCTGCTCGATCTGGACGACTGGGTGGCGAAAGGGACGAAGCCGCCGGACTCGGCTTATCCGCACATAACCAAGGAACTGATTCCGCGCGAGCAGGTGAAATTCCCGCACGTTCCCGGCGTGGAGTTTCCGCCTTACATGCCGCGCGATTGGCGTCTCGACTTCGGGCCGGAGTTTGCCACCAAAGGAATCATCACGAATGAGCCGCCCGTGATCGGAGAGCCCTTCAGGGTCCTGGTGCCGCAGGTGGATCAGGATGGCATCGATCAGGGCGGAATCGCGGTTCCCCAGGTTGCCGTGCCGCTCGGGACATTCACTGGATGGAATTACGAGCTGCCCGTTCTTTCCAACCTGGACTATCTCGCGGGGCTGATTGGAAGCTTCATCCCGTTTCCTTTGACGGCCGAGGACCGCAAAACGTCGGGAGATTCGCGGCGGTCGATCGCCGAACGATACCGGAGCCGCGATGAATATCTGAAGCAAGTTCGCGATGCCACCGAGGCCCTGGTGTCGCGCAGACTAGCGCGCTGGGAAGATACAGACGCAATCGTTGCGGAATCGGCCCAGCACTGGGATTATCTGATGGCCACGCGCTAACGCGATTCAGTTCAGTTCGGTGCCGCGAGTTTCAGGAAGCGTGAAGATGAGCACGGCGCCGATCAGAAAGAACCCGGAGTTGAGCGCGAGCCCGTAGCCCAATCCATTGCGATCGGCCATGGCTCCGATGGCGAAAGGCGCCAATGCACTGGCAGCGCGGCCGGTGTTATATACGAAGCCCTGCGCGGAGCCGCGGATGGATGTCGGATAAAGCTCGGAAATCATGGTTCCGAACACCGAGAAAAAACCAGTTCCAAAGAATCCTACCAAAGGTCCCAGAGCGAGCAGCCAGAATTCCGACGACGCTCCCGCCCAGACGGGCGTGAGTCCATAGATGGGCGTGAGAACGGCGGCGATGATCACGTAGACGAAGAAGGCGGGACGGCGTCCCCACCAATCGGCCAGCCAGCCAAAACTCGCGTAGCCCAGGAAGGTGCCGAACTGCATGATGAAAATCCATGCGCTGGTCTGAAGGATATTCAACCCACCTCCGCCCTGCGAGCGTGGAGCGGAGAGAAATCCAGGGAGCCAGGTATTGAGGCCCCAGTAGGCGAAAAGCATGCACATGGCGAGCGTGGTCGCGAGAAACGTTCGCTTGGCGAGCGGCGGCCGGAAAAGATCCAGCCATGGACTGGCGGCGGGCTTGTCCTTCCAGACGGGCGGCTCCTTCACCTTGCGTTGGATCCAGATGGTGAGCAGCGCGGGAAGAAGACCGGTGAGAAACAGCACGCGCCACCCGAAGCGCGGAAGAATAAACGCGGTGCTGGCGGCGGCCAGCATATAGCCGAGCGCCCAGCCCGATTGCATGAGCGCGATGGCTTTGGCACGATGTTTCGGCGGCCAGCTTTCGGCCACCAGGACCGCGCCGGCGGACCATTCGCCGCCCAGGCCAAATCCGACAATAGACCGCCAGAAGATGAGCGAGGCAAGGCCGGTGGACAAGGCCGATCCGCCGGAGCCGATGGAATAAACCAGGATGGTGAGCACCAGAGCTCGCCGCCGCCCGATGCGGTCCGATAGAAAGCCGGCGCCGATGCCGCCGAGCGCCGAAGTGATCAACGTAGCGGAGCTGACCAAACCGGCGGTGGCAGCGCTCCAATGAAATTCCGCGCGCAAGGTCTGGACCAGGAAGACGTATAACAGGACGTCGTAGGAATCGAGCACGAAGCCCGCCATGGCCGCCCAGAGCGCAAGGCCGCGCGGTTCAGAAATCCAGGCGAGCGGGCTGCTGCGGGCAGCGGGTATGGCGGATGGAGTGGAGTGGGGCAGGCAGATTCAAAAGTATCATGGAAGATCGCCGGCCCCGGTGAAGGTCGCGGGCCCTGCTCTGCGCCCGCTCGGGAAACTACGCTACTGCCGAACCGCTCACGCGCGCGCCCGATTCTTCCACGAAAACTTCGAAGCCGAAGAGCGGAATGCGCTCGCCCCGGCCCCAACGATGCATGTTCCATTGGACGCGCAGGTAACGCAGCTCGGTATGCATCGCCATGTTCAGCAGGACCGAATAGACGCCGCAGTATTGACGCTGGCGAAACGTGAGCAGCGGATTGACGCCCCATTCGCTTTGATCCGGCGACCCCCAGACTGAAACCGCGAGGCCCGTACGTTCCACCACATCGGTGATTCCGAGAGTGACCACCAGAAGCTTCGAACAATAATCGCCCAGCGCCACGGCGGGACCCACGCCATCGCCATTTCTGACCGATTCCGGTAGCAAACATTTCGAACGGGAAATAATTTTGCCGGCCGGGCTGAATGAATCGCCCGCCAAGCCAGCACCGGTGCTGGCGGCAAAACGGGCCAGGGAACTTATGGTCTGGTCCGAAGACGCGACCGCCTGTTGCGATTCGGGGAGAACTTCTTTTGTCGCGACTTCGTTTGATAAAACTCCGTCCGGCAAAACCTGGACGCGCATGTTAGCTGGCTCCTGTAACCGTACTTAACGGCAGTATTGAGAAAGATGTTTATCGCTTAAGGCTCTTTTTCTCATCGGCGATTAATCCAATCTCGATACTGAGCATTTGGTGTACCACCCCGAAGTAACTCAATTCTTCGCTTGAGACCGCAATTCTTACATGTGGACGGCAAGAATGCTGTCGTTCGCGTAACTAGTTGAGAAGGTGGGACATGAGTTGTTAGGTAAATTTCACAATCGACCGGAAGAGACTGCATGCCGGACGAACTTTCGTGTCAACCTATTGACTTGCGTCGTCTTACAGCAGGAGTGAAATGAGGAGGTGGCGAGACCGGCCGACGCCCCAAAACGTTAGCCCGAGTAGTAACATCATGTAAATAGAGCCGGTACGCTCGGCTCGCCCAACCGGAGGAACAGAGCACATGGCGAATCTGTCACGCTTCGCTGAGGAATGGCTGCTTTCACGCATTCTTGAGGCTACTGGCTCAGCGCCAGTTCGCCTCCGCGTCAAGGGAGGCGCCGATGTTTCTCCACCTGGTGTGGCTCCGGTAGCCACCATGGTGATTCAGGATCGCAGCACCCTGGCGGGGCTGCTGCGCGACCCGGAGGTGAACTTCGGCGACGCGTACATGGACGGCCGCATCGAGGTGGAGGGCGACCTGGTGCGTTTTCTCGAGGCCATTTATCAGGCCATGGAAAATTCGCCGGCTACGCGCAGTTGGTATTCGCGTGCCGCGTCCAAGTGGATGGACCGTTTACAGGATAATTCCCGCCACGGATCGCGCAACAATATCCACCGCCATTACGATCTGGGCAACGATTTCTACAAACTGTGGCTGGACGAACAGCTTCTGTACACCTGCGCGTATTTCCCGACGCCTTCTTCCACCTTAGAAACCGCGCAAATTGCCAAGATGGATCACGTCTGCCGCAAGCTGCGGTTGCAGCCCGGTGAGACGGTCGTGGAAGCGGGCTGCGGCTGGGGAGCGCTGGCGCTGCACATGGCCCGCGAGTATGGCGTTTCGGTGAAAGCGTACAACGTCTCGCATGAGCAAATTGCCTTTGCGCGCGAGCGGGCGCGAGCGGAGGGCCTGAGCCACCGCGTGGAATACATCGAAGACGATTACCGGGCCATCTCGGGAAAGTTCGATGTGTTTGTTTCGGTGGGCATGCTGGAGCATGTGGGTCTGGATCATTTCCAGGAATTTTCCGAAATCATCCATCGCAGCATCGGTGACACTGGCCGCGGCCTGCTGCACTTCATCGGGCGAAACTATCCCGCGGTTTTCAGCCGCTGGATTCGTAAACACATTTTCCCCGGAGGGTTTGTGCCCTCGCTGCGCCAATCCTTGAAGGTGCTGGAGCCCAAGAACTACTCGATTCTGGACGTGGAAAATCTGCGAATGCACTATGCCAAGACGCTGGAGCATTGGCTGGAGCGCTTCGAGAAATCCCGGCATCAGGTGACGGGGATGTACGATTCCAGATTCGTGCGCGCCTGGCGCCTGTATCTGGCTGGTTCCATCGCCGCGTTTCGCGGGGGGCATTTGCAACTGTTCCAGATTCTCTTTACAGGCTCGCAACGGGAGCCGATTTTCTGGACGCGCGATCCGCTGTACGCCGAATCGAATGCTGAGCTGGAGGTCGGGGAGCCGGTAATCGATAAGGTGCTCGAGAAGGTCAAATGGACGCATGCGATGTCCTGATCGTGGGCGGAGGGCCGGCCGGCTCGTCCTGCGCGTGGGGCCTCGTGGGCTCCGGACTCGACGTTCGGATCCTGGACCGGCAGACCTTTCCGCGCGATAAAGTATGCGGCGGATGGATCACGCCGCAAGTACTCAGCGAACTTGAGATCGACCCCGATGAATACGGGCGCGCCCGTGTGCTGCAGCCGATTACCGCTTTTCGAACCGGCTGGATCGGGGGACCGGCGCTCGATACCAATTACAACAAAACGGTGAGCTATGGCATCCGCCGGCGTGAGTTCGACGATTATCTCTTGCGACGATCGGGCGCGCGATTGATGGCTCCCGCGGCACTCACCAGCCTGCGCCGCGACGACGGCGGCTGGGTGGTGAACGACGGCATCCGGGCTCGCCTGGTGGTCGGGGCTGGCGGGCATTTTTGTCCCGTGGCCAAGCTGACGGGCGCGAAACCGTCGCGCGAGAACGCGGTAGTGGCGCAAGAGACCGAGTTCGAAATGGACGCCCGGCAACAAGCCGCATGCCGCGTTCGCCCCGATACGCCGGAGCTCTATTTCTGCGCGGATCTCAAAGGCTACGGCTGGTGCTTTCGCAAGAACAATTTCTTGAACATTGGCTTGGGACGAATGGATCAACACCGTTTGTCGGAGCACGTAGCAGCGTTCGTGCACTGGCTGAAATCGACGGGCCGGACTTCATTCGATGTCCCGTCGGCGCTTCTCGGTCACGCTTATTTGCTGTATGGCTTCTCGGAGCGCAAGGTGATTGATGAAGGTATTTTGTTGATCGGCGACGCGGCGGGTTTGGCTTATCAGCAGAGTGGCGAGGGGATTCGCCCGGCCATTGAATCGGGCTTGCTAGCCGCGCAAGCCATAGTGGAAGCGCACGGAGATTACTCGCGCGAGTCCCTGGGCGGCTACGGAAAACTGCTGGCGCGGCGGCTGGGGGCGTCGGGGCAGGACTGGGCTTCCCGCATCGGCCAGCGTCTCCCGGCGGCCTGGATCGGCGCCGTGGGAAGGCGGCTGCTGGGCGCGCGCTGGTTTGTGCGCGATGTCGTCATCGACCGCTGGTTCCTGCACGCAAATGAACCGGCGCTAACCTCAAGACCGGTTGGCTGACGCGCGGTTCAGGCCCCCGATTCCGATTCCAGCTCGGCCGCCTCAGCCGCGGCTGGCCCTCCGGCTTCCGCATTGGCGATCAAGAGGCGGGCGCGTTCTACCTGGTCGTGAGCCACGCGGACTTCAAAAGGAAAGTTAGGCAGCACCGAATCGCCGACTAAAATGGCCGTGATACCGTTCGACTCGAGGAGATTCTTCATCCCCGTAGCCTCCATTTCGCTAGCGGCACTGGCAATGGTCTCCAGGTCCAAGCCCGAAGATGTATCCAGCTCTTCGCCTTCTTCGGGCAGCGGATTCTCAGCGATGATCTCTTCGGCGCGGGACGCATCGGCGGCCGGCACGCGTACTTCAAAAACGCCTTCGGGCACGCCGGAAGCGGAGTCGTCCAGCAAGACTGCTTGAATCCCCGCGTCGGTCAAGAGTTCGACGATGCAGTCGGCGTCTTCGGCGGCGTCCGCGTCCATCGAACGATATACGGTGATCAAGTCTTCGGTACTCACGCTTTGATTCTAGAGGATTGTTCGCGCCGGGGGGTAGCTTCACTCAGCGGGCGCTAGACTAGAATGGATGAGGAGGGTTCATGGCTGAAGAGTACGGCAGCAAAGCGGTCTGGTTTATGGCGGGAATTGCGATCGGCGCGACGGTGGCGTTGCTCTATGCGCCGGCCACAGGCGAAGATACCCGGCGGCAGATCACGCGCAAGGCGCTACGGGGCCGGGATGCACTGGCCGATTCCGGGGGCGATCTGTTGGACAAGGGGCGCGAAATGTATGAGCGCGGGCGCAAGCTGGCGGATGAAGCGGCGGACATGTTCGAGCGCGGCCGCAAGATCGTGGAGAGCACTGCATCCAATCTGAAGGGATAAACATCCAAGAGGTACCGCCAAAATGAGCACCACGATTGCGCAACCCATTACGACACCCAAGGCATTTTCCAACGAGCCGGTGTCGGATTTTTCCCAGATCGCGAACCGTGAGGCGATAGAACACGCGCTGCACCATGTGCGCGCACAGTTGGGGCAGGATTACGACCTGCTGATCGCGGGACGTCGCGAAAAAACCGGGGACAAGCTGAAGTCGCTGAACCCCTCACGGCCAAGCGAGGTGGTCGGAATTCACAGTAAAGCGACTGCTGCGCAGGCCAAAGAAGCAGTGGAAGCGGCGCACGCGTATTTCCAGGAATGGGCCATGGTCCCGCCGGAGACTCGCGCACGAATGCTGATGCGCGCTGCCCAGATTTTCCGCGATCGGAAGTTTGAGTTCGACGCGTGGCTGGTTTTCGAAACGGGAAAAACCTGGCCCGAAGCCGACGCCGATGTTTCGGAAGCCATCGACTTCTGCGAATACTACGCGCGGCAGATGCAGCGCCTGGCCAAGCCGGATCCGCTGGTGCAGTTGCCCGGCGAAAAGGACGAATTGTTCTACCTGCCGTTGGGCGTTGGCGTCATCGTTCCACCCTGGAACTTCCCGCTGGCCATTATGGTGGGGATGACCACCGCCGCGCTGGTGTCAGGGAACACGGTGGTGATCAAGCCATCCAGTGACTCCCCAACTATTGCCGCGAAGTTCGCCGAAGTGCTGCTGGACGCCGGGTTCCCGCCCCAATCGTTCTCCATGCTGGTAGGCAGCGGAGCGGTGGTGGGTGATGTTCTGGTGGAGCATCCGCTGACGCGCTTCATCGCGTTCACGGGCTCGAAAGAAGTGGGGCTGCGCATTAACGAGCTGGCGGCCAAGCCGCGCAAGGGGCAGATCTGGATCAAGCGCGTTATCGCGGAGATGGGCGGCAAGGACGCCATTGTGGTGGATCGCGAGACCGACGTCGACACGGCAGTAAAAGGCGTAGCGTCGTCGGCCTTCGGCTTCCAGGGGCAGAAATGTTCCGCCTGTTCGCGAGCCATTGTAGACGCGGCTATCTACGATGAGTTTGTGGAGAAGCTGAAGGCCGAGGTGGCGAAGCTGAAGGTGGGCGCCTCGGACGATTCCAGCAACTTCATGGGGCCGGTGATCAACGAGGGCGCCATGAAATCGATCATGGAATATATCGAGGTGGGCAAGAAAGAAGGCCGGCTGGTGGCGGGCGGCGGCAAAGCTCCGGGCGACGGTTATTTCGTGCAGCCGACGGTAATCGCCGACATCGATGCGAAGGCGCGCATCTTCCAGGAAGAGATTTTCGGGCCGGTGCTGGCGGTGAGCAAAGCGCGCGATTTCGACCATGCGCTAGAGATGGCGAACGACTCCGAGTACGGGCTGACAGGCGCCGTCTATACCGACAATAAGGAAAAGATCCGCAAGGCGCGCGAAAAGTTCTTTGTGGGGAACCTGTACATCAATCGCAAATGCACCGGAGCAATGGTGGGCGCGCATCCCTTTGGGGGATTCAACATGTCGGGCACGGATTCGAAAGCCGGCGGCCCGGATTACCTGCTGCAGTTCCTGCAAGCCAAGACGATCGGCGAGAAAATTACTTGAAGGCTGAAAATTGTCCCATGCTTTCGTGGTAGCATCACGAAAGTAGTCGGTTGGTAGAGACCCGCGAGCCCCGATGAGAAGGGGACTAAGACGTCATAACTCCAGGGTCGATTCCGAACGACGCGGCAAAGGGCGCACGATCACATCGGCGCCCTTTTCCATTGGCTAGCGCGACGCTGTCTCTTCGAGCGGGTTGGGGAAAGCGTCCGGATCTCGCGCGTCGTCACCATGCAGGCACTGGAAATCCTTTTCGATCAGGATGGAAAGGCGTTTGCCGGATTCGAGAGGTTGCTCGCCTGAAATGCCCACGCGGTCAGACCTGACCCAATCAGTGGCCTCCGCACCAGGCACCTGGATGCGGAGCCATCCGTTCGCATAGAGAGCTTTGGGCGCGCTCAGGCTGGACAACGATTCCAGGGCGTAGGCGAAGCTGGCGCCGGGCGCGAACTGGATGCTCTCTTCGAGAAAACCGGTCTTACTGAACTGGGAGACCTCCGCTTGGTTTAAGCGCAGGCGCAAAGAATTCCCTTGGATGCGGAGTTTCATTTCACCGCTTCCATGGTAACGCGAACTACCGCCAGTTGGCCCGCGGAAGGCGTTAGGCCAGGTTCGGGATCTTGATGATTTTCTTTTGGATTGCGTATTGCACAAGCTGGGCTTTATTGTGAATGTCGAGCTTGCGCATCAGATTGAATTTGTGGGCTTCCACCGTTTTCACGCTCAGATTCAGATCACAGGCGATCTCTTTCACCGAGTTGCCTTCGGCGAGCATCTTGAGGACTTCGCGTTCGCGTGTAGTGAGGGTAGCGAAGCGAGGCAAACGATTGGCGGACTTGATGCGCGACCGGAAATCGTCAACCAGCTGGGACAGCATGCGAGGGCTGAGGTAACTGCCACCCCGGCAGATATCGCGGACGGCGGCCACTAACTGTGCCGAGGGGCTGTCCTTGAGGACGTAACCGCTGGCTCCTACTTCCATGCCTTCCACCAGGTAATCTTCGTCGTCGTACATGGTGAGGAAAAGGACTTTCGTTTCGGGACGGTTCTTCTTGATTTGGCGGGTGGCTTCGAAACTGCTAAGACCGGGCATGCCGATGTCCATGAGCACGACGTCCGGACGGAGTTCGGCTGCTTTCTCGACGGCATCGCCGCCATTGGAAGCTTCGCCAACCACTTCCATATCGGCTTCCGCGGAAATCAGGGTTCTGATGCCCTGGCGAAAGAGTGTGTGATCATCCGCCAACATGATGCGAGTCTTGGCCATATCGTGTACCCCAGTTACTGTCTCGAATCCCTTTCCTAAGCTTGAGCTTTCCACCTGCGGAGCTCGAGTTTCCAACTTCACTCCAGGCCGCCGGGTTTACGCTCCGACTGCCCTGATCCTCCGCGCGGGTCGTACTCCCAGTGGCTTGCCTCCCATCGGCTTGGCAGCGATTGGCTCGACCGAACTGGATTCCGGCGGTTGCTTGGCTACCGGAAGACGGATCGAAATCTTAGTGCCCCGTCCCGTTCTGCTACGCTCCATCGATCTCTTACCGATACCCGCCCCCACCCGAGCTCCGATACCGGTCCCGTGGATGGTTCCGTTCCCGGACCCATTCTTGGGATAACTACGAATCTCAAACCTGCCACCGAGTAGGGCAACGCGCTCTCTCATGCCAGAAAGCCCAAATGAATCTTTCCGAGCCAGCGCTTCCTCGACTTTAAACCCGACTCCGTTGTCCTCAACGGCCAGTCTCACCCATCCATCGGCCGAACTGACAGAAATGTTTACGTTGCTGGCGCCGGAGTGCTTGGCGATATTGTTACAGCACTCTTGCACCAGCCTATAGACAATAATTTCAGTATGTTGCGGCAGGCGTCCCAGCCGTGCCAGAAGCAATTTGACACGAATGGGATGCAGGCGGCGGAAGCGGTTCACCAGTTGTCGCAGGGCGGCTCCCAACCCGAGCTGTTCCAACACCGCCGGGCTCAAGGCAGCGATCAAGCGCCGCATCTCGAGAATGGTGCGCTCGGTCAGATCCCGCGCCTCACGCAGCTTGCCAATCCACTCGGCGTGTACGGCAGGGATGGCCTGCTCGAGCAACTCGATTTGGAGGCGGATGCAGAGCAACGACTGTCCAGCTTCATCGTGCAACTCGCGGCTGATGCGACGGCGCTCTATTTCCTCCACGTGCAGCATGTGCTCGGCAAGCTGCCGGACCTGTTCCTCCCGCGCCGCCAGGTCTTCCATCAGACGCGCTTTCTCAGCGGCCATCAGGCAACGTTCGGCTGCCGCGGCCAGCAATTCCTGCTCCCTCGGCAGCCACTCATAGGACTTCGAGAAGCCAAACTGCATCACGCCGGCCGTGCGCCCGCCGGCGGCCAGCGGAATGGACCAGACGGTCTGGAATCGATCCTTCCAGGCCGGCTCCAGCAAGGTGCCCGCGCCGCCGTCCTTCAGCTCGATTTGCCGCGAATGAGCGAGAGTGCGCATCCTGGCACGTCCGTTGGGGACCTGGACCAGGGTAGGCTTGCTCTGCCCGCGTGCCTGAGCCTGCGCCCGCAACTCCCAAGCGCTGCGCTTGTCGTTCAGCAAATACAGATGGCCGGCGTCGGCGTGGCACACCTGCACCAATGTGTCTAGAAAGCGGCGCAGCAGTTCATCCAGATTGCGCGACTCCAACTCGACGCGGAACAGCTCGTAGAAGGCCTGTGTTTCGGCCTCGCGGACCTGGTAGTAGGCATTGTTCAGGGTGAGGATGACGCAGAAATGCAGTTGCTCCCGAACCCACTGGAAGTTCGCATACTCATTGGGGAGCAGCTTGCGCAACATCGGCGTGAGCAGGCGGTCATACTCCTGCAAGGCCTCCACGATGGTGCTGGGCGGGAGATTCAGCTTCGCCAGGCGCCGGCCGTTGTATTCTACTTGCTCGATAAACTTGAGCGGAGGCTGGCCATTGGCCAGGATGCGTGCCGCGGCGCCCGGGGTGATGGAAGCCAGCGCTACGCGGATCTTGGGTTCGAATTGCCGCGGCTCAAATTTGCCCCGCTTCAGCCTGGCTTGGAAGCGCCGGTCGAGCGTCGCGGCGTGAGGCAGCAGAAATACCGCCAGGCGGTGCAAGTGGACGCGGAGTTGATCACTGAGAACATCGGCTGCGTCAGCCAGTTCCGGCGATATTTCCGTGAGCGGCACCTTGATTGGCTATCGGCGACTAGGGGGAAAGCTTTAGGGTTGGGGAGAGTTTGGCGAGCAGCCACGCGCCAAACGGGATTGGGGGTTAGGGATTGGGGACCTGGCACGGGAAGAGCTTGGCGCGCGGCGACGCGCCAAACGGGATTGGGGGCTGGGGATTTGGGGGACCTGGCACAGTATCCGTTACAGTTGCCTCGCGAATTTGCCGGGTTATTTCGGCCCGAAGAGTTTGGCGCGCGGCCACGCCCCAAACGGGATTGGGGGCTGGGGATTGGGGGACCTGGCACAGTGTCCGTTACAGTTGTCTTGCGAATCTGCCGGGGGATTTCGGCTGCCCCCACCGTAATCCAGGTCGTGCCTGCAGCCCCAATCCCTAACCCCCAATCCCACGTGGTTAACCGCACCGCGTGCCTGCAGCCCCAATCCCTAATCCCCAACCCCAGTTGACGCGCTTGGGCGCGTCAACCACCTCACTCACTGCGCGAGATTTTGGATGGGCCGTTGTCCTTGAAGTTGACCGCGAAATAGGGGTATGTGAAGTTCGGCCCTTTCTCCATCAAGTGGAGGTATTGACCGGCCATGATGTGTCCGATTCCGAAGCCCAGGTTCACGTGACGGTTGACCTCATACCAGGTGTAGGCGTCCACTTCCTGGCCGATATGGGTCCCGGAAGTGCCTGCGGCATTGCGCACGATGGAACCGCCGGAGGTGTTGTAGAGCGAGTCAGTTGCGCTGACCAGCCAATAATCCAGCCACTGTGTCGTCACCGTCCAGCGATTGTGGGGCTCCACCGTGATGCCGGCGCGAATGGCCTTGATGTTCTCCCAGCCGAATTGATCGCTGATACCGAACCGGTCGTGCGCGGTCGGGTACATGGTGTCGAAGGTTCCGTGAGTGCCGTCGTGGGGATTCTTGTCGCCGGAGGCGTAGTCATATTGGGCGAAAACGCGCGGCTTCCAGAAGACCGGGACGAAGCGGTAGCCCAGACCGTCGGTGGTGCCCCAGGCGTCGATGTTGTTGGTCCCGTCGTGGCCTCCCTCGCGGATCCCTTCGACGGAATAGTCGAGATTGCTCAAGACCAGGCCCTTCCAACGCACTCCATAGGCTTGTTCGCTCTCGTGGCCGGTGGTGGCTTTAGTCGCCGTCTCAACCGAGACGCTGGGAGCTACGCGCCATAGCACAAATGGCTGGAAATCCGAGCTGGGGATGAGGAAGTGGGCGATGTTCCCATACATGCCGTAGATATTGTTTCCTTCTTGATGATGGCTGATGCCCTCGTCCAACGGAACTACAGCGGACGCGGCGAAGATCCCGAGGCGAAAGCGATTCAAATGCAGATTCGTGACCACCGCGTCGTAGGAGCGGGCCTGATCGCGCCACTCGGAATTGGCAATGATGGTGTTGTTGTAGTTGATCAACTGGCGGCCCACCCGTACGCTGATCCATTGTTTCTCAGGGTCGCCAAACTCGGCGAAGGCCAGCTTGATATCGAAGCGGTTGGTATTGGGCGGTTGCAGCGGCGGCTGCTGCAGCCAGGCGCGGGCGTCCTGCATCTGTCCAACGATACGAAACCAGCTGGTGGGCTTGATTTGCATTCCGAAGCGCCAGCGGTTTAACAGATAATTGTCGTTGTCGTTGAGCTTGAAACTTTGATTTTCCATGCCCTCGGCGCGGAAACGTTCTTCCAGCCCGAAAGAGATCCACGACGGGAGCATGTTATCCAGGGCCGTCATCGGAGCAAAGTCCGGGAAGTCATAGGGCGTGTTCTGTCCAGTGGTTCTAAAGGCTGGACCATTTAAGAAACTCAAGGGGTTAGAAGCAGGACCGGTGATCCAGGCGCCATTGTAACCACTCGATCCGTTTTGTGTAGTGACATCATCTTGAGCCCAGGCTGGGAAAGCGCCAAAGGCCCCTAGAATCAATAGGCTCGCCATGAGCGTCCGACGTCGTTGCGGAGTTTGGTTCTTCATTTCAAGTAAGTCTATCAAGTAACTATTATAAAAGGCAAGGTCCAACTGTAACAAAAAGTTTACTTATGTTGAATCAATGGCCTAGTACTCATCCATTAGTCCATGGACAGTACCAAGAGAAAGCGCGGGGAGGATCGCGCTAGCGGGGGTTCGTCACGATGGGCAGGCAGATTTGAAACGTGCAGCCCTCGCCTTGCGCTGCCCGCAATTGGATGTCGCCGCCATGCACTCGAACGGCCCATTGTGCAATGGAGAGTCCCAGGCCAGCGCCGCCTTCTTCGCGCGATCGAGACTCATCAGCGCGATAGAAGCGATCGAAGATTCTTTGAGAGTGTTCTGGCGCAATCCCGGGGCCGTCATCGGCAACTTCAATCAGAACGTTCCCCGCAGCTTCCGAGTGAACACCAACTGAAATGGCGCCGCCGACAGGCGAGTGTTTCACGGCGTTGTGAATGATATTCACCAGAGCCTGGCGGAGAAACACACGATCGCCTCTTACATCCACGCCTTCGTCTCCCTCAACCACGATCCGCTGACCCTTTTCCTCCACCAGGACTTCAAACAATCCCGCAGCTTCACGCGCCAGGTCCATGGCTGGGAAAATCGTGGGATGCAGTTGGATGCGGCCGGCGTCCGCGCGGGAGATGGTCAAGAGGCTCTCCACCAGCGTTGTCAGGCGATTCACCTCTTCCAGCATGCTTCCGATGGTGTCGCGATACTCCTCGCGACTTCCATCTTTCTGTAACGCAACTTCACCGACGCTTCGAATTGCCGTCAGCGGTGTACGAAGCTCATGCGAAGCGTCCGCGGTGAAACGGCGGAGCTGCTCAAAAGACTGCTCCAGGCGTGCCAGCAGGTTATTGAATACGCGCGCCAAGTGGCCCAGTTCATCGTCCACTTCGCCAGTGGGCAGGCGCTCATGAAGACGCTCGGATGTGATTTCCTCTGCGCGGCTGGTCATCTGTTCCAATGGCGCCAGGGCGCGCTTCGCAAGTAAGTAACCCCCCAGGCCCGCAAGAGCCAAGACGATGGGAACGGCCAGCAACGTGGCCACGGCCAATTCTTCAAAGCGAGCCCAAATGGGTTGCTCGCTATAGCCCAGGCGGATCACAATGGGACGCCCGTCCAGCGTGTGGCGCCGGCTCGCCATGCGCACGGTTGTTCCGTCGACCAGGCGCGCCGCTCGGATAGAATATCCGCCTTCGCCTTCGCCGGGGATTAGATTGCCGCCGAGCGGTTGATCGCCCAGCCGCTCATTACGATAGAGCACAGTCCCATTGCTGGAGCGAACCTCCACCAGCCGTTCCAGCACTTCCTTGGATTCCGGATGATTGTGATAATCCTCGCGCAGGTTCAAATGGCCGCTCGCGTCGAAGTTAAGAAGTCCCTCCACGGTCTCGATGTCCTGGACCGCATAATTGTCCAACTGGCCACGCATCTGAAGAAATAGAAACGATGCAGTAACCGCCCACGAGAGCGCCAGCACGCCCGCCAGGACGAAGACGTACCAGAGAGTGAGGCGCGTCCGGACGTGCTTGGGGCGAGGGAATCGCACGGTGTCCTTCACCATTCTCTTATAAATCCCGCTTCTCAGAGCTCGTCTTCAGAGAAATGTCAGGAATTCTTAAGGCGCAAGTAAGTCGACTGGATGTTAAAAACTAATCGTGCGAAACACGTATTACCGATTATCATCCATGCTGGTTTTGGCTGCACTGGTTCTTGCGCCTTGCGCCAGTGCAAGGAATAAGAAGCCCAAAGCCGCCGACCCAAAGGACGAAATTGAAGTGGTGGGACACATTCCGCTTACGGGCGGGCCAGTGAAGCGCTTCCTCGCCACCCAGCACTTCAGCAGTTACTATCTTTACGCGGAACACGAGAACGGCGGAAACCTGACGCTGATCGACATTACGAAAACCGATCAGCCCGCGGTGCTGGCGGACGTAGCTTCCGCGCCCAACGGCGCTTCCAGCAACCTGACCGTGGTGGCCGGCACCGCCGCGCTGGTCAGCAGTGAACCGGGCACTTCGTCGACGGCGGTACAAGCCCCGCAAACCATCCGGATCATGGACTTTTCCGATCCGCAAAACCCCAAAGTTGCGCGTGAATTCACGGGTGTCACTGCAATGAGCAAAGACGGCGGGCGAGGGCTGATCTTCGTGGCGAATGCGGATGGCATCTGGATCTTGCAGCAGCACTTAGCCCAAGATCCTGAAGTGCAAAAGGCATACGAAAACTACGTCCTGTACTCGCACTGAGGCCTGTATTCTCACTGAGGAGGAACAGGTTATTCAATCCAACTCTTCGCGCACCACGAAGCCGACGCCACGCACGGTGTGAACCAGCTTTGGATTGAATTGATCATCCACCTTGCGCCGCAAACGGGCCACATGCACATCGATGACGTTATCGAGGGGCGTGTGGCGTCCGGCTTCCTTCCAGACATCGCGGGTCAACATCTCGCGTGAAACCACATGGCCTTGATGGCGCACCAGATATTCCAATAGTTCGAACTCGCGGGCGGTCAGGTCTAGCATCTGGCCGCCGCGCGTCACGGTGCGCCCGATCACGTCCACTTCAAGATCCGCGATGCGCATGGCCGGGCTGCCCTCCGGGATTCCACGGCGGCTTAACGCGCGAATGCGAGCCAGCAGTTCTGGAAACGCAAAGGGCTTCAGAAGATAGTCATCAGCACCGGTATCCAAACCACGGACACGATCTTCGATGGTGTCGCGGGCCGTCAGCATCAGCACCGGAGTTCTGAGTCCGTGTTGACGCATGGCCTTCAGGATCTCAAGCCCACTTCGTCCGGGGAGCATGATGTCCAGGATCACCAGATCGAACGATTCCGTTTGAACCAGGTAGAACCCTTCTTCGCCGGTGTGGGCCAGCGCCACGCCGTACTGTTCGGATTGCAAGCCCTCCTGGAGTGCCTTGCCGAGTTTGTGTTCGTCTTCAACCACCAGAATCCGCACTGGATATCCCTTTTTCTTTATAGGCGACCCAGAGTTCGGGGTCTACTGACGACTTTCTGAAGATTCCCTGACGCAGAAGTAAGGAAGACTTCAGAAAGTCTTCAGTGGTGTTCATGAGCTTCCACCGGTATATGTAGACTGTAGCTCCGCGAAAGGAACTGAAGTGATGTGCTCATCCCTGGCCCTGCGAAAAAAATCACGATTCATCTAAACGAAGACACGAGCTCCCGAAGCGACTATTTGAGCCACGAGATTCTTTCTCTACTCCTCAAACAAGGCGTGGCGGGCGCAACCGTGCTGCGTCCCGAAGCCGGATTTGGGTCCCATCATCGCATCCATACGCAGGAGGGGGGCGCGGACACGGCTCAGCACATGCCGCTGCGCATCGAATTCATCGACACGGAGCAGAATATCGCGATACTCTTGCCTCTTCTTCAGGAACTCGTTACGGACGGACTGATCGAAGCTCAGGACACGGTGATCCTGAAGGCGGCTTCCGGAACGGCTCAATGAAGGTGGGGAGTAAATTTGTCAAAATCTCCTCCGGCATTATGCTCGCGTGTGCCCAGTTGCTTCCACAGGGACAAGGCCCTGCCACCGTGTCTCTAGCGCAGGCGCAGAAGATTGCGCTACAAAACCATCCGCGCATCGCTTCGGCGGAACTGGCGGCGCAAGCCAGCGGATTCGTCGTAAAGCAGGTTCGTTCGGCCTACTTTCCGACTCTTTCGGGCAACGTCACCGGTGTTGGCACCGATCATGGTTCGGTTCTATCGGCGGGCGCCGTGACTACGTCGAGCATCTACAGCCGCCAAGCTTCCGGCGTGGTTGCGAATCAACTGCTGACGGATTTTGGACGCACTTCCAGCCTGGAGCAGAGCGCCAAGCTGCGCAACGCCTCCCAGAATCAAAATGTGATAAATACCCGCGCCCAGGTTTTGGCGGAGGTGGAGCAGACGTACTATCGGGCGCTTGCGTCGCAATCCGTTCTCAAGGTGGCGCGAGGGACACTCGATCTTCGCCGGGTGACGCTTCGGCAGGTGAGCGCGCTGGCCGCGAGCGCGCTGCGATCGACAGTGGATGTCAGCTTTGCCCAAGTGAACGAATCGCAAGCTGAGTTGGACCTGTTCCACGCCGAGAACGATGCCACGGCCAGCCATGCACGCTTGTCCGCAGCCATGGGTTACGATCGCGACCAGCCATTTTCATTGAGTGACGAGGCGCTGCCGCCGGCGCTCGATCCCAATGTGGATGCATTGATTGAACAGGCCAAACGAGAGCGTCCGGATTTGGCTGCCCTGCGGCTCAGTCAAGAGTCGCTGGAGCGTTTTGCCGATGCAGAGCGAAGGCTTCGAAACCCCACCATCAACGCCGCCGCGGTGGCTGGAGTGGCTCCCGTTCGGGACCCGAGGCTGCCGGAAAGCTACAGTGCCGCGGGTGTCAACGTGAATGTTCCCTTTCTAAACGGCGGACTCTTCAGGGCGCGGCGCGAAGAAGCGGAATCGCGTGCGGCTGCCGCGGCCAAAGACGTGGAGGAGTTGTCGGTGCAGATTTCGAGCGACGTGCGCGTAGCCTGGCTCAATGCCAACGATTCCTTCCGCCGCCTGGACGTTACGGCGCGCATGGTGGCGCAGGCCAATGAAGCTCTGCGGCTGGCGCAAGCGCGCTACGACAACGCGTTGGGCAGCATCGTTGAGTTGAACCAGGCTCAGTTGAACCAAACCTCGGCCCAGATCGCGGCTGCATCGGCGAAGTACGACTATCTGAGCGATCGCGCCGCGCTCAATTATGCGATGGGGATCTTACGATGAGTCGTTTTGCCGCGTCCGCGGGAATCATCTGTTGTGCGATGTCGATCGCCTCTTGTGCCCGCAAGGGCGGTGCGGAGGTGACACCGACGGCCGCCGAAGTTCCTACCGTTGCGGTGGTCCAGGCGGCTCGGGCCGATCTCGCCACGGATTTGGTCTTGACGGCGGAGTTTGAACCCTTTCAGGAAATCGATGTCATGGCCAAAGTGTCCGGTTACATCAAGAACATCAACGTGGATATCGGCGATCGCATGAAAGAGGGACAGTTGCTTGCGACGCTCGAAATCCCGGAAATGCAGGACGACCTCACACGGGCCGCCGCCGCCATCGATGAAGCCAATGCGGACTTAGCAGCCTCCCGCGATGAGCTGCAGCGGGCTCAGTCCACGCACGACATGGCGCACTTGTCGTACTCGCGGGTGCTGGACGTTTCCAAGAAAGAGCCGGGACTGGTTCCGCAACAAGAGGTGGACGAGGCACATTCGCGGGACTTGATAGCGGAGGCGCAGGTATCCGGCGCCAAATCGCGAATCACCGCCAGCGAGCAGCGTATCCGGGTATCTCAGGCTGAGCAGGCGCGCGTCAAAACCTTATTTCAATACGCAACTATCAGCGCCCCTTTCGCGGGGGTTATCACCAAGCGATATGCCAATAGCGGTTCTTTGATTCAAGCCGGGACCGCATCGCAGAGCCAGGCTATGCCGGTGGTGCGGCTTTCGGAAAACGGTCTGCTGCGCCTTGCGCTGCCCGTGCCGGAATCGGCGGTTCCGTTGATTCATCTCGGTGAGCCGGTGGATGTACGGGTATCGGCGCTGCATCGAAGCTTTCCGGGACGAGTGGCGCGCTTCTCGGACAAAGTGGACGAGTCCACGCGAACCATGAAGACGGAAGTAGACGTTCCCAATCCAACGCTGGTATTGGTGCCCGGGATGTACGCCCAGGTGGATCTCGTCACCGAGCAGCGGAAACACGTCCTTACCGTTCCGGTAGAGGCCGTGGACGGGGCTGGGAGCTCTGCTCGTGTCTTCACGGTCCAGCCATCCGGCACGATTCAGATTGTTCCAGTGGGTCTCGGGATCGAGACCGCGCGCCAGATCGAGATTCGATCCGGCGACCTTAAGGACGGCGATGACGTGGTCGTCGGCTCGCGATCCGGCCTGAAGGACGGCAATAAGGTTCAGCCCAAGGTTATTCGGTTAGCGAGTGATGCAACACTCAAGCCCTGAAGAGTCATCCTAAATGTCGCGATTTGCCATCAATACCCCCTATCTGGTCATCGTCGTCTGCGCGATACTGGCGATCCTGGGCGCGGTCAGCGTGGTGCAGATGCCGGTGGACATGTTCCCGTCGATGAACATTCCCGTGGTGGTAGTTGCGACGTTCTATGCGGGCATGCCGCCGGAACAAATCGAGGGCGACATCACGTATCACCTGGAGCGTTTCTTTACGCTCGCGAGCGGAATCGATCATATTGAATCCCGATCGCTGAACGGCGTCAGTATCATTCGAGTCTACTTTCAATCCAACACCAACGCGGATATCGACGCGGCCACCATTGCGAACCTGGCCGTTTCCGATATGAAGGACTTGCCGCCGGGGACCCTGCCGCCGGTCGTGCTGAAGTCCGACGCGTCGAGCTTGCCGGTGTGTCTGGTCACCATGATCGGCGAAGGCATGAGCGACGGCAACCTCAAGGACATCGCGCAGAATTTCGTTCGCAACCAATTGGCCAGCGTTCCCGGCGCATCCATTCCACAGCCCTTTGGCGGACCTTGGCGCCAGATTCAGTTCTACGTCGATCCCTACAAGCTGGAAGCTCGCCAGATCAGCCCCATGGATGTGGTGCGGTCATTAAGTCAAGCCAATGTCATTCTTCCGGCCGGCGATGTCCAGATCGGGAACCTGGACTACAACATCTATTCGAATGCGCAGTTCAATCTGAAGGACGCGAATCAATATCCCATCAAGATGAACGGCGAGAATCCGGTCTTGATGTCCGATGTCGGCCAGCTCAAAGACGCTCACGCTCTGCAATACAACGTGGTTCATGTCAACGGGCAGCGCTCCGTTTATCTTCCGGTGATGAAGCAAGGCGGTGATTCGAACACCATCGCGGTGGTGGATGGGGTCCGCAAGACTGTCAGCCACCTGGTGGATGTTCCTTCCGCCATGAAGACCGACGTAGTGTTCGATCAGTCGCGCTTTGTCCGCACCGCAATCCGAACGCTGTTGGACGAAGGCGGCATCGGCCTGTTTCTCACCTGCATCATGATCCTGATGTTCTTGGGCAGCCTGCGGGCGACCGTGGCGGTGTTCTTCTCCATTCCACTGTCGGTATGCGCGACGTTTTTCGTTCTGCAATTGGGCGGATCGTCCATCAACAGCATGGTACTGGGCGGGCTGGCGCTAGCGTTGTCCCGGCTGATCGACAACTCCGTAGTGGTGCTCGAAAATATCTATCGCCATCTTGAACTGGGTGAGCCTCCGCGGGTTGCGGCCGAAACGGGCGGTAAGGAAGTGGCGCTGCCGGTGCTGGCATCCACGCTAACCACTGCAGTGGTCTTTTTTCCGGTAACGCTGCTGGCGGGTGTCAGCAAGTTTTTGTTTTCGGCGATGGCGCTGGCGGTGGTGGTTTCTCTGTTCGCGTCCTACATCGTCGCGATGACGGTGGTGCCGCTATTCTGCGCGCGATACCTGAAACACACAGAACCCGAACACGCCAGAGGTTGGGGCGCACGCTTCACCGCGGCTTTCAACCGAGCGTTTAACGGCATGCTCGGACTCTACGAAGCGCTGGTTCAACGAGTGCTCCGCGTGCCCATCACGGTGCTTGTGTTATTTTTCGTCGCTTTTGCCGCGAGCCTCCTGCTATATAGCCAACTCGGGTTCTCATATTTCCCGCAAACGGACGCGGGACAATTTGTGATCACCTTCAAGGCGCCTTCGGGAACCAAGCTTACGGTCACCGAGAGAGAAGTCGCCGATCTGGAAAGCTTGATCAAACAGATCGTTCGCCCCGAGGACCTGGCTATCATTGTCGACAACATCGGCGTCGATAACGGTTTCTCCGCCGTTTACACCGCGAATGCCGCGATGCATACCGGATTTATTCAAGTGGGATTGAAACCCGAACATAAGACAGGAAGCTACGAATACATCGGCCAAATCAAGAAACGCATGGCCGCGGAAATGCCCGAGCTGACCCCGTTCTTTTCCACCGGCAGCTTAGTGGATGCCGTGGTCAGTATGGGTGCGCCCGCCCCAATTGACGTGCAGGTGGTTGGAGCGAACCTCGAAACCGATAATCGAGTGGCTCAGGACATTGCGGCCAAGCTGCGGTTGTCGCCCACCATAGCCGACGTTTTCATGCCACAGGATCTGGATTATCCGTCGCTGCGCGTGGATATCGATCGCCTGCACGCGGCGAAGCTCGGCCTCACTGAACGCGAAGTGCTCACCAACGTCATCACTTCTCTCACGTCCAACCAGATGATCGCTCCTAATCTCTGGATTGACCCACGCAATGGGAACAATTATTTCCTGACCGTTCAGTACCCGGAAACGCAGATTCGATCCATCCAGGATTTACGATCCATTCCATTGCACGCGGACGGCGTCGCTCAACCTACGCGATTGGACATGATTGCCAACATCGAGCGTATCAAGGCGCCCACCGAAGTGGATCACTATCAGATCCGGCGCAAGCTGGATATCTACGCGCGTCCATCCAGCGAGAACCTTGGCGCCGCAGCGGATTATGTGCATAGCGTGGTGGACCGTCAAGAGGTCCCGAGCAATGTCAACGTAGCTGTGCGGGGCAGCGCGGAGGCCATGAACGCTTCGTTCAGGAGTTTTGCGATCGGACTCACGCTTTCGGTCGTGCTGCTCTACTTCATCCTGGTGGCGCAGTTCCGGTCCTTCATCGATCCCTTCATTATTTTGCTGGCGCTTCCTCCTGGAATTTCCGGTGTGTTGATGGTGCTGGTTCTCACCGGGACCACGCTCAACGTAATGTCGCTGATGGGAGTGGTGATGCTGGCCGGTATCGCCATGTCGAACAGCATCCTGATCGTCGAATTCGCTCACCACTTGAAGATGGAAGGCCGCGGCGTGGGAGAAGCGATCATCGAATCCTGCCGTGTGCGGCTGCGTCCTATCCTCATGACGTCGCTCGCCACCATCATCGGGCTGATGCCGATGGCGCTCAAACTCGGCGAAGGCAGTGAGAGCTATGCACCGCTGGCACGGGCGCTGATTGGCGGGCTGCTCGTTTCGGTGGTGTTAACTGTATTCTTAGTTCCAGCGGGTTTCTCGCTTGCCTATCGAAACAGTGCCGGAACACCTCATTCCGCTTGATGTCGCCACCAAGCTCGCTCTTTCCCTGGGCGTCGGGCGTCACTTAGTGGCGACGAAGACCTTGGCTTCCCGCACCGTCACGAACACCGTCTCGTCGGTCCTGAGGGTCAGTGTGCGGTAACGCTCGTGCGTCATCTCCACCGTGATGGCCTCATTTTGGTCGCTGCTCAATTCCACCCGCACGACGGGCCCGGCCGATTGAATCCGTTGAACCCGGGCGGCCACTGAGTGGCCATTTGACGAAAAGCGTTCGATGTCCAGTTCGTGCGGGCGCACGAACATGCGGTCTGACTGGCCATTAGCCTCGGGCCGTCCATGAAACAGGTTGACGTGGCCGAGAAAGGTGACAACGAACTCGGAGGCCGGATGGTGAAACACTTCGTCGGGCGTGCCGGTCTGTTCAATGCGCCCCTGGTTCATGATGACGATTCGGTCGGCCACTTCGAGCGCCTCCTCCTGATCGTGAGTGACCAGGACGCTGGTGACGGCTAGCTTGGCGTGCAGGGTTCGCAGCCAGCGGCGCAGTTCCTGGCGTACCTTGGCGTCGAGTGCGCCGAAGGGCTCGTCGAGCAGCAGGACGCTCGGCTCGATGGCCAGTGCGCGCGCCAGAGCCACGCGTTGCCGCTGGCCTCCGGAAAGCTGGGAAGGATAATGCTGGGACCAGCGGTGAAGCTGGATCAGGTCCAACAGGTCATGCACCTTGCGGCGCAAATCCGGCTCCGACGGGCGCAGCTTCCGCGGGCGGACGCGCAAGCCGAAGGCGATGTTCTCGAACACCGTCATGTGGCGGAACAGCGCGTAATGTTGGAAGACGAATCCGACGCGCCGTTCGCTGGCCGATTGGTCCAGGATGTCCTGGCCATCCACGATCACTTCCGTTTTGGGATTCGGATCGGGCGTGTCGAGCCCGGCGATAATGCGCAGAAGCGTGGTCTTGCCGGAGCCCGAGGGCCCGAGCAGAGCCACCAGCTGGCCCTCTTCCACATGCAGATCCACGTCGCGTAGCGCGACGTAATTTGCGAACGACTTGCTGACGTGCCGGGCGTCGATAGCCATGCTTACGCCACCTCTTCCATAACGTTCTCCATTACGACGGGGCGCTCTTCGGCACGGATGCGCCATTCGAGCGCAGTCTTGGCGGCCAGGGTCACCAACGCGAGCAGCGCCAGCAAGCTGGCTACGGCGAAGGCGGCTGAAAAGTTGTACTCGTTGTAGAGAATCTCAACATGCAGCGGCAGCGTATTGGTGCGTCCGCGAATGTGTCCGGAAACTACCGAGACCGCGCCAAATTCGCCCATGGCGCGCGCGTTTGCCAGCACCACGCCATAAACCAGCGCCCAGCGGATATTGGGCAGCGTCACGCGCCGGAAGGTCTGCCAGCCATTCGCGCCGAGCAAAACCGCGGCTTCCTCTTCCTCGGCGCCCTGCTCCTGCATCAGCGGAATCAGCTCACGCGCGATGAACGGGAAGGTGACGAAGATAGTGGCGAGAATAACGCCCGGCGTGGCGAAGATAATATGTATGCCGTGGCGCGAGAGCGATTCGCCAAACCAGCCCTGCGCTCCGAAGAGCAGAACAAATACCAGGCCTGAGATGACGGGCGAAACCGCAAATGGCAGGTCGATCAAAGACAGCAGGAGATTCCGTCCACGGAAGCTGAATTTGGCAATGACCCAGGATGCCGCGAGGCCGAATACGAGATTGGCCGCGAGCGTGACGCCGGCCGTGATCAGGGTGAGGCGTAACGCCGACATCGCCAGCGGGTCCGAGATACTGGTGAGGTAAAACGCGACGCCCTTGCGGAAGGCTTCGGTGAAAACTGAAATCACCGGCAGCAGGATGAGAAGCCCGACGAAGCCGACGGACGCAGCGATGAACGCGTTCCGCATCCATCTTGGCTCGATATGGCGCTCGATATGGCTGTGGTGAGAGCTCACCCCGTCCTCCTGAGATGCCGCGTGGACCACCATTGCCCCACGTTCACCAGAAACAGCAGGATGAACGAGCTGACCAGCATCAACAGGCCGATGGCCGCGGCGCCCGCGTAATCGAATTGCTCGAGCTTGGTAACGATGAGCAGGGATGCGATTTCGGTTTTCATCGGCATGTTGCCGGAGATGAAGATCACCGAGCCGTATTCTCCCAGCGAGCGCGCGAAGGCGGTAATGAATCCTGCCACGAGCGCCGGTTGTAAGGCCGGCAGAATCACCCGCCACATGGTGGTCAAACGGCTGGCGCCGAGCAACGCCGAAGCTTCTTCCACTGCCGGATCCAAATCCTCGACGGCCGGCTGCACGGTTCGAACAATGAAGGGCAGGCCGATAAACGTGAGCGCGATCACGATGCCCAAAGGCGAGAAGGCCGCTTTGATGCCGAGCGGTTGCAGCCAGCGGCCCATCCAGCCGTTTTGCGAATAGATGGCGGTGAGCGCGATGCCGGATACGGCGGTGGGCAGCGCAAACGGCACATCAATGAGCGCGTCGAGAAAGCGGCGGCCGGGGAATTCGTAACGCACCAGCGTCCAGGCCACGATGAGTCCGAAAAATGCGTTCACCAGCGAAGCGACGAAAGCCGTCCCGAAGGTGAGACGCCAGGCGGCCAGCGTTCGCGGATCGAAAACGGCTTCGCTGAATTGCGACCAGGGCTGCGCGGCTCCCTTCACCGCCAGCGCCGACAGCGGGATCAGGACGATCAAGCTCAAATAGGACAGCGTGTATCCCAACGTCAGGCCGAAGCCAGGAATAACGCTATGCTGCCGTAGCCTGCTCATTTTAGCTTTGCGGCTTGTAGAGCTGATCGAAAACGCCGTGATCGGCGAAGTGCTTGGGCTGAACTTCCTTCCATGGGCCGGCGACATCGGTAAGGGAGAAGAGCTGGATATCCGGGAACTGACTCTTGTATTTGGCGAGGATGGCGGCGTTGCGCGGCCGGTAGAAATTCTTGGCGGCGATCTCCTGTCCAGCGTCGGTGTACAAGTATTGAAGGTACGCTTCGGCTACCGCGCGAGTGCCATGCTGGTCGACGTTTTTGTCCACAACCGCAACCGGAGGCTCGGCGAGAATGCTGGATGAAGGATTGACGATCTCGAACTTATCGGCGCCGAATTCCTTGAGCGCCAAGTAAGCCTCGTTCTCCCAAGACAGCAGGACGTCGCCCAAGCCATGCTCGACAAAGGTGGTGGTGGATCCACGAGCGCCTGAGTCCAGGACGGGAACGTTATGGTAGAGCGCTGAAATGAAATCACGCGTCTTCTGTTCATCGTGGCCATCATGATTCCAGGCGTAGCCCCAAGCTGCCATGTAGTTCCAGCGCCCGCCGCTGGATGTTTTGGGATTGGGCGTGATGACGCTCACGCCTTTCTTGACGATGTCCGGCCAATCGTGAACGGCTTTGGGATTGCCTTTGCGAACCAGAAACACAATAGTCGACGTATACGGTGTGGAGCTATTCGGCAGACGCGCTTCCCAGCCCGGGTTGATGGAGTGGCCGTTCGTAACGATGGCGTCGATATCGGATGCCACCCCGAGCGTGACCACGTCGGCTTCGAGACCGTCAATCACCGAGCGCGCCTGTTTGCCGGAGCCGCCGTGCGACTGTTCCACGGTCAGGGTCTGGCCTGTCTTCTGTTTCCAACTGTCAGCAAAGGCTTTATTGAATTCCTGATACAACTCGCGAGTAGGGTCGTAAGAGACGTTTAGCAGATGTATCGTGGCGGGACCGCCGGTGGCCTCGGTCTTCGAGGAGCAACTCTGGAGGAGGGTGAGCGAAGAAAGCGCTAGGGTGGTGCTGAGAATGAATGTGGGTTTGGGCACGGCTTGGTCTGCTTATTTGTAAAGTAAGTCGATAGACAATATATACAATATGGAGAGTCTCTGTCAATGCGGAGGCGTACCAGGACTCCTGGCCTCGAACCCGCTTGAAAGGCGATGTGAAGCGGAGGGAACTCTTGTAGAATTAGCTTGCCCGGGCGTCGAGGGTTTGGAGAAACAATATATGAGATGCTTCCGCATCGCCGCTCTGATCGTCACGGGGATTGCGTCGAGCCTGGCGCGGGCCAATAGTCTGGATTACACCATCGTCGCGTTGCCTGGCGCCCCGACCGGGGCTCTGCCGGCGGCAATCAACAACAATGGGGTGATTGTCAGTTATAGCCAGGGATCGCAGCAAGCTTATGTGACCCAGCCGGGCGGACCCACCGCAACCTTCGATTTGCCGAGCAGTCTATCCGTTGTCACGGGAATAAACAATTCGGGCCAGGTGGTCGGCACGAGTCCTTCGACAGGATTCATCTACAGCAACGGAGTCACACAGACACTCACGACGGGCAGCGGAGTGACGGCACGCGCTATCAACGACTCGGGGACAGTGGCCGGCAGCTATGGCTCCGCCACGGGCAACCAAGCTTATACCTACTCGAACGGGCAGTTCCAATCTCTTGGAACCCTGCCCTCCTTCACGCAAAGCCTTGGTTTCGCAATCAATGACTCCGGCGAGGTTGTCGGTAATTCAGGCAATGGTTACAGCGTTGAAGAGGCTTTCCTCTATGCCGACGGTGTGATGCAGGGCCTCGGGACTCTGCCAGGCGATTCGAACTCCACGGCATTGAGCATCAACAACCTCGGCCAGGTGACGGGTCAGAGTTGGGGAGGGTCAGACGGCAACTTCAACGCCTTTATATATGATCCGGGTACGGGGCTTATGACGGCGCTGGGCGACGTGCCGGGCGTGGGCTCAGCCGGACTTCAAACCCCAGCAGGCATCAACGATAGTGGCGAGATCGTTGGATTCGACACCGTGGGATCGAATGCTTATGCGTTCCTCTATTCTGACGGGTCGATGTACAATTTGGCGGACCTCATAACCAACGACAGCGGTTGGGTCCTGGGACCACCCGTCGGCATCAATGACAGCGGGGAAATTGTGGGACTTGGCCGCTATGACGGTGTTGAACAGGGCTATATCCTCTATGCGTCTCCCGAGCCTAACGCCCGTTTTATTTGCCTCGCGTTCGCAATACTCTTCGGGATCGCCAGGTTCAAGCGGCGTTTGCCAGGCCGGGCATAGAGGGCAACAACCCGGCGCGAGGGGCGTACCAGGACTCCCAGTTGGGAATTGGGAGCTAACGTCGGTTATGGATGGCCGGATCTAATCGGCTCCAACCGTTTATCGTTCCTCAATTCGGGTTGTCTGCGGTGCTGATTATGGGTCATGCCAAAGGGGATTTCTAGATCGGCGCAAGCCTGAAGGACTCGATGCTGCCATTTAGAACTTCCCGTCTCAGAAAGACGCCCCGGTTTAATAGCTTGAGGTATTCGCCTCGAAGATCAGTGAGATAGCCTT
This sequence comes from Bryobacteraceae bacterium, assembly GCA_050010415.1. GTDB lineage: Bacteria > Acidobacteriota > Terriglobia > Bryobacterales > Bryobacteraceae > Palsa-89. The sequence continues at coordinate 5,341 of JBEKLB010000008.1, read as the reverse complement.
TGCGGTAGCAAGCTTCCAAAACAGCGATAGTCCCTTGTACGCGGAGTCCGTCCTTTTGGGCGAGCTTTCGAGCGCCGCGGTCATCTAGTAGAAGAACCAAGTCGGCCCCGATTTCCTTGGCAAGTATTAAGGTGCTGAGCTCGCCAAGACCAAGACCGAAGCGCCTCTGTGCGTCCGTGAGATCGTTTGTACGGTTGATTCGTGTTACTTCAATCCAAGGCGAACTGGACGTTTCGGCGGCGCCAGGCAGCCCTGCGCCGGAAACGACGACTTCCCTGAATACTTCCGCGGAAATTGTCAGTTTTCCATACAATTGATCGAGCAGTTGGAAGGCTTCGATCTTCGCTAAGGAGATAAGCGGGGACGAGTCCGAAACGACAATCACAAATCCAGTTCGGCCAACGTGTTCCGATCATCTTCAAGGTCGCTCAGGCCGTTTTGAATTGGTGAGACGTTGTGCGCTGCCGCGAAGTCCATAAACGCGGCCAGCGGCGTCCGGGATAGTTCCGCAGCTCGCGCTACGGAGATTTTCTCTTCCCGAAATAGCTCGAGAGCAAGCAGTCGTGCCGCTTCCTGCGAAAGGTTGGTGGCATCAAGGTGCGCCGCCTGGATCAGAGCAACCGGCAAATCGACGCTAACCGTCTCCATGCTTCTAGCGTAACGCTTTTAGCGTAATCTGGATAAGGCCCCACGTCAGGCTGATACTGACTGAGATTGAGTTTCGGCAGGGGGATGGGTTATTCTGTTAGCTGTACTAGAATGGCAAATACATTTTCAGCGCTGAAGCGCATGCGCCAGACCAAACGGAAGACGGTGGTGAATCGTCTCCGTAAATCGCGGCTTCGTCACCAGATCCGGTCTATCCGCCGGCTGCTTGCGTCCAAAGACACCAAAGGCGTGAACGATGCGATGCCTGCCACGTTCTCCCTCATTGACCGCTCGGCCCGCTGGGGCATCATCAAGAGGAACACTGCGGCGCGTTATAAGAGCCGGTTGCAAGCCAGGCTCAAAGCGATCGCATAACGGACCGCTCCTCACGGCTTAGTTCGTCAGGCTTAGAACCAGTTCTTCCATCACCACCCGGTCATCCGGACGCGTGTCCCTGAGAGCTTTGTCGGCCCAGTAGATCTTCTGGATGGCTTTGCCAAGCTTCTCGCCCGGAAAAGCTCCCACCGTTTGATAAACCTGCTCGGCCCGATCGCGCCAGATGCGGATGCCCTGCTGTGAGAATTTGGCCTGGATTTGTTGCGACGTTTTCAGTCCGGAATCGCGCGCCGCGAGCGCCAGCCGGAATTGCGTGGCGAGGAAGGTGAGGGCGAGCGGAAGATACTCGCCTTCGCGGAATAGGGTGTCCAGGCTGTCGAGCGCTCGTTTGCGATCGCCGCGCCCCAACGCGCCCACCAAAGCGAAAATGGTCGACGCTTGGGCGTTCGGAACCAGGCGCTGGATGTCATCCGCTGTCACTTTGCGCGTGCCCGCTGTGTAGAGGCGCAGCTTCTCGATCTCGTTTGCAATACGCCCGGCGTCCGCGGCGAGCGATTCAACGAGAAGGCCGATTTCAGCCAGCCCGATCTGCAGGCCGGCTTCCTTCGCCAGATCCTGCGCCAGGCGGCGCGCCGATTCGAGCGTGTAAGGCCGCAGTTCGACCACCTCCGGGATGGCGGAATAAAATTTCTGGACGCGTTCGAGCTTGGCGCGGTCTTCGCCCTCAAAATCGTAGCGGCTGGCTTCGAAGACCAGCACCACGCCGGGGGTTGGATGCTTCAGATACGCGGCCAGTTCCGCCGCGGCGGCGGTATCGTCATCACTCGCGGCACGTCCGCGCGGGAGTGCAGTCTCGGCGCCTGAAACCCACACCACTCGATTGGGCGCAAAGAGCGAGAGCGAGCGGGCATCGTCCAACACATGAGCGAGCGTGGTCTCTTCCAGATCGTGCCGGCTGAGACCGTTCTCACGATCTTCCGGCGCCAGCACCTTGTCCACCAGCGCGCGCCGGCAGGCGCTAAGTTGATACACCTCAGGGCCCAGGAACAAATACACCGGTGCGGGCGGCGCTTTCGCGACGCGTTGCAGAAACTGTTCAGGACTCAAGAGTTGTCACTCAAAAATTATCCAATATGGAGGTCACCATGTCGCGCGCTACATCTTTGCTCAAGCGCTCGATGGCCGCACCGCTTTCGTCAAAGTACTGCAAGTTGTTGGTCACCGACAACTCGTAGCGTTCGTGCGCCTCAAAATTCGAACGTGAATAAATAACTTTGCCCGTCGACCGTTCCACCAGGCTGATGTCCAGCCGCACGTTGATCTGGAGGCCGCTGGTCCGGCCGGTGGTTTGATCGATCAGGGTGGGATAAGCGATGTAGTTAATCACGGTGCCGCGCAGGACGGCATCGGCCTGGGTTGGATCGTTGACGATCTGATAATGCGTGCGGGAGATCAGTTCGCGGCTGATCGCTTCGGGCAGGAGATCGGAAAGCTTGTAGCGTACCGTCGCGTTTCCAAAGGGCGGCACAGCGACCGTGTGGACTGTTTTCGGCACCAGTTTGGCCTGGCCGGCAACATGGTAACCGCAGGACGTGAACCCCAGGCAGACCACGGCCAGGCAGAGCACGACCAAGCAGACCACAACCGGGCACGCGCCCGGCCTATTCCAAATACTCACGTACAACCTCCCCAGCGTTTTCGGCAACGATTTGCAGATTGTCCGCCGCGATCCAGAACCACCACGCGCGGGGCTGATTGCGATCCTGCGCGATGGAGCCCACGGTGATGCCACTCTGTCCCGCGATGCCGACGTTGGTGGGTGGCTCGTGGTCCTTGGTGCGGACGTCGATGTGGCTGGATCCAAGAGCGTGGAAGATACGGTCCATCCCAGGGTTCTCTTCAAATTCTACCCAGGCTGAGATGCTGTAGCCATGGAATACCGGCGCTTGGATGAGACGCAGGGAAGGCATGGGCGCTCCCGAAGCAGCCAGCAAGCTGGCCAGATGCCGGTCAATCTTCAGCTCAATTTCTTCCAGCGCTAGCGGCGCGTCGGAGCCATATTCCGACAACATGTTGAAGCTGACCTGCGCGTCGAATACGGCCTTGGGCAAGGGCTTGAATGAGAGCAAGGCGACGGCCTGCTTTTGCAATTCGTCGATGCCGGCCTTGCCGCGCTCGCTCACCGGCTCAAAGACTTCAATTACGGAGCGGCGGATCGCGCCGGTTTTCTGCAGATGCGTGAGCAGCAGCGCGCTCGCGACGGCGGCCGGATGCGCGACGGTTTGAATTGGACTCTGGGCGCTGAAACCGGTGGGCTCTACGAGTGGTGCGCGCAGGCGCGACTCGGCCAAATCCTCCAGAGCGCCGGTGAGATCGATCACTACGGGCCGAGGTTTCGCCCCTCGGATTTTTTCGTAAGCTTTCTGGCCCGTTTCCTTGGATGCCGCCAGGATGACAATTTTCGCTGCCTCGAGCCCGGCGGATTCAATGGAAGCCATGACGAGCGGTTCTTCGCTGCCGAGCGCGAGAACGCTGGCCGCCTTGGTGGGACCCTCGGGCTCGAAGGAAGAGACCAACTGAATGCTCGCCGGAATCTTACGGGCTTCCAGAAGGTCGTTTACTTCTTTTCCCAGGAGCGTCTCGCCTCCGACAATTGCGATAGAGGGGCGCTTACTGCTGCGATGGGCATGCATGCTAACCAGTTTGATGCTCCGGCTGTGGCGATGGGGGCCGGGGACGGAACAGGCGACGGATGATACCCGCCGCACGAATCACGATACCCGTGCTGACATATAAAGTTGCGAGTGCCAGCAGGACCGGCTGGGAGTAAAACCAGATCAAAACAATGAGCGCGCCGAAAAATATTACGGTTAGCGGCGACCGTGGGCCTTTTAGCTGGATCTCCTTGAAGCTCGGATAGCGCCAGGTGCTGACCATCAGGAACGAGAGCAGAGCGAGCACGCCGAGCCATAAGGCCGATAGAATCCACCATTCCACCGGCACGCTATCGTTGGCATAAACGATAGCTGCCACCATTCCAGCCGCGGCGGGTATCGGCAGCCCGACGAAGTATTTGCGATCCGGACGGCCCGGGTTCTTGGGCACCGGGTTGGTCTGGACGTTGAAGCGGGCCAGGCGCGCGGCGCCGCACAGCAGGAAGAGGAAGGCCAGGAAATAGCCGGCCCGGTGATCCATCAGGAACCCGCCGGGCATAACGAACTGCACGCCCCAGGTGTAGGCCAGAACGGCGGGAGCGATGCCGAAAGTGATGACGTCGGCGAGCGAATCCATCTCGCGGCCGAAATCGCTCACCGTATTTGTCATGCGGGCGATGCGTCCATCCAGTCCGTCCAGCACTACCGCGGCGCCGATGGCCTTGGCCGCCACCTCGAAGTGCGGATTGGGGCCGAGTTGCCCGGTTGCGCTCAGCAGCGCGCCTTCCACCGCGCGAAGAATGGCGATGAATCCGAGGAAGATGTTGCCAGCGGTGAAGAGCGTCGGCAGAGCATAGGCCGCACGCCTGGGCCGGCGCGAGGGCGGGCGCGGATCAAAAAACCGCTCTTTGAGAGTGAGGCGCGCCATCAGCTCTGCCTTCGTTGGGCCAGGATGCTGGAGCCGCCCGAGACGCGCTCGCCAGGCCGTACTTTGATTTCCCATTCGGGGCCTAGGAACACATCGACCCGGGAACCGAACTTGATGAGCCCGACGCGTTCGCCCTTTTGGACGGTGTCGCCCAGCTTCTTATAGAAGACGATGCGGCGCGCGATGAGGCCGGCGATTTGGGAGAAGCGGACGCTGGTGGAATCGCCGGTCGTTGTACCGGTGATGGTCACGGTATTGCGCTCGTTTTGCGAACTGGCATCCTCGCGGCTGGCTACTAGAAACTGGCCCTTGGTGTACTCGACGTTCTCGATGCGGCCGGCGATGGGAGCGCGGTTCACGTGAACGTCGAAAATATTCAGGAAGATACTGATGCGCGTGCTTTCGGCGCCTTTGCCGTCGCCGATGATGCCGACCACTTTGCCGTCGGCGGGTGAGACCGCCACGGGGCCGTCGGGTATGGTGCGATCGGGATCGCGAAAGAAGTAGAGACAGAACAGAGCCAGCACGAACAATGGCGCGGCGTAGGCTGGGTTGAGCAGATACCAGAGCAGAGCCCCAGCGGCGGAGAGCCCGAGCGCGTAATAGATGCCGTCCTTTACCATTCGCTAATCCCATTGTAACGGCGGAGGGGTGGGGAACTCAGCATGGAAATGTTTACGATTCGATGTCAGGCACAAATCGGATTCGGCCGGTGTCAAAGTGGTTGAGGTAATCCGTGCTGGCTCAATTCGATTCGGCGGCGCTCGAAGCAGTG